>JBOGID010000506.1:0-10950 GCA_050742295.1 Acidimicrobiales bacterium | reverse complement strand
TCGCCGCCCTGCCCACAGGCTGGGACACGCCCCTGTCCCGCGAGTTCACCGGGGGCGCCGACCTGTCGGGGGGTGAGTGGCAGCGGCTCGCCCTCGCCCGGGCCCTGGCCGGGTTGGAGGCGGGCGCCCAGGTCCTGGTGCTCGACGAGCCCACCGCCCACCTCGACGTGCGGGCCGAGGCCGACCTGTACGACCACTTCCTGCGGCTGACCCGGGGGCGCACCACGATCCTCGTGTCCCACCGGTTCTCGACCGTGCGGTGCGCCGACTGGATCGTCGTCCTGGACAGGGGACGGGTGGTCGAACAGGGCAGCCACGCCGAACTGGTGGCGGCGGGCGGGCGCTATGCGGCCATGTTCGCCCTCCAGGCGTCCCGCTTCACCGAGAACGGCCAGGCGGACGCCGGCGACCGCTCGTGAGCGCGCCCGTCGCCCTCCGCCGCCAGCGCCTGCCGGGCGACGCCGGCCGGCTGCGCAGCTTGGCCCTCCTGGCGGCGACGAGCTGGCGGGCCGACCGGCTGCGGCTCCTCGGCGCCCTGGCGTGCACCACCGGCGACCAGGTGACCCAACTGCTCGCCATCTTCACGACCAAGGTGATCATCGACTCGGTCGCGGCCGGCGACCGGAACCGGGCCATCACGTGGGGTGTCGTCCTCGGCGTGTCGGTGGCGGTGAGCTACCTGTTGAACGCCGTGGGGACGACTGTCTCCAACGGCCTCCGGGAGCGGACCTCGATGGCGTTCGAGGCCCGGCTCGTGTCCCTATTGGGGTCCCTGCCCGGTATCGACCACTTCGAACGTCCGGACCTGCTCGACCGGGTCGAGCTGGTCCGCCAGGAACGGTGGGCCCTCGGTTCGATCGTGTCGTCCACCCTGAACTTCGTGACCGTCCTCGGCCACCTGGCGGGGACCGCCGTCGTGCTGGCCGGCGTCTCGCCCTGGCTGCTCCTGCTGCCGCTGGCGGCGGCCGCCCCCGTCTACACCGCAACCCGGGCCGACAAGCTGTACAAGCGCCACGAGGACGAGACGGCCGAGGCCCAGCGGCTCGCCATCCGCCTGCACGCCAAGGCCATCGACCCGGCTGCCGCCGCCGAACTCCGCCTCCATTGCCTGGGGCCGGTGGTCCTCGACCGCCACCGGGAGGCGTACGACGAGGTGCTCGCCGGCCGCCGGCGCGTCGCCGTCAAGACCGCCCTGCTGGGGCTGGCGGGCGACGGCTTCCTGGTGGTGGCCCAGCTGGCCGCCGTCGTGCTGGTCGTCAACCGGGCCGTGTACGGCGGCACCAGTCCCGGCGACGTGGTGCTCACTGTGACCCTCGCCCTTCGGCTGCGCTGGCAGGTGTACTGGGCCGTGGGTGGGCTGGACTGGATGCTGCGGACGCTGCGGACCGTCGGCCGGCTGGCGTGGCTGGTGGACGAGGTCGAGCGGGAGGGCCGCAAGGCGGGCGAGTCGCCGCCCGACACGGCGGTGCCGGCGCGACTGCACGACGGCATCCGCTTCGAGGGCGTGTCGTTCGCCTACCCGGGCACGTCGGCGCCGGTGCTGGAGGGCGTCGACCTGTTCCTGCCCGCGGGCTCGACCGTCGCCGTGGTGGGCGAGAACGGTGCGGGCAAGACGACGATCGTGAAGCTGCTGTGCCGGTTCTACGACGTGAGCGGCGGGCGGATCACGGTGGACGGCGTCGACCTCCGGCGAATGCAGGTGACCGAATGGCGGGCCCGGCTGTCAGGGGCGTTCCAGGACCACGCCCGCCTGGAGTTCCTGGCGCGGGAGTCCGTCGGCGTCGGCGACCTGGAGTCGGTCGATAACGACGACGCAGTGCTGGCCGCCATCGACCGGGCCGGGGCGTCGGCGGTGTTGGGCAGCCTGCCCGGCGGTCTGGCCACCCAGTTGGGGACAAGGTTCGAGGACGGGGTCGAGCTGTCAGGCGGCCAGTGGCAGCAGCTCGCCCTGGGGCGGGGGATGATGCGGGCGCCGGGCGCGCCCCTCCTCCTGCTCCTGGACGAGCCCACCGCCGCCTTGGACCCCGGCACCGAGCACCGGCTGTTCGAGCGCTACGCGGAACTGGCCCGGTCGGCGTCGGCCGAGTCGGGCGCCATCACCGTGTTGGTGTCCCACCGGTTCTCCACGGTCCGCATGGCCGACCAGATCGTGGTCGTGGCCGGCGGGCGGGTCGTGGAGGTCGGCGCTCATGATGACCTGGTGGCGGCCGGCGGGCTCTACGCCGAGCTGTACGGGCTACAGGCCCGCGCCTACCGCGCCTGATCGGCTGTCAAGCCGGCGCGGTAGAGGTCGCGCAGGAGGCCCAGTTCGGCGGTGTGATGAACGAACTCGTCGTGGATGTGTTCGACGAAGCCGGCGACGGAGCTGTCGCCGAAGGGGCCGGCGGCCGAGCCCATCGGCGCCCACAGGCGGTCGTCGCCGACGCTCGCCAGGTCCCGCCGCCAGGCGGCGATGGAAGAGGCGACGGCGGCGAGGGCATCGGCCGCGCTCTCGGGGACGGGTGCGGGCCGATCCCACGCCGGCTCGCCCGGCTCGAACGCCACCGAGCGCAGGCCGTGGGCCTAGAGGAAGGAGCAGATGTGCACGATCCGCCAGGCGATGGTGGTGACGGGAGGCGGTTCGGGCGCCGGGAGAGCCCGGTCGACGTCCATTCTGCCGCTGGCCGGGTCCCGGCGGACGGTCCAGCAGCCGGCCACCGGCTCCCAGAAGTACTCGTCGTCGGTGAGGCCGTCGAGGCGGGCCATCGCCCGTCGGGCGAAGAACTCGAACGACCCCATGAACAGCTGCTGCAGCTTCTGCTCCACCACGGTCGGGACGATAGAACCGATGAGTCCGGAACGATGAGCACCGTGGCCACCACCCGCTTCCGGACCACCGTCGAGCTGGGCGGCAGGACCGCCACCGGCTTCATGGTGCCGGCCGATGCCGTGGCCGGCCTGGGCACGCGCAAGCGCCGGCTGCGTTGGTCACCATCGGCGACTACACGTACCGCAGCACGGTCGCCGTCGGCCGGGACCCGCCAGCGCCGCATCGACAAGGCCGTGGCTGGCCTACGCGAGGGCCGCGCCTGACCTGGTCGCGCGGTACAGGTCGCGAAGCAGGCTCACCTCGGCGCCGTGGTGGATGACCTCGAGGGTGATGTGCTGGACATTGAGGGCGAACGGGAAACGGGTGTCGGTCCAGCCCGCCGGCCCGTCGGGGTGGACGTCGAGGCTGGCGTCGTCGGTCGCGGCGACACCGGCCCGGTAGGCCGCGAACCCGGAATCCATCCAGTCCAGGGCGGCTTCGGGCGTGCCCGGCCAGGGCGCAGTGAGGGGGGTCAGGGTGCCGTCCCCGAACCGGTGGTTGGCCCGGAGGTTGAGGAACCAACCGATGTGGGACAACCGCCAGGCGATGGTGGTGAACGGCGCGGGCGACGGTTCGGGGGCAGCCCAGTCCGCCAGGAACGAGCCGTCGGGCTGGCGGCGGAGGGTCCAGCAGCCGGGCACCGGCTCCCAGAAGTACTCGTCGGTGGTCACGCCCTCCATGCGGGGACGGGCCCGGTCCCACGCGTAGTCGAGGTGGGCGAGGAGCAGGCGGTGGCGGGTCAGAGGTTCGGCCGCGTGCGCCGCCATGTGGTCCATCATCGCCGTCCAGCCGCCCGCCACAGCCTCGCACCTTAGGCGATTGGCACCCCGGTTTCTCGGAGCGTTCCGCCGCTGATCACCTGACGGTCACCTGCGGTTCAGAGTGGCTTCGTAGGTTCAGGGTCGACCGAGACCTGCGACCACGGGAGCGGCAAATGACAGAGAAGACCATCGTTGGACGGCGCGCGTTCCTGCAGGGGACACTGGCCGCAGGAGCGGGGGCGGCGCTGGCCGGCCCCTTCTTGGCCTTCGCGGCTCGGGTGGCGGGGGCGGCGCCTCCGGAGACCTCCGGCGAGGGGTACGGCACACTGGGCCCGGTCAAGGACCAGGCCACAGGGCTGGAGCTGCTCCTCCTGCCCATGGGGTTCGAGTACGTCAGCTTCGGCTGGACCAACGACGTGATGTCCGACGGGCGCAAGACGCCGAGCGCCCACGACGGCATGGCCGCGTTCCGGGACGGGGACCTGGTGCGCCTCGTGCGCAACCACGAACGGGGTACGGGCACGCCCTTCGCCCCCGGCGCCCAGACCTATGACCCGGCCGCCTCGGGTGGCACCACCAACCTGGTTTTCGACCCCGACGCCGGCGCCCTGGTCGAGAGCTACGCCAGCCTCAGCGGGACCATCCGCAACTGCGCGGGCGGGCCCACGCCGCGGGGCACGTGGCTGAGCTGCGAGGAGACGACCAACGTCTCGGCCGCCGGCGTGCGGCACGGGTACGTGTTCGAGGTGCCGGCCGATGGCGTGTCGGACGCCGTCCCCCTCAAGGCCATGGGCCGCTTCTCGCACGAGGCCAACGCCACCGACCCCTCCACCGGCATCGTCTACCTGACCGAGGACGCCGGCAGCTCGGCCCTGTACCGGTTCCGGCCCGTGTCGACCGACAACCTGGCCGCCGGCGGCGTGCTGGAGGCCATGCAGCTGGCGGGGACGGCCGACACCCGCAGCTGGGCGACGGGCACGAGCGCGCCGGTCGATGCGTGGGTGCTGGTCGACAACCCGGACTGGGGGCCGGGCCAGGACAGCACGTGGACGCAGGTTTCGGCCAAGGGCGCGGCCCGCATCAGCCGGGGCGAGGGCGCCTGGTTCGGCAACGACGTGGTGTACGTGGTTTCGACCGACGGTGGCGTGCCCCGGCAGGGCCAGGTGTTCGCCTACGACCCGGTGGCCGACACGTTCACGTGCGTGTTCGCGTCGCCGTCGGCCGCCGTCCTGAACGCCCCCGACAACATCTGCGTCAGCCCCCGGGGCGGGATCGTGCTGTGCGAGGACGGCAGCGGGCTGGAGTTCCTGCACGGCCTGTCGCCGTCGGGGGAGATCTTCAAGTTCGCCCAGAACAATGCCGTGCTGCCGCCGTCGTACGCCGCCACCAAGGGCTACTCGGGCGACTTCACCGGCTCGGAGTGGGCCGGGGCCACGTTCGAGCCCAAGAACGGCAACTGGCTGTTCGCCAGCCTCCAGAGCCCGGGCATCACCTTCGCCATCACCGGCCCGTGGCGGAAGGGCGCCTTGTAGGCGCTACGAGCCGCTGCCGTAGGGGCGGGTGATGATCTCGAGGAGGTGGCCGTCGGGGTCGTTGAAGTAGACGCCGCGGCCGCCGTCGTTGTGGTTGATCTCGCCCGGGCGGCGCAGGCCGGGGTCGGCCCAGTGGTCCATGGCCCGTTCTGCGATGCGGCCGAAGATGGCGTCGAAGTCGTCCTCGGAGACGAGGAAGGCGTAGTGCTGCGACGTGATCGGGTCGGTGGTCGAGTGGTAGTCGAGGGACACACTGTTGGCCACCTCGACGACCCGGAACGGCCCGAACGGCGTGGCCCCGGGCAGGCCGAACAGGTCGGTCACGAACGCGGCCGACGCATCGTTGTCCCGGCACCAGACGATGGTGTGGTTGAGTTCGATGGCCATGGGCGGTACCTCCTGGTTGCTGGCTTCAGGCGATGAGCGTTGCTTCCTCGATGTTGATCATGCGGGCGTAGAGGATCTGCTCGTTCACTTCGAGGTTGTTGATGAGGGACAGGGCGGCGACGACGCCCCGGCCCACCAGCTCGCCCTCGACCTCGCCGAACTGGACCTCGAGCAGCACGTTGTCGGCCCGTTCGTCGTTGGACACACTGTCGGGGTCCTGCCACGTCCCCGCTGCGCTCAGCTCGGTCGAGGCCCGCATGAAGTCGAGGGCATCGGCCTTGAACCGGGGCAGGGCCATGGTCAACAGCTCCTGCTGGAACCGGATGAGGTGCGTCCCGTTCGAGTCGTCGCCGAACAGAAGGGCGAAGAGCACGTCCTTGGCGAGGGTCAGCAGATCCTCGCCGGCGCGGGAACGGTCGGCGGGCCGGAGGAGGGCGGTGCCCTTGGCCGGCGCCGCGGGGTTGAGGTTGCCGCTGGCGACGAGGCCTTCCCTGGTTGTCGCCCCGTGCTCGGCGAGGAACGATTCGAGCTTGCCCCGGTCGAGAGCCAGGTCTCTGACCCTGCTGAGGCGGTCGGCCCGGGCCCGGGCCTTGGCTTCCAGCACCGTGCGCCGGGTCGGCCTCCTGGAGGCTGTGGGCGTCCAGGGTCAAGCGGACGACCTGGTCGATGAGCCAGTCGCGGTCACGGGTCGCCAGCTCGGCGCGGAGCCGCTCCTCGAAGAGCGGGACAAGGTCCCGGTTGATCGTCCGGACGAGAGATTCGATGGTGGCCATGGCCGCCATCGTCGCGGATTACGCGCTGTTCGGCTTGGCCGTGAGCGTGCCGTGGGGCCGTTCGCCCCGGAGGATGCGGATGGCGAGCTGGCCGTTGGCCAGGGACGCCTCGATGGCGCGGCCGAAACCGTCGGGGATCTCGACCTCGCGCTCGTAGCCGCCGTACTCCCACTCGTGCACGAGGTACTCCCGGGGCGCGGCGCTGCGCAGGTGGGCCCAGAACCGCAGGCAGTCGTCCCGGAGCTCGATGGTGACGTCGGCGGCGGTGACGGCGGGGAGGGGCGCCACGATCATGAGGGCGCCGCTGGTCTCGTACATGTTGACGGGCACGGCCTGGGGGCGCATCTGCGCCTCGGTGGCAGCGGTGGCGTCGGCAACCTCGTCCCGCGTCGGCAGCTCGGTGCTCATGGAGGGAAGCTACCCAATCCCCCACCGCGGCCATGCACGGCCGTACGATCCACTGCGCGATGGCAAATCCTGTCCCCGCCTCCCCACTCGGCGTGTTCCCCGAATGTCCCCAGTGCGGGGGGCAGATGGCGCCCGAGCACGCGCACTACCGGTGCCGTTCCTGTGGCTGGCGCGACTCCTGCTGCGACTGAGGGCGCCGTCCCCAAGATCGAGCTGCACGTCCACCTGGAGGGGACGGTGCGGCCGCCGCGGCTCTTGGAGATCGCGCGCCGGAACGGGATGCCCGCCCTGCCGGCTGACGCGTACGAGTTCACCGGCTTCGCCGGCTTCGTGCGGACGTGGATGGCCACCACCGGTGCCCTGCGCACGGCGGCGGACTTCCGGGAGATCGTCGTCGACTACGCCGGGGAGGCAGCCTCCCACGGGTGCGTCTATGTCGAGGGCATCTTCTCGCCCGTGGAACGGGTGCGCAGGGGCGCGACGTGGGACGAGGTCTTCGAGGGGTTCTGCGACGGGGCGGCCGAGGCCCGGGAACGCCACGGCGTGGAGGTGCGGCTGACGCCCGACCTGTCGCGGGGCGGCACCGTCGATGAGGCCATGGAGACGGTGCGCTGGTGCGCCCGGTTCCGGGACCGGGGCGTCGTGGGTGTGGGGTTGGGCGGGCCCGAGTCGGTGCCCGCGGAGGGGCTGGTGGGGGCGTTCCGAGTGGCACGGGACGAGGGGCTGGCGGCCGTCCCCCACGCGGGCGAGACCGAGGGGCCGGCGTCGGTCCGGTTCGCTCTCGACCGGCTCGGGGCGGTGCGGATCCGCCACGGGACCCGGGCCGTGGACGATCCCGCATTGGTGGCCGACCTGGCGGCTCGGGGGACGGTGCTCGACGTGTGCCTGACGTCGAACGTCCGGATCGGGGTGGTGGCCAGCCTGGAGGAGCACCCGTTGCCGCAGCTGGTGGAGGCCGGGGTGCGCTGCTCGGTGTCGACCGACGACCCCGGCATCCTGGGGACCGACCTGGCGCGGGAGCACGCCCTGGCCACATCGCTGGGCGTGGGCTCCGGCGCGATCTGGGCCGCCGCGCTCGGCGGTGCCCTATGCGACGACGAGACTCGGGCCCGGCTCGCGCTCCTCGCCGGCGGGGGCTGAGGTCTCCCGCAGTTCCTTCTTGAGGACCTTGCCGGTGGGGCCGAGCGGGAGGCGGTCCCGGATCTCGACGATGCGGGGGCACTTGTAGGCGGCCAGGCGGGTGCGGCACCACGAGGCGAGCTCGGCGGCGGTCGTGGCCCGGCCGGGCCTCAGCACGACGACGGCCTTGACCTCCTCGCCCAGCTCCGGGTGGGAGACGCCGACCACGGCCGCCTGGGCCACGTGGGGGTGGCGGTGGAGGACTTCCTCGACCTCCCGCGGGTAGACGTTGTAGCCGCCCCGGATGACCAGGTCCTTCTTGCGGTCGACGATGCGGTAGGCCCCGTGGACGTCCGTCGTGCCGATGTCGCCGGTGCGGAACCAGCCGTCCACAATCGCCCCCTCTGTCGCGACCGGGTTGCGCCAGTAGCCCTTCATCACGTTGTGGCCCCGGATGCAGATCTCGCCCGGCGTGTCCGACGTGGTGACGAACCGGCCGTCGTCGGCCAGCAGGGCCATCTCCACGCCCGGCACCGGGTAGCCGATGGAACCGGGCGTACGGGGCCTCATAGGGACGGTGAAGCTCGTCACCGGCGAGGTCTCGGACAGGCCGTAGCCCTCCAGGAGGGTGACGCCGAACCGGTCCTCGAACTGGTGGACCACCTCGGCCGGCATGGGCGCGCCGCCCGACACGCACCACTTGAGGGCGGGCAGGTCGTGGCGGTCGTCCTGCAGCAGGGCGATGTACATGGTGGGGACGCCGCCGAAGAAGGTCACGGCGTGGCGCGCCATGAGGTCGTGGGCCGCGGCGGCGGTGAAGCGAGGCAGCAGCACGAGGGTGCCGCCCACCGACAGCACGGCGTTGTGCATGACCGACATGCCGAAGGCGTGGAACAGGGGCAGGGCGACGAGGGCCACCGTCTCGGGCTCGAGGTCGACCAGCCCGGCCGCCACCTCGGCGTTGGCCACCAGGTTGGCATGGGTCAGCTCGGCGCCCTTGGGACGTCCGGTCGTGCCCGACGTGTAGAGCACGACGGCGGTGTCGTCGGCTGCGGTGGCGTGGGGCTCGGCGACGGGTGCGGCCGCCGCCACCAGGGCGGTCAGGCTGTGGACGCCGTCGGGGGCGGACAGGTCGTTGAGGTCGGCCTTGGCCACGACCACGTGCCTCACGTTGTCGACGGCGGCCGCGGCCTCCTCGACGGCGGGGAGGAACAGGTCCCAGGTGACGACCGCCACCGCCTCGGAGTCGGCGAGGTGGTACGCCAACTCCTCGGCGGTGAGCAGCACGTTCAGCGGCACCACCGGGTTGCCGGCGTAGTGGCAACCGAAGTAGGCGACGGTGAACTGCGGGGCGTTGGGCAGGACGAGGGCCACGTGCTGGCCGGGCTCGACCCCGAGGTTGCGCAGGGCGCCCGCGAACATGCGGGCGAACAGGTCGATCGTGGCGTAGTCGAACTCGTGGTCGCCGGCGACGATCGCGGTGTGGGTGGGACGGTCGGCGGCGGAACGGGCGAGCAGGCAAGCCAGGTTCGGGTTCGTTGTCATGGTCTGACTGTGCGCCGGCGCCGCCGCCGTTGAAAGGGTTCCGGGGCGGTTTGGGGGATCCCCCCAGGGGCCTTTGGGGGCTGGCCCCGGTGGGCATCGGCCCTGGTCAGGCCCACGATCGCTGCATGAAAACGACGACGATGGAACGGCAACGGGTCACCCGCGCCGCCCCCACACTGACGGCCCACGCCCTGGCTGCGGCCCCGCCCGGCAAGCGCGAGCGGTACGTGGACTTCCTGCGCGTCCTTTCCTTGGCCGTCGTGATGCTGGGCCACTGGCTGATGGCGGTCGTGGAGTGGCGGGACGGACGGATCGTGGCCGGCAACGTCTTGGAGGCGGCACCGGCCGCCCAGTGGCTCACGTGGCTGCTCCAGATCATGCCCGTGTTCTTCATCGTCGGCGGGTTCGCCAACACGGCCTCGTGGACGGCCGCCCGGCGGGACGGCCGCTCCTACGGGGACTGGCTGGGGACGCGCCTGGCCCGGCTGGTGCGGCCCGTACTGGTCTTCGTGGCCGTGTGGTGCGGGCTGGTGGTGGCCCTGGCGCTGGCTGGCGCGAGCCCGGCCACGGTGCGGGCGGGGTCGATCGCCCAGCCCCTGTGGTTCCTGGCCGTGTATGTGGTCGTTGTGGCGCTGGCGCCCCTCGCCGTGGCCGCCCAGCGGCGGTGGGGCTGGGGCGTCGCCGTGGCCCTCGGCGCGGGGGTCGCCGCCGCCGACCTCGCCCGCTGGCCCCTGGGCGTCCCCGACGCGGGCTGGGCCAACCTGGCCCTGGTCTGGCTGTTCGCCCACCAGGTGGGCGTGGCGTGGCGGTCGGGTGCGGTGGCGGCGTGGTCCCGCCGCCGGCTCGGTTTGCTGGCGGCAGCGGGGCTGGGCGGCCTGGTGGTGCTCACCATGCTCGCCGGCTACCCCCGCTCGATGGTGGGCGGTGTGGGCGAGGCCCGCTCAAACACCTTCCCGCCCTCGCTCGCCCTCGTCGCGGTGGCCACGTGGCAGTTCGCGCTGGCCCTGTTGGTCCGGCCCGCGGTCGACCGGTGGCTGGAACGGCGCCGGATCTGGACCGCCGTCGTGGCCGCCAACGGCATGGCCATGACCGTGTTCCTGTGGCACCTCACGGCCATGCTCGTCGTCGCCGCCGTCACCCTGCCGACCGGCGGGCTGCCGCAGCCCGCTGCCGGCTCCGCCGCCTGGTGGGCGTGGCGCCCGCTGTGGGTGGCGCTGCTGGGGCTGGCCCTCGTCCCGCTGGTGGCGGTGTTCGCCCGCTTCGAGACGGCCCGCCTGGCGCCTCGTCCCGTGTCGAGCCTGCGGGCCGGCGTGGCCGCCGCCCTCGTGGCCGCCGGCATGGCCGTCCTGGCCAGGCGCGGCTTCGTGAACGCGAGCGCCGTGGCCGGTTGCTGCCTGCTCATCGCCGGCTGGCTGGCCCTGCGCCTGCGCCTGCGCCGACCAGCCCGTCCGGCCTGTCCGGCGGCGTGACCCTGGCCCTCCTCGCCGTCCTGGCTGTCCTCGTCGGCCACAACCTGGCCGGCATCGAGCGGTGGTACGTCCCCGTCAACTTGGCCACGGCCGCCACCCTGATCGGAC
>JBOGID010000505.1:0-1578 GCA_050742295.1 Acidimicrobiales bacterium | reverse complement strand
GCCGCCTGCTGTGTTCGACGATTCGTTGGAGGCAGCCGCCCATCTGGTGCGGGTCCCGGGCGTGGTCCTGCTGGTGGACGGCTACAACGTCTCGCAGGCGGGTTGGCCCGGCCTGTCCATCGCCGAGCAGCGCCGGCGGCTGGTCGACGCCCTGGCCGAGCTGTCGGCCCGCACGGGCGCCGAGCCCCGGGTCGTGTTCGACGGGGCAGAATTGGCCATGCCCGGGGTGGTCCCGATGACGGGGCAGGCCGTGCGGGTGACGTTCTCGCCTCCTGGCGTCGAGGCCGACGACGTCGTGATCGAATCCGCCGGCCAGCTGCCGCTCAGCCGTCCCCTGGTCGTGGCCAGCAGCGACAAGCGGGTCCAGAGCGGCGCCCGCCAGGCGGGCGCCAACGTCATCTCCACCGAACAGCTCCTCGCCGTCCTCGGCCGCTGACCCCGGAGGGTTCGTGTCATACCCCCTCGGTAGGTTTCGGGCGGTTGGACGAACGAGGAGGTGCGGGTGGACGACGACCGTGTGTCGATCATCAGCTGTGACGATTGCACCATGCAGCACACCAGTGCGTGCGACGACTGCGTGGTGACGTTCATCTGCAATCGCGAGCCCGACGAGGTGGTGGTGATCGACGTGGTGGAGGCTCGTGCCGTGCGGCTGCTGGGCGAGGCGGGGCTGGTGCCGCGCCTGCGCCAGGTCCGCCGCACGGGGTGACCGTACGCGGTCGCAACGGTCCAGGTCGGAGCGAATGTGGGTCCACTTTTCGCGCAGGAGTGGGTGGTAGCGTCCGCGGCGAGGGTCCGGAGCCAACGGGCCACCGTGCACATTCGGAGCGACTGTGCGAAAGCTCCATGTCGTCGGCCTCACATCTGACAACGACGGCCTCATCTTCAGCACCCGCAAGGGTTCGAAGTCCGGCAGCTACGTCGTCGCGCTCAGCGACGAGCTGCTGGATTGGGTCGCGGAAGCCGAACGGGCGCAGAACGAGTTCGAGCCGTCGCCGTCGCTGCCCGCGCTCAGGTCGTCGAGGGAGGCGCGCCGGCCGCGGCCCGAGAGCTCGCTCACCCCGCGCGAGATCCAGGCCCGCCTCCGAGCAGGGCGAACGATCAACGAGGTGGCCAAGGAGGCGGGCGTCCACCCCGACTGGGTGGATCGGTTCGCGGCCCCGATCCTCGCCGAACAGGCCCAGATTGTCGACCTCGCCCGTGGCCTCACGTTCTCCAAGGCCCGCCTGGGCGAGTCCACCGAGCCGTTCGGACGGTCGGTGGCGGCGAACCTCGTCGACCGCGGCGTCCGCTTCCTGGCCGAGGAGTTTGACGCCGGGTGGAGCGCCTACCAGCTGCACGACGGCGTGTGGATGGTGCGGTTCCAGTACCGGTCGCGGGGGCGTCCGCACGAGGCGACTTGGCAGCTCGACGTGGCCACCGGACGGCTCCGCTCTGCCGACCGCTTGGCGTCCGACCTCGGCTACCTCGAGCCCGGTCGCCGCCGGCGTTCCCGGATGACCGAAGCGGAGGACGAGGCGGGCGAGGCGCAGGAGGAGGCCGAGCCGCCGCGGCGCCGTCCGGCCCGCAAAGCGGCGG
>JBOGID010000504.1:0-2744 GCA_050742295.1 Acidimicrobiales bacterium | reverse complement strand
GGCCGACACGGGGGCGCCGCCGGGCGCGTCCGCCAGCACCGACGTCCTGCGCCCTAGAACGCTCGGCTTCCGCTTCGGCTACTGGGGCGCGGCATTGCGGATCGTGGCCGACCACCCCCTCGTCGGGACAGGCCCCGACACCTTCTACGCTTACTATCCCTTCTACCGGCCGGCCTCCGACGGCACGACGATCAACGCCCGCATCGGCGTGGACAAGCCGCACAACGTGCTGCTCGAGCACGCCAGCGACGCCGGGGTGCCCGCCCTGGCGGCCTATCTCGCCGTCGTGGGCCTCGCCCTCCTCTACGGCTACCGGCGCTGTCGGCGGGCGACGGGGGCCGAGCGGGCCCTGGGGGCCGCCTTCCTGGGCTTGCTCTCGGCCTATCTCGCACAAGCCGTCGTCTCGATCGACCAGCCCACCCTCGCCCTCACCGGGTGGATCGCCGTCGGCGGCGTCGTCGCCCTTGCCGACCCTGGCGTCATCCGCTCCCGCGAGGCGCTGGCGGTGCCTTACGCCGAACAGCAGGTCCGCAGGCGAGCGACCGGGGGCACACGTGGCGGCGGGCCCTTGCCGGCGGGGTCGGCCATTTGGCGCCGCGCGGCCCTGGCGCTGGCCCTGCCCGTCGCAGGCGCGACAGTCCTTGTCGGGCTGGCCCCGCCGCGGGCCGACCTCGCCGGCCAGGACCGGAGGTTCGACGAGGCGATCCGCCTGGACCCTTCCAACACCGACGCCCGGCTGGCGGCTGCGTCGCGCGCCCAGGTCGCCGGGTCGGCGAACCCTGACGCCGACGAGCGGCGACGGCTGCTCGAGCGGGCGCGACGCCTCTGCCTCGACTCCCTCCGGCTCAAACCCCGGGACACGAAAGCCCTCGTCGGCCTCGCCCTGGTCGAGCAGACATGGGCGTCGGGGCTCGATCCCGCCCACTTCCGGGAGGCCGAGACGTGGTGGCGACGTGCGCTCGCGCTCGACCCGCGGAACCAGCTTCTGGCCCAGAGCTACGCTCAGAGCCTCCCCGACGCGGTCAGGAGCACGGTCGTCCGCACAGCCAACTGAAGAGCTGCTCGGCCTCCGAGGTGGCCGCAATGTTGGAAGGCCTGCTCCGCCATTTCACCGCGGCCGAGGTGGACACCAACTACGTCGACACCCACGGCACCTCGGTGGTGGGCTTCGCCTTCTGCCACCTCCTCGGCTTCAAGCTCATGCCCCGGCTCAAGAACATCGGTTCAGCCCGCCTCTACGGGCCGGGCGGCGACCAGACGTGGGACCGGATCGCCCCGGTCATCTCCGCCCGCCCCATCGACTGGGAGCTGATCGCCCGCCAGTACGACCAGCTGGTGAAGTACGCCACCGCTCTGCGCCTGGGCACGGCCGAGGCCGAGCAGGTGCTGCGCCGCTTCACCCGGGGCGGGCCCAAGCACCCGACCTACGCGGCCTTGGAGGAGCTGGGCCGGGCGGTGCGCACCATCTTTCTCTGCGACTACCTGGCCTCGCCGGAGCTCCGCCAGGAGGTGCACGGCGGCCTCCAGGTGGTGGAGAACTGGAACAGTGCGAACGGCGTGGTGTTCGGGAAGGAGGGCGACCTGGCCGGGCCGGACAAGGAGCACCAGGAGGTGTCCATGCTGGCCCTTCACCTGCTGCAGGCGGCACTGGTCCACGTCAACACACTGCTCGTGCAGCGGGTGCTGTCCGAGCCGGCCTGGGCGGAGAGGCTCACCGAGGGGGACCGCCGGGGCCTCACGGCGCTGTTCTGGTCCAACATCCGCCCCTACGGATCCTTCGACCTGGATATGGACCGCCATCTCGACTTCGACCTGGCGGGCGCCGGAGCGGCATCGTGAGCGACCCGGTCCCCCTCCCCGCGACGACGCGGACGCCGCCCAAGCGCAAAGCCCGCCAGCTGGCCAAGCACCTCAGGGGCGAGCACCCCGACTACGCCTACCTCAAGGCGGTGTTCCGGCATCTCCGGGCCGAGCTGGAGGTGGAGGTGCAACGGGAGCCGAAGCGGCTTCCCTACGTCCCCACCGAGGCGGAGATCCGCCGCTACTACGAGGTCGTGTGGACCGCTCGACGGGGCCAGGACATCGTCTTGATCAAGACCCTGCTCTTCACCGGGGTGCGGGTGTCCGAGCTGGTGCGCATCCGACTCGTCGAGGTCGACTTGGACGCGTGCCGGATGCGCATCACCCAGGGCAAAGGGGCCAAGGACCGCACCGTGCCGTTCCCTTCCTCGTTCAAGGAGGCCCTCTCGCTGCACATGGACGCCCAGCGGGCCAAGGAAGCGACCTTCCTGTTCGAGTCGAGCTGGAAGAAGCCCTACTCGACCCGCGGGATTCGGGCGCTGCTGGCACGGTATGCAGCCAAGGCCGGTCTCGAGCACAACATGCCCCCGCACCGGCTACGGCACTTCCTGTTCACCTGGCTGAAGACCCAGGGCATCGACGACGCCCTGATCCGGCCCTACTCCGGCCACGCCTCCCGGACGAGCCTTGAGATCTACTCCCGCGTAGCCCTCGCCGACGCCCAGGAGAGCTACGACAAGGTCATCGAGCGCTTCCCGGTGTGATGGCCAGACGCTCGCTCGCTACTTTGCCCCTGGTGACACGGACCCGAGCACTGGGCCGTCTCGGCGAGGAGCGCCCCCAGCCACTTGGACCCCTTGCGGGAACGGCCGCCCCGGCGCTTGCCCGCCGACTCGTGGTTGCCGGGGCACATCCCTGCCCAGGAGGCGAGGTGGCCGGAGGTG
>JBOGID010000503.1:0-8962 GCA_050742295.1 Acidimicrobiales bacterium | reverse complement strand
GGGGTGGGGGGGATCCCTCGGCCGCCACGAGCAGCCGGTCATCAATGTGCACGACGGCCGCCCACTCCGTCTCGAAGATCCGGCGCGCGCAGGCCAGCAGCTCGCTGACCAGGACAGACTGGGTCGGCGCGGCCACGAGCACAGCGGCCGTGTCGAGGGCGTCGAGGCGGGCGTCGTTGTCGCCGGCCGTGGGCCTTACCGACTCGACCTGCACGCCGTCGACCTCGCCGATCTCGTTGACCAGCAGGGCGACCACCGACGCGTCGGGCAGCGTCACGACCAGTTCGTCCACGGCCGTGCCTGCGCCTCGCTCCAGGATGTCGATGCCGACCACGTCGCCTCGGACTGCGCCGATACGGCTCGCGACCGCCCCCAATGCGCCGGGCCGGTCGGGGAGCCAGACCCGGACGATGAATGTCTCCACAGTCCGAAGACTACGGACCGGCTGTGAACGGACGGTTTCCGGCTCGGGAACCCGCCATTTCGGATGCCGCCGTCATGATCGTACCGTCAGGCTGCTCGGCGGGCCGCGTCCTCGGCGAACAGGATGAACTCCCGCACGTCGGCGATCTGCTCCAGCTCCCAGTGCCAGCGGGCGACCACAGGGTCGTCCTCTTCCACGTGGCGGGGGTCGAACGGGCCGCGGTAGGGCAGCAGCGGGTGCGAGCCGAAGAGGGTGGCGAACGACGTCACCGAGCCGAGGGCCCGGGACTCCAGCAGCAGGTTGGGGCTGCAGGCGCAGTAGTGCTCGAACTCGACGTGGCCGGTCGCCACCCCGTCCTCCCGCCGCTCGACGTCGGCGAAGACGACGAGCTCCAACTGGAGGGGCACGGCGCAGTTCGAGCAGCGGAAGGGCCCCAGCTGGGCGAGGATCGGATCGGGGACGTTCTTCTTGCGTGACTTTCGCTCCGACATTGAAACATATCCTCGGCCGTTTGCCCGGTTCAGTTGAGGGGTTTTCCGTGCATGGCCGCCGCCACCACGTCGGCCCACAGCACCGTTACCCCCCGAACGGCCCGAGTACGCCGCCGTGTCGCCACCACCGCCCCGCCGAACTCGCAGTGCGCGCTGAGCTTGTGAATCAACGGGCCCTCCTCGTGCCGCACGACGTTGCCCTGCTCGTCGCGGTAGAGGACGTGGTGCCGGCTCGTCGCAGGCCAGTCCGACGGGACGTCGAGCTCGACCACGGCGCCGGCCTGGTCGTGGAGCTCAAGGGGCAGGCCGATCCACGTCCACAGAGTCATGCCTGCGAAAACGAGCAGATCGAGATCGGTCCACCGGCGCTTGCCGACCGATGGCCCCGTCCAGGGTTGGCTCGCCACCTCGTGGTCGCCGCGCGACAGGCGGGCGTATCCGTCCTCGAGCACGCCCGTCATGCCCTTCTCGGGGAAAGGATCGAGGACGACGCGCCGCGACCCGTCCATCGCAAGAAAGCCGGGCGTGCACCGGACCGCCCGCGGCCGGGCGCGGGTCATGTGCAGCCCCCCCAGCGAAAAGATGGCCATGAGCTGCGACGCCGGCTCCGGCGCCCGGCCCGTCACGAGAGCTTCGGCAGGGCCCTGCGGAGGTTGCGGACGGCCTGGCCGATCCGCTTTTCGTTTTCGATGAGGGCAAAGCGGACGAACCCGTCACCCGTCGGCCCGAACCCCACGCCCGGCGCCACCGCCACCTTGGCCTTCCGCACCAGGAACGAGGCGAACTCCAGCGACCCCATCTCCCGGTAGGGCTCGGGGATGGGCGCCCAGACGAACATCGTCGCCTTGGGCCGCTCCACGTGCCACCCGATGCGGTCGAGGCCGTCGCACAGGGCGTCGCGCCGGCTCCAGTAGATCTCGTTGACCTCCTTGGGGTAGTCGGCGGCCTCGTTCATGGCCACGATGGCGGCGATCTGCACGGGCTGGAACGTGCCGTAGTCGAGGTAGGACTTGAGCTTGGCCAGGGCCTGCACGATCTCGGGGTTGCCGACCATGAACCCGACCCGCCACCCCGCCATCGAGAACGACTTGGTCAGCGTGTACAGCTCGACCGCCACCTCCTTGGCCCCCGGCACCTGGAGGATCGACGGGGGCTGGTAGCCGTCGAAGGCGGTGTCGGAGTAGGCGAAGTCGTGCACGAGGATCACGCCGTGCTCCTGGGCGAACGTCACCAGCCTGGTCAGCCACTCCAGGTCGACGCACGTCGTGGTCGGGTTGTGTGGGAAGGAGAGGACGATGACCCGGGGCCGCGGCCACGCGTTCTCCCACGCGTCAAGCAGGCTGTCGAAGAAGTCGTCGTCCCCGCCCAGCTCGACCCGGCGGACGTCGGCGCCCGCAAACAGGGGGGCGTAGAGGTGGATCGGATAGGACGGGGTGGGCACCAGGGCCGTGTCGCCCTTGTCGAGCAGGACCCACATGAGGTGGGACAGCCCCTCCTTGGCCCCGATGACGTTGATGATCTCGGTCTCGGGATCGAGCTCGACGCCGAACTTGCGGTCGTAGAGTGCCGACGCCGCCGCCCGCAGCTTGGGGATGCCCCGGCTCGCCGAGTAGCGGTGGTTGCGGGGGTTGCGGGCCGCCTCCGCCAGCTTCTCCACCGCGACCTCGGGCGAGGGGATGTCGGGGTTGCCGAACCCGAGGTCGATCACGTCCTCGCCCGCCCGCCGAGCCTGGATCTTCAACGAGTCGATCACGGTGAAGACGTACGGCGGCAAGGCGTTGATCCGGCGGAACTCCATTGGTGGTCAGGCTACCGGGCTGCCATCGCTGCGGCGGCGACCAGATCGGGGACGGACTCGTCGGTGCCGACGTCGAGGGGCGCGCAGATCGCCCAGCGGGCACCGGCCACCTCGAGGGCCGCGAAGTGGGCGGCCAGCGTCTCGGGCGTGCCGTGCACGAGGCCGGGCCGGTCGCCGTGCTCACGGAACTTGGCTTGGGCCTCGGCTTCGTCGCGGCCGATGAGGACCTGGCCGGCCCAGGTGGGCGCCGGCTGGTCAGCCGCCAGTTCAGCGAAGGCGTCGACGGTCAGGCCCCAGCCGTTCCAGCCGTCCGCCTCCCTGGCCGCGACCATGCGGGTCTCCAGGGACAGCCCGCCGACCCACGCCGTCACGCCCCGTCCCCGCAGGTCGCGCACGCACCGCACCACGGCGTCGAGGCGCTCGGCGGCGCGGGCAAAGGGGACGCCGTAGGCCTCGTTCTCGGCCCGGTTGGCCTTATCGCCCGTCCCCAGGCCGGCGACGAACCGGCCACCGGCGATGCGGGCGAGGGAGGTGAGGGTGTGGACCAGGGAGGCGTCGGGCACCAGTCCGACGCGGGCCACAAGGGTGCCGAGGGTCACCCGTTCCGTCTCGGCCGCCAGCGCGCCCAGCAGGCTCTGGCCGTGGAGCGCGGGGCGGTCCGGCCGACCGAGCGGCCACAGGTGGTCGAAGGCGAACACCCCGTCGAGGCCCACTGCCTCCGCCTGCAGCGCGACCCGGATGGACGGCTCGGCCTCGTCCCGGAACTGAGGCAGGCAGATGCCGACCTTCACCGTCACGTCGTCACTCTTCGAGCAGGGCGGCTCCGATCGCGCCCGCCCGCAGGCCCAGCCGGGCGGGCAGCAGCGCCACCTCGGGACGCACCGACTGCCCGTCCAGTTGCTCGGCCAAGGCCCGCCGGGCGGGGCCGAACAGCGAGTCGCCGCACTCCACGAGTCCTCCGCCGATGACGAAGGCCTGGGGGTCGAAGATGTTGGCCAGGTTGGCGAGCCCGAGGGCGAGCCACCAGGCGAAGTCGGCCATGATCGCCACCGCTTCGGGGTCGTCCTCGACGAGGGCGACGGTGACGTGCTCGCCCCGGACGTCCTCGGGGTCGCCGCCCGCCAGCTCCACGATCCGGTTGGCCTTGCCCGCCTGCGCCGCCTCCCGGGCCAGCCGTCCCAGGCCGAATCCCGACGCGAACCGCTCCCAGCAGCCGGTGCGGCCGCACGGGCAGGGCGGGCCCATGGGGTCCACCACCATGTGGCCGATCTCTCCCGCGAAGCCGTTGGCCCCCCGCTGGAGCCGCCCGCCGGACACGATGCCGCCGCCGATGCCCGTGCCCAGGGTCACCAGCACCACGCCATCGAGGCCGCGGGCCGCCCCCAGCTGGTGCTCGCCCCACGCCGCGCAGGTGGCGTCGTTGTCGACGGCGACGGGCACGTGGGCCCGTTCCTCCAGGCCGGTGCGCACGTCCAGCCCCGAGCAGCCCCGCAGGTTGGGGGCGAACCGGAGCACGCCCTCGCGGTCGACCAGGCCGGGCACCCCCACACCGACGGCCGTCACCGCCTCGCCCGCCGCTTGACCCAGTTCGGCGGTGAGGACGGCCAGGGCGTCGAGGAGTTGGTCCCCCTTGGGCGGCGACGGCACCCGGTCCTCGGCCACCACCTCCCCATCGACGACGGCGATGCCGAGGGCCTTCGTCCCCCCGACGTCGATACCGACGGTCGCCACGGCCGGTCAGTACCGGAGCAGCGCGCCGATCTGGCCGAGGACGTCGAGGTCGGCGTTCCCCGTGCAGATCGTGACCCGGCAGGACTGGCTGAGGGCGTCCTCCACCGCCTCTTCGACCACGTCGTCGACGCGGTCCATCGTCGACGAGCACACCGGGCAGGACGGGCCCCGCAGCCCGACGAACGAGCACGACCGGCACCGCCAGCCCGGGGCCTCGAAGTCGTCCGACACCAGCAGCGTGTCCACGCGGCGGGCCACGACTGCGCCGAGCACGCCGTCCAGACCGGCGACGCCGCCGTGCCCGGTTCCCAAGGCGTCGCGCAGCCGCTGGACGAGCACGCCCTCCCGAGCCCGTTCGATGTCGGCTTCCACGCCGAAGGCGGCGTGGCAGATCTCCTCCTCCGGCGCCCCCACGGCGATCGAGAGCCGGGCCGCGATGCGGTCCCGCAGGTAGGGGTGCAGCTCCCGCTCCAGGGCCTTGGCGATCTCGTCGGGCGCACCGATGACCAGGTGGTCGAACCCCTGCTCCCGGAAGATCTGGAACACGGCGCCCCCAGCCCGCCGCAGGTGCCGTGACGCGGCCGCTGCCGCCTGGCCCGCGACCTGGTCACGGTTGAGCTCGCCCTTGTCGTCGTCGTGGCGGGGCAGGAGGTCGATCAGCTCGGTCCGCTCCGCCAGGGCACCCAGCTCGAACTGGAAGATGCGGGCCCGCTGACGGTCGGCGAGCAGGACGGCCAGCCGCTGGCGCCGGGCCACGGCCGCCTCCAACTCGCGGACATAGGGCGTGTGGTTGACGACGACCCGGTTGCGCACGGGCGTGGCCAGCTCGAACGCCCACCACCGGTCGTGGGCGCTGCACGAGAACAGGGCCAGGCCCCGGATGTGCGACCGTCGCAGGCTCCCCCGCACGTGGTCGGCCATACGGGTCAGATCGGCCTCGACCGACTGCTGGGCGGCCCGCGACAGGCCGTCGCTCCCGGCCCGCGCCCGCGCCGCCCGCACGAGGTTGTCGAGGTGGGGAGCCAGGTCCTGCACCCGCACGAACCGCCGCCCGTCCACGTCGAGGTACATCGACGTGACCGGCGCATCCGTCCCCGTAAACCCCGCCAGCTCTCGGATGTGCCCTTCGGTGATCGTCCCCACGCCTTCCCGATCGTAGGCCGGACCAACGACCGATCCGCGCAAGTACCCCTTGCGGGGGCGATTGCGCGAAGATCCTCGGACCGAGCGTGCGGATGAGCCCGCGCAAGCGCCCCCTCTCAGGGGTACTTGCGCGATCTCAGCCCGTGAGCGACCTCGCCGGCGCGAACCGGGATTCCTGGTTCTGGTCGGCGTAGATGACGTGCATGACGGCGTTGATGAGGGCGAGGTGGGTGAAGGCCTGGGGGAAGTTGCCCAGGTGGCGGCCGGTGCGGGGGTCGAGCTCCTCGGCGTAGAGGCCGAGGGGGCTGGCGAAGCCCAGCAGCCGTTCGCACAGGGCGCGGGCCCGCTCGTGCTCGCCGATCTCCGACAACGCCGACACCAGCCAGAACGAGCAGATGGTGAACGTCCCCTCCTCTCCCGCCAGCCCGTCGTCGGTCTGGTCGGTGCGGTAGCGCAGCACCAGCCCGTCGACCGTCAGCTCGTCGGCGATGGCCACGACGGTGGCCCGGATGCGCGGATCGTCGGCGGGCAGGAACCGCACGAGGGGCATGAGCAGCACCGACGCGTCAAGGGCGGTCGTGCCGTAGGCCTGGGTGAACACGCCCCGTTCGTCGATGCCCTTCTCGCAGATGTCGGCGTGGATCTCGGCCGCCACCTTGGACCACTCCTCGGCCAGCTCGGGCTGGTCGCGGAGCCGGGCCAGGCGGGCGCCCCGGTCGCACGCCACCCAGCACATGAGCTTCGACGAGGTGAAGTGCTGGAGCTCGCCCCGCACCTCCCAGATGCCCCGGTCGGGCTCGGGCCAGTGTTCGATGGCCTTGGCGACCTGGCGGCTGACGAGCGGCCAGACCCGCTCCGGCAGATGGTCACGGGAACGGGCGTGCAGGTAGACCGAGTCCAAGAACGCGCCCCAGATGTCGTGCTGGTCCTGGCAGTAGGCGTCGTTGCCGACGCGCACGGGCTGGGCCCCTTCGTAGCCGGTGAGGTGGTCGAGGATGCGTTCGGGCAGCTCGCGTTCGCCGTCCACGCCGTACAGGACCTGCAGGTCGGCGTCCTCGCAGACGTCGGCCACGAACGAGAAGAAGTCGTCCGCCTCGGCCTCGAAGCCGAGCGTGTAGAGCCCCCACAGGGCGAAGGTCGAGTCCCGGATCCACGAGTAGCGGTAGTCCCAGTTGCGCTCGCCGCCCGGCGTCTCGGGGAGCGACGTCGTCGCCGCCGCCACGAGGGCGCCGGTCGGCTGGTAGCTCAGGCCCTTGAGGGTGAGGGCGCTGCGCTGGAGGTCGGTCCGCCATGGGTGGTCGGGGAAGGCGCCGTGGTTGAGCCACAGCCGCCAGCTCTCGCCCGTGCGCCACATCCAGTCGCTCGCCTCGGCCCATTCCGCCGGCGGTTCCTTGTCGGACCAGCAAAGGGCCACGAAGACGTCGTCCCCCTCGCTCAGCCGTGTGCGGGCGTGGGCCGCCCGTCCGTCGAACCCGAGGCGCAGGTTGGTGTTGATGCACAGGGGCGGGTCCTCGTCCCGGGCCGTGACCCGGGCGCTGCCGTACCCGGCGCTGGTGTACTCCCAGGTGCCGTTGACCCGTCCGTCGTCGAACACCGGGTCGCACCGCATCTGGATCTCGACCATCCCGCTCACACAGCGCACCGTCCGCAGCAGGCACCGGCGGGACTCGGTGTCGGCGGGCGAGCGCCGGAAGGTCGGGGCCCGGCGCTCCTCGTGGTACCACTCCCCGATGCACAGGGCGTCCCGCACGATCAGCCAGCCGGTGCGGGTCTGCCACGTGGTCTCCAGCACGAGCGTGCCCGGCAGGTAGCGGCGCCCGGCGGGGACCGTCGCCTCGGTGGGGCTGAGGCGGAACCCACCCGCGGCCCGGTCGAGGATCGACCCGAACACGCTCGGGCTGTCGGGACGGGGCGTGCACAGCCACTCGACGTTGCCGGTGGGTGCCACCAGGGCGAACACCTCGCAGTCGGACAGGAAGGCGTACTGGGCGATCGGAGGGAAGGGAGTGCGCCCCGCGTAGCCGTCCGGCATCGAGCGGGAGCGTACCCATCCCACCTGGTAGGCCAACTCGGTCGTGGCAACTACATTGAACGGTCAATGGCCGAAGAAGATCCAAACGACCCGACGCTTTCGGCAGTGGTGTCGATCCTGCCGAAGGACCAGCGCAAGACCGACACGCCCGAGAGCGGCGTCCCGCTGTCCGAGGACCTGCGGGCCATCGGCCTGGCCAAGTCCAGGCTGACCAGCGCCGGGTTCGAGGTCCACGCCCCGTTCACCGGCATGTTCTCGATCGGGGCCAAGAAGTCGGTGTTCGAGGAGTTCTTCGGCGACACCGTCCTCATCGACGACCAGAGCCTCATCCGCAAAGTGACGAACTCGTCGGGCGGCTACGAGTTGCCCCTCGACAAGCTGCCCGACGACCTCAAGGGGCTCGTCGGCTCGGTGGCATTCTCTCCCCCGCCCGACTGGGCCCGCGCCGGGGGCTAGCTAGGAGAGGCTAGAGGAGGCTGCTGACTGAGCCGTCATTCGCGCCCGACGGCTTGTTCATAGCCGACCGATCACGCTAAACACGCTGGTCAGCGGCCGTCGGGCGCTTCGGCGCGTAGCGCCGACAGCGAAGATCAGCAGCCTCCTACGCCTCCCGTTTCGGAAAGGTGGCGTGGCGGGCGGCCCACAGGCCGCACAGGCCCAGCCCGTAGAGCGGCACGAGGGTGCCCGCGGCCAAGCTGCTGTAGGGACGGGCGATGGCCGTGGCCAGGGCCACGACGACCTGGACGGCGAAGGCCCCCAGCAGGTGGCGCCTGACGGCCGGCGGCGCGATCCCCCCCGTCAGGAAGAACAACGGGCCGACGCCGATCAGTTCGATGCGGCTGCGGCCGACGGCCCGGGCAAAGGCGAGCGCGAACGCCACCGCTCCGGCTGCGAACAGCACCACTGCGACCGCGAACGCCACCGCTTCGGACGCGTCGGACGGCGCCACCGCCGCCAGCGCCGCGGTCACGGCGAACGCCACAGTGCCGATCCAGTCCAGGCGCTCGATGGTCACTCGTGGGCGGCCAGGACGGTGTCGAGCCGGGCGGCCAGGAGGTCGTAGGAGAACTGGGTCTCGGCCCGGCGGCGCCCGGCCTCACCGAACGCCCGTCGGGTCTCCGGAGAGCCGAGGAGGGCCCCCACGGCGTTGGCGACCGAGAGCGGGTCGCTGGGCTTCCCGGTGACATAGCCCGTCTGCCCGTGGGCCACCGCCTCCGCCGCCCCCCCGCTTGCGCCCGCCACCTGGGGCACGGAGCAGGCCGCGGCCTCGAGGAACACAATGCCGAACCCCTCCTGCTCCAGCCCGCCCCACCGGCCCCGGCACGGCATGGCGAACACGTCGC
>JBOGID010000502.1:0-5413 GCA_050742295.1 Acidimicrobiales bacterium | reverse complement strand
CGGGGACGGAGCGGCCGCCCTGGTGGCGGCCGAGGAGGCGGTCGCCCTCGAGCCTCTCCGGGAGTCCGCCCACCTGCGGGTGATGCGGGCCCACGCCGCCGCCGGCAACCGGGCCGACGCGCTGCGGGCCTACGAGCGGGTGCGCAAGACCCTCGCCGACGAGCTGGGCGTCAACCCGTCCGCCCAGACCGAGTCCGCCTACCTGGCCCTGCTCCAGGACGAGGACCCGGCGCCGGCGCCCACGGCCCCGGTTCGGGCCGGCCTGCCCCTCCCGCTGTCGAGCTTCGTGGGGCGTGAGGCCGAGGTCGGTGAGGTGGAAGGGCTGGCCGGTGCCCACCGGCTGGTGACGATCCTCGGCACGGGCGGCCTGGGCAAGACCCGCCTGGCCCTCGAGATCGCCCGGCGCCGGGCTGCGACAACAGCCGTGTTCGTCGAGCTGGCCGAGGTGCGCTCCCCCGACGACGTGGCCGCCACCGCCCTGGCCGCCGTGGGCGGGGCCGAGGAGCCGGGACGGCCGCCGCTGGCCACCCTCACCGCCCTCCTGGCCGAGGCGCACGCAGAAGTCCTGCTCGTGCTGGACAACTGCGAGCACGTCGTGGGGGCGGCGGCAGCGCTGGTGCTGGCCGTGTTGCAGTCGTGCCCGGGCGTCACGGTGCTGGCCACGAGCCGAGAGGCGCTGCGCGTCCCCGGCGAGGTGGCGTGGGAGCTCGCTCCCCTGCCCGCGGAGGACGCGGCCCGCCTCTTCGTCGAGCGGGCCGTGGCGTCGTCGCCGGGGTTCGGCGTGGCCGAGGGGGAAGCGGCCGATCTGGCCGCCATCTGCGCCCGGCTCGACGGCCTGCCCCTCGCCATCGAACTGGCGGCGGCCCGGGCCGGCATCCTGTCGGTGGGCCAGATCGCCGAGCGGCTCGACGACCGGTTCGGGCTGCTGACCGGGGGCGCCCGCACGGCCCCGGAACGCCAGCGCACCCTCCGGGGGGCCCTGGACTGGAGCTACGACGCCCTGGCCGCGCCCGAACGTGCCGTCTTGCAGCGGCTGTCGGTCTTCGCCGGGTCGTTCTCCCTCGACGCCGCCGAACGGGTGGCCGGCGATGCCGACCTGATCGACCTCCTGGCCACGCTCGTGGGCCACTCGCTGGTGCGCACCGAGCGGTCCTCCGGGGGCGTGCGCTACCGGCTGCTGGAGACGGTCCGGGCCTACGCGGCCGAGAAGCTGGACGCCTCGGGCACGGGGGCCGACGGCGGCGACGGAGGTGACGGCGCCGCCGTCCGGCTGCGGCTGCTGCGGTGGGCCGCCGACGCGGCCGAGGCGGCCGAGCAGCACCTCGACGGTCCCGACCAGGCAAGGTGGCTCGACCGGCTGGCCGCTGACCACGCTAACCTGCGGGCCGCCCTGGCGGTGGACACCCGCCATCCCGACGCCCTCCGGCTCGCCGCCGCCCTGGGCCGGTTCTGGGAGATGAGGGGCCACTTCCAGGAGGGACGGCAGTGGCTACGGACCATCCTGGGCGACAGCGACGGCTCCCCCGGGCTGTCGTTCCAGCTGGCCCGGGCCCACAACGCCGCCGCCATCCTGGCCCAGCGCCAGGGCGACTACGCCGCCGCCCGGTCCCGCCTGGAGGCCAGCCTCGCCCTGCGCCGTGACGCGGGCGACGCCCTGGGGGCCGCCATCGCCCTCCACGGCCTCGGCAACCTGGCCGCCCTCCAGCACGACCTGGCCGCGGCCCGCAGGCTGTACGAGGAGAGCCTGGCCAGGGGGCGCGAGCTGGGCGAGGACGGGCTGGTGGCCGCCTCCCTCGACAACCTGGGCTGGGTCGCCCACACCGGGGCCGACTTCGCCGCCGCCCACGGCTACTACGAGGAGGCCCTCGACACCCGGCGGCGCCTCGGCGACCGCCACGGCACGGCCCTGGTGCTCGGCCAGCTGGGCGACCTGGCCTACCAGCGGGGGGACTACGAGGCGGCCGCCCGGCGCCACGGCGAGAGCCTCGAGCTGCGGACGGCCCTCGGGGACCGGGCCGGGCGCGCCGACTCTCTGGCCACGCTGGGCCACCTGGCCTTGCACGACGGCGACCTGGCCACGGCCCGGGCTCGGCTGGAGGAGAGCCTCGCCCTACGGGAGGAGCTGGGCGACCGGTCGGGGCTTCCGTCGGCCCTGACCAACCTGGCCGACCTCGCCTTGGTGGCGGGGGCGGCGGACGAGGCCCGGTCCCGGTTAGCGTCTGCGGCGGCGGTGGCCAAGGCGGGCCGGGACGGCCTCTCGCTGGCCCACGTCCTGATCCACGCCGGACGGGTGGAACGGGCAGCCGGCAACGCGGGCCGGGCCGCCGGCCTCTATGCCGAGGCCCGGCGGGCGGGGGGGACATTCGCGGCCGACGCGGTGGGCGCCGAGTGGCTCGAAGGAGTGGGCGCCACGGTCGCAATCCGGGGCGACGGTGCGGCCGGGGCCCGCCTCCTGGCCGCCGCCCACCGCCTGCGGGAGGCCGTCGGCGCGGCCGTGCCGCCCCACGAACAGGCCCTGTCCGAGCGGGACCTGGCTGCCGTGCGCGGTGGACTGGGCGACAAGGCGTTCAAGGCGGCGTGGAGGGCGGGGCTGGCGCTGTCGGCCGAGACGGCGTTCGCCGAGGCCGCCGCCGCCATCGGCTGAGCGGCCGGAGCCCCGCTAGCCCAGGAGCTCGGCTTCGGCCCGCCAGACGGCGTCCCACGCCGCCCGCAGCTCGCCTCGCGCCCCTTCCAGGGCCTCGTCGGTGGGCGGCTTGGGGTCCCACCTGCCCTTTTGCTTGGGTGTGGCCGTCAGGGCTTCCAGGGCCTGGGATGCATTGCGCAGGCGGAGGTGGGCGCGCCGCAGCCGGGCCCGCTCCTCTTCGTCGAGCTGGTCGACCGTCCTCGGCACCGCCGCCGAGCCTGCCACACGCACCCCACACGCGGCGGAGGGCCCCGGATTCAGGGGCCCTCCGCTCACACTGCGGAGCCGGTCGCACCGCCGGCACCGACGGTCTTTCCCGGTCCTGCTCACCGGCTCGGTCGCCGGCACCGACGACCGCACCAATGTCCTGCACGTCCCATCCGTCGGTTTCCCTCGGCACCAAGGTTCCCCGGCGGGTACTCCTGAGGCCATCACGAGCGGCGCTACAACGTCCCGAAGACGATCGCAGTGCCGAGGATGGCGAAGTTGAGGGCGACCGGGTTGCTCGTGGCGGGACCGGTCGGACCGGTCGCACCCGAGTTCCCCGACACGGCGACGGGGTTGCTGACGGCATTGCTGCCGGCGCTTCCCGTGTTGCCGCTGTTCGTCGCGCTTGCCTGCGAGCTGGCTGCGCCCGTACCTCCGGACGACGCCGTGGGGCTCGCAGTCACCGAGGCGCTCCCGCCGATCCCCCCGTTGGCGCTGCCAACGGCGATCGAGGAACCGCCTACTGCGTTCACTACCAACGCCGGTGCGACGATCACGTTGACGGCAGGGCCGCCGGGCCCGGCGACCTGGATGGACACGCCACCCGAGCCACCGCTGCCGCCGACGCCGGCGATCAGCGTCACGTTCTGGCTGACGCCGGTGAACCCCGACGCCGACAACGCGGCGGCCGTAGCCCCCGACCCGGCCACGCTCTCTGCGTTGCCGATGGCGGTGGCCGGACCGGTCGAACCGGAGTTGCCCGAGCTGCCAGACGTCGCGCTCCCGCCGATGGCGATGGCCGTCCCGAGGATGCCGTGGTTGGTGGCAGTCGGGTTGGACACCGCCGCGCCGGTGGCGCCGGTCGCGCCCGAGTTGCCGGAGACGGCAACCGGGTTGGACACGGCGTTGGACGTCGCATTTCCGGTGTTGCCGGTGTTGGTGGCGCTCGACTGGGCGCTGGTCGCCCCCGAGCTCCCCGTCGTCGCCTTCGGGGCCGCTACCACGGTGGAACCCCCTCCACTGCCCCCGTTGGCACTGCCAACGGCGACGCTGGGCCCGCCGACCGCAGTCGACGCGCCCGTGGGAGCCGCCACAACGTTCACGGCCGCGCCGCCGGCACCCGAAACGGGCACCGCGACACCACCGTTCCCCCCGCTACCGCCCACCGACACGGCGGTGACCGTGTTGGTGGCGCTGCCCGTCGACCCCGACTGGGAGGACGACGTCGCCCCCGCGCCGGATGTGGCGGAGGACGTGGCGTTGCCGATGGCGGTAGCCGCACCGGTGTTACCGGAATTGCCCGAGTTGCCTGACTGGGCTTGGGCGCCGGCGGCCGATGCTCCGAACAGGAGCAGGAGGAGGGCCGTCAGCACCCCACCTGCTGCGGCCAGGCCGACTCGGGCGAGCGTGCGGAACTTCGCTGTACTCATCATGCTTTTCTCACCTCCCTTCCGCGTCCGAGGAAGGCCCCGCCGGGCCGACCCGGGAGTTGAGAGAGAACTCGAAAGCACGAAAAACCGTCCTGCGCCCCAGCCACCGTTGCCAGTACAAACCCCTTCCGGCGGCAGACTCTACCGACGCTCCGGCCACTATGGGTGGTCGCGCAATCGCCGCTGAAATGAACAACGGAACATGACTGAGGACTGGGACGCCGCCACCTACGACCGCATCGCCGACCCCCAGACCCGCTGGGGCCTGGCTGTGCTCGACCGGCTGCCGCTGGGCGGGTCGGAACGGGTGCTCGACGCCGGCTGCGGCACGGGACGGGTCACCGAGCACCTCCTCCGCCGGCTGCCTCACGGGCTGGTCGTCGCCCTCGACGGGTCGGTCGCCATGCTGGCCGAGGCACGCCGGCGACTCGCACCCTGGCGCCAGGTGCAACTCCTGCACGCCGACCTGGCGTCACCGCTGGTCGAGGCCGTCGGCCAGCCCGTCGACGCAGTCCTGTCGACGGCCACCTTCCATTGGGTGACCGACCACGACGCCCTGTTCGCCAACCTGGCCGCCGTGCTACGCCCGGGCGGTGCGCTGGTGGCCCAGTGCGGCGGCAAGGGCAACGTGGCCTCGGCCCTGCGGGCCGCCGCCGCCCTCGGCCACCCCCTCGAGGGCCACTACTTCGCCACAGCCGAAGAGACGGTGGCCCGTCTGGAGGCGTCCGGCTTCCGGGACATCTGGGCCTGGCTCCACCCCGAGTCGGCGCCCATGGACCGGCCCCAGCTCGAAGCCTTCCTGGCCACCGTCGTGCTCCGCACCCAGCTAGACGCCATGGCCCCCGCCGAGCGGTCCGAGTTCGTGCGGGCGGTGGCCGCCGCCGTCCCCGCGTCGGGCCTGGACTACGTCCGCCTCAACATCCTCGCCCGCCGGGCGTAGGAGACTGCTGATTCTCGCTTTCGTCGCTCCACGCCGAGGCGCCCGACGGCCGCTGACCAGCCTGTCTGCAGTGACCGGGTGGCTATGAACACGCCGTCGGGCCCCGGATGAGGGCTTAATCCCCGTGTTAGCAGTCTCCTAATTGCCTCGGGG
>JBOGID010000501.1:0-5099 GCA_050742295.1 Acidimicrobiales bacterium | reverse complement strand
GCCGCCCAAGGCGCGTCGGGCACGGCCACGGGCGGCAGCAGCGTCGGGACGAGCTCGGCCAACGGGGGCCCCGGCGGCTCCTCGACCGTCAACGTGAGCCCCACCGCCACCTCTGGTTCTTCGGGTGCCTCGTCCGCCCAGGCCAGCGCCACCAACACCGGCAGCACCGGCAACGCCACCTCCAACGCCACGTCCAACCCGGTCGCCCAGTCCGGCAACTCGGGGGCGACGGGGGCGACGGGTGCGGCCACGTCCAACGTGACGGCGACCAACACCGCGATCTTGGGCTCGGCCACGGCCACCGGCGGGCCGGCCGCGTCCGGCTCCTCCGGGAACTCGGGCAACACCGGGCCTGCCAACGCCGTGGGTGGGGCCACCAGCGCCGCCAACTCGGGTGCAGGCGCCCTCGCCAACTCCGCCTCGGGCGCCACCGGTGTGGCGTCCACCACCGTCGGTGCCACCAGCGACGGCGGCGGCGGCGGCAGCGGCGGCGTCTCGCTCGGCACCGCCGGGCCGGGTGGCACGGCCGTGAACGTCCAGACGGGCGGCACCGCCAGCGCGACCGGCGGGGCCAGTGTTGGAACCGGTTCTTCGGGCGGCGGCACGGGCGGCAGCTCGGCCTTGACCGCCAACCCCCTCGCCATGTCCGGGTCGTCAGGCGCCGCTCACGGCAGCTCGAGCGCCACCAACTCGGGCGCCACCGGCGCCGCCAACTCGGGCGCCACTTCGAGCCCGGGCGCCTCCACCGGCGGTTCGGGGACCACGGGCCCCACCGGCCCGACCAGCCAGGCCTCGACGGCGCAGAACTCTGCTGCCCTCGGCGACGCCCGTTCCCGGCGCTTCTCCGGCTTCCCGTGACCCGTCGCGCCCTGCCACAGCTCGAGCGGTAACGGCTGCGCCCCGTCGGGGGCGCAGCTGCGCGTCCGGGGGGCCTTACTTGGCCAGGCCCAGGCCGCGGAGGAGTTCGAGCAGCAGGGCGCCGAGGGGATTGTCGGCCGGCGGGGGCGTGCCCAGCACGGCGGCTTGCGGGAGCGGGGCGCAGGCGAAGTTGTGGTCGAGGTCTCCCTGCACCCACTGGATCAGGTTGACGGGACCGCCCGTGAACGACGAGCCCGGGGCGCACCACGACGCCGCCTCGGCGCCGGTGCGGGCCCCGGCCACCCAGTTGGGCACGTCGGGCATGCGGAACCCGCCGGTGATCCGCCGCCACTGGTAATCGGTCGAGTACACGCCCACGGGCACGGCGTGTTCCCGGAAGAACTGGGCGGCCCCGACGATTGAGGCGACATTGAGGTCGGTGTTGGACGACCAGGAGTTGGCCGTCTCCACGTCGAGCCACCAGCTGTGGCGGTTGGCCCCGCCGGTCTGGCCCTGGGCGTAGTCGTACGCCAGCCGGGCCCCGTGGTAGCCGTAGTTGAAGGCACAGGCGGCCTCGTTGGACGGGCTGCAGCCGGTGTGGGGGCTCCTCTGCCCGTACCAGTCCACGGCCGAGCTGGCGGTACCGGGGTTGGCAGTGTTGATGTAGAACGCCGCCGCCGGCGCGCCCCTCGCCCACTGGTACTGGGCTGCCAGGCAGTCGTTGTCGGTGTACGGCTTGCCGCCGTTCACCCCCACGATGCGGAAGTCGCCGTCGGAGGGCAGGGCCCGGCCGCACTGGGGCCACGACACGTCGTAGCCGTGCCCGGTCGGGACCGCGGCGAAGGCGGGGGCAAGGACCAGACCGGTGACGCCGGCCAGGCCCACGGCGGCGGCTACGACCAGCCCCGGCAACCGGCGTGAACCCATGTGGCGGGCAACGATAGGTTCCGCGCCCGCCAATTGCCACGATTCGTGGCGGAATTACTCCCCTTGGTCCCGAAGGAACCGTTCGACCTCGGCCGCCAGCTCGTCGGGACTGGGCAGGTTCCCCCATCCCCCCGCACCCGCCGCACCCCCCGCACCCGCCCCGCCGTCCTCCCCCGCCGCCTCGGCGTCGACCTGGGCCTCGAGCTGGCGGACCAGCGCCCGGTGCTCGGCGCTGTTGGCCGTCAGCTCGTCGAGCCGTTCCCGTGCCGTGGCGGCCGTGGCCCGCAGTCCGGCTGTGTCCAGGGTCAGCCCCGCCACCTCGCCCAGTCCCTCCAACAGCAGGGCGCTGGCCTCGGGGTAGGGCATGCCGGCCGCATAATGCGGGACCCGGGCCCACAGGGCGATGGCGGGCACGCCGATGTCGGCGAACCGCCGCTGCAGCGCCACCACCACCCCCGCGGGCACGTCCAGGGCTCCCCTGACCACGCCCACCCGCTCCGCCAGTTCGGCCGACGTGGCCGTCGCCACCAGCTTCGAAGGTCGGGTGTGGGGCACGGGCGCGGGGAAGGCGCCCATCCCCACCAGCAACCGGACGCCCAGCGACTGGCTGACCTCGCCCACCGCCGCCGAGAACCGCCGCCACGAGTGGTCGGGCTCGGGCCCGACCAGGACGAGCACGTCGCGCCCGGCCCCGTCCTTTCCCGCCCGCAGTTCGATCTCGGGCCACAGCACCTCGTCGTAGACGCCGTCCACGATTCGGGCCACGGGACGCCTTGCCCGGTGGTCCAGCAGGTCGTCGTTGTCGAACGTCGCCACCAGCGTGGTGTCCATCCCGTCCAGGAGCGAGGCCATGGCGCCCCCGCCCCCCAGGCCGGCGTCGATCCACCCGTCGGGGGCCGTGACCAGCACGGGCGCGTCCAGGGCGGGCCGGTCGGCCTTCAGCTCGTAGAGAGGCCCCGGGCTACGGCTCACGCCTTCACGGTAGCCACCTGCTATGGAATCGTGGCTCAACGGGAAGGGTTGAACAGAGCTATGACGACTGATGTGACCGATGCAACGTTCGAACGCGACGTCATGGCGCGCTCCGCCCAGGTTCCCGTCGTTGTCGACCTGTGGGCCGAGTGGTGCAGTCCGTGCCGCACCTTGGGCCCGATCCTGGAGAAGGTCGTCGGCGAGACCGAGGGCCGCGTCGAGCTCGTGAAGGTGAACGTCGACACCAGCCCCGGGATAGCCGGCGCCTTCCAGGTCCAGTCGATCCCCGCCGTCTACGCCATGAAGGACGGCAAGGTCATCGACTCGTTCATCGGGGCTGTCCCCGAGCCCCGGGTCCGGGAGTTCGTGGGCCGGGTCGCGCCCCTCGAGACCGTTGCCGACGGCCTGGCCACCACGGGCGACGAGGACTCGTTCCGGGCCGCCTTGGAGCTCGACCCGTCGAACGAGACGGCGGTCCTCGGCCTGGCCGACCTGCTGGCCGCCCGGGGCGAGACGGACGACGCCCTGGCCCTGCTGGCCCGCATCCCCGAGTCGAACGAGACGCGCCGCATCGCCGCCGTCGCCCGGGTCGGCGCGGCGGGAGCCGACGGGCAGGCGGACGGCGACGTCGAGGGCCGGTTGGACGACCTCCTCGAACGGGTGAAGGCCGATGAGGCGGCCCGCCAGGAGTTCGTGGACCTCCTCGAACTGCTGGGGCCCGACGACCCCCGCACCGCCGCGTACCGCCGGGTCCTGACGTCGCGCCTGTACTGATGGCCAGGGGGCTCCAGAGGCGGGGTGACCACTGGTTGTGGGTCGGCGGGCCGGTGCCGCCCGGCTCCGACGCCATCACCATCGGACCGGTGATCTCGGTCCGGGGGGCGGTGGCCGGGTCGCCCGGACTGCTGCGCCACGAGGAGGAGCACGTCCGCCAGTGGCGGGAACTGGGCGTGTTCGGGTTCCTCCGGACCTACCTGGGCTCCTACCTCCGCTGGCGGTGGGTCGGCTTCGGCCACCGGGCCGCCTACCGCCACAACCCCCTCGAGGTCGAGGCCGAGGACGCGTCACGGCGCTTCCTAGTAGCGGCGGGAGGCGGCGCGGTGGCGGAGTAGTCAGCCGACGAGGTTGGCGTTGCGGTCGGCCGTCCGCCGGAGCTGGGTGAAGGCCAGGTTCCCGTCAGGGAGGACCGTGGCCAGGACGTTGTGCACGAAGGGATCGTCGTCGGCGGCGGCGGCGAAGGCGGCCGCGACCCCCTCGCCCAGCCACTGGACTGCGTCAGCCGACGTGGGCTCGGGCACGCCGAGATCGTCGGCCCGGGCCGCGTAGCGGCGGAAGTCGCTCTTGGCGGGGTCGAAGTTGGGCGTGACCCGCCGCCCCAACCAGGCGATGGCCCGCAGCAGGAGCGGGGACCCGGTGGTGCAGAGCCGCCCCATGCGGGTGAGGGCGGGGCGGGCGTCGACCATCGACACCGGCCCGAGTCCCTGCAGGTCGGCAATCGACACACCGGCGAGCACGAGTGCGGCTTCGGGCGTGGCGGCTGACAGGCTCAGCTCGCACACGTAGGTGCGGGCCGTCTCGGCCCAGTCGTCCTTGGCCGCCGCCTCCGATAGGACGGCCCGGAGCATGTCGTCGGCGGCTTCGGCGGCGCCCGCATTGCGGTACGTCCGTGACCGGAACAGGACGGTCATCAGGAGGTTGTCCAGGGCCTCGGCGGCGGCGTCTGCCGCCGCGGTGGCGATCTCGTGGGCCTGTCGATCGGAGAGGCCGAGTGCGACGAGGCGGGGCGCGAGGGCCGGTACGCCCGTCACGATGGCCCCGTCGGACACCAGGGGACGGGTGGTGCGGGCCGCCTCCGCCGTGGCCCCGACGAGGTCGGTGAAGGTCGGGCCGAGGTCGTCCCCCATCAGTTGGACGGCGGCCCGGGCCTGGGAGGGGTCGCGGGTCCGGATGGCCTCGCCCGTCCCGGTGGCGAGCCCGGCGTGGCCTAGGGCGATGCGGACGGTGGTGCGCTGCTCACGGCCCACGCCGGTGAGGTCGGCGACCACCCGCAGGTCGACGCCGTCGATCCCGACCGCCTCGGCCGCGGCGACGGACAGGAACGCCCGCCGCAGCCGCGGGTCGAGGGCCTCCAGCGCTTGCTTGAGATCCGGTGCCCGGGCCGCGAGGACGCCGGCGAGCAGGTTGGAACCGGGCTCCAGGCGGGCCAGTCGGTCGAGGGCCCAGGCGTCGGTGATCCGGACGGCGTCGTCCTCGGTGAGGGCCAGCGCGTGCGCACGGGTGGCGCGCGCCGGCCACTCCACGACCGCCGGCTCGAGCCGGTCCCAGGGCTCGCCCCTCGGGAA
>JBOGID010000500.1:0-8501 GCA_050742295.1 Acidimicrobiales bacterium | reverse complement strand
GGGCCGGCGGGGGCGGTCGGGGTCCCACCGCGCCCCCGTCACGGGGCGGGGGACGCGTGGCGCCGTCATGCCGCGTCCTCGGGGAGCTTCTCGGCCGCCCGGAGGCGGGCGCTCTCGGCCCGGTGGTTGCGGGCCACCTCTTCGGCCGACGGCTTGCGGGCGCCCCGCTTCAGCAGCCGCACCCGGGGCCGGGCCCCGCACACGCAGGGCAGGCCCGGCGGGCACACACAGCCACCGGTCTCGGCGTCCCGCAGCACCTCCTTCACGATGCGGTCCTCGCCCGAGTGGTAGGCGAGCACCACGAGCCGGCCGCCGGGCGCCAGGGCGTCCACGGCCTGCTCGAGAGCCGGGCGCAGCACATCGAGCTCCTCGTTGACCTCGATGCGCAGCGCCTGGAACGTTCGCCGGGCGGGGTCGCCGCCCCGGCGCCGGGCCGGCGCGGGGATGGCCCCCCGCACGACCTCGGCCAGCTGTGCGGTGCCCGTCACGGGCCGGGCCGCCACCACGGCCCGGGCGATGCGGCCCGCGTAGCGCTCGTCGCCGTAGGTCCGCAGCACGCGGGCCAGCGCCGGTTCGTCGTAGGTATTGACCACGTCGGCCGCCGTACGGCCGCCGGCAGAAGTCCGGTCCATCCGCATGTCCAACGGACCGTCGGCGCGGTAGCTGAAGCCCCGCTCCGGGCGGTCGAGTTGGGGGGAGCTCACGCCCAGGTCGAACAGCACAGCGGCAACTCCTCCTCTCTCTCCGAGCTGCTCCAGAACGGCATTCAGCCGGTCGAACCGGGCCTGGCGCAGGACCACCCGGTCGCCGAACTCCGCCAGCGCACCGGCTGCCGCAGCCAGCGCGTCGGTGTCCTGGTCGAGCCCGACCAGCCTCACGTGCCCGAGGGCCGCCAACACCGCCCGTGCGTGCCCGCCCAGCCCGACCGTGGCGTCGACCACGACGCCGGCCGGCACCGGGCGAAGCAGGTCGACGACCTCCTCGACCATCACCGGCCGGTGGTGGAGGCCGGGTGTCTCGCTCATCCGCGGTCGCCCGGCGGGTATGGGAACCAGAGCAGTTCCCGGGAAGGGGGCGAAGGGGGTTCTTCCGGGTTACCCGCCGGACGACGGCGCACGAGCGAGACAGCGACCATCAGTTGACGTTCGTGCAAGACTCCTTTCTGTCGACAGGTTGCGCGTTCTTCACGATCCGGCCAGCGCCCGCTCGCCGGCTTGCTTCTTCTGCTGCCACACGGCCGCGTCCCAGATCTCCACGTGGTCCCAGGCGCCGTTGATCACCACGTCCTTGTCGAGGTGGGCGAACTCCCGGAGGTGCAGGGGCAGCGCCACCCGGCCCTGCTTGTCGGGCGAGGCCTCCCGGGCGTACGCGAAGAAGAACCGGGCCACGTTGCGGTCCTCCTCCCCGCCCTTGGCCCGTTCCTTCATCTCGGCTGCGCGTAGGGAGAACTCCTCCGCCGGCCACAGGCCCAGGCAGCCGTCGATCTCGCTCGTGATGAACGCCCCCGCCAACGGTTCGCGGAACTTGACGGGCAGGATCACCCGGTGCTTGTCGTCCAGAGCGTGGGTGTGTTCCCCGAGGAACATGGCGTGCCACCTGGGAGGAGGGTTGGTCGTTCATTGCGCACCCGCTGGAGCGCTCGAGAAGCCCGGATGACCCCTCTTCACTCCACTAAGCTCCACTTCTAGCCAATTCTCTCCACGGCGTCAACCCCGGAAGGGCTCGCGCGTCCGAATGCGCTCCCTTTCGGGCGAGAATGAGCGGCCCATGGAGCTGCCCCTGCGCACCCGCCTGGCCGCCTTCAGCGGGCGGTTGGTGTCCGAGGTGTCGCGCCGGGCGGGCACGGGCGCCGGTTCCAACATCGGCGGGCGGGTGACGCTGGCCCTCGACCCCCACGCCCTCGAGCTGATGTCGGCCGGCCGCCAGGTCGCCCTCATCTCCGGCACCAACGGCAAGACCACCACCACGCGGCTCCTGGCTGCGGCCCTCGCCCGGCACGGGTCGGTCACCACCAACTCGGCGGGCGCCAACCTGCTCTCGGGGCTGGTCACCACCCTGGCGCGCGGCCACCAGACCCGCTACGCCGCCCTCGAGGTGGACGAGGGGCTGCTGGCCCGGGCCACCAGGGCGGTCAAGCCCGCCGCCGTCGTGCTCCTCAACCTCAGCCGCGACCAGCTGGACCGCGTGGGTGAGGTCCGGCTCCACGCCGCCGCCTGGCGGCGCGCCGTGGACGGCGTGCCCGCCACCCGCGTGGTGGCCAACACCGACGACCCCCTCGTGGCCTGGGCCGCCCAGGCGGGACGCATGATCACGTGGGTGGGCACGGGCCACCGCTGGCGGGCCGACGCCGGCACCTGCCCGGCGTGTGGCAACCGCATCGCCTGGGAGGGCCAGCACTGGGCGTGTGTGGCGTGCGGGTTCTCCCGGTGCCCACCCGAGCTGTGGCTCGACGGCGACGACCTCGTGACCGCGGGCGGCGAGCGGTTCCCCATCAGCCTGCAGCTGCCGGGCTGGTGCAACCTGGCCAACGCGGCGATGGCCACGGCGGGGGCCATGGCCCTCGGCGTCCGGGCCGAGGACGCTCTGGCGGCCATGGCCGACGTCCGGGCCGTGGAGGGCCGCTACGAGACCGTGTCCCTCGAGGGCGCCCGCGTGCGCCTGCTGCTGGCCAAGAACCCGGCGGGCTGGGCCGAGACGCTGGACATGATCCGCCCCTCCCCCGTCCCCGTCGTCGTCGGCATCAACGCCCGGGTGGCCGACGGGCACGACCCGTCCTGGCTGTGGGACGTGCCCTTCGAGCGGCTGCGGGGCCGGCTGGTGGTGGCCACCGGCGACCGGGCCCGCGACCTGGCCGTCCGCCTGCGCTACGCCGAGGTCGCCCACACCGTGGTCCCGGGCTACCGGGACGCGGTCAAGGCCGCCAATGGGTCACCGGATGTCGACCTGGCCGCCAACTACACGTCCTTTCAGGACGCCCGGTCCGAGCTCCACGTGGCCTGATAACGGCCTCGACTGGGTACCCTTCGAGGTCAATGGCCGGCGAGGCGGTTTCCATTGCGTTGCTGTATCCCGAGCTGCTCGGCACCTACGGGGACGGCGGCAACGCCCTGGTGCTGGCCCAGCGGCTGCGATGGCGGGACATCCCCGCGGAGATCGTCGACATCACCGCCGGCGAACCGGTCCCGAGCACATGCGACGTCTACCTGATGGGCGGTGGTGAGGACGCGCCCCAGGCCCTGGCCGTGCGCGAGCTGCGCGTCAGCCGGGCGCTGACGCGCGCCGTCGACGGCGGGGCCGCCGTCCTGGCCGTGTGCGCCGGCTACCAGGTGCTGGGCCGCCAGTTCCTCGGTCCCGACGGCCGCCCGCACACCGGGCTGGGCATGATCGACGCCGCCACCGACCGCGGCGACGGACCCCGGCGGGTCGGTGAACTGGTCGTCGAGCCCGATCCCGACCTGGGCCTTCCCACCCTCACGGGCTACGAGAACCACGCCGGCATCACCAGCCTGGGCTCGAACGCCCGCCCCCTCGGGCAGGTGATCGTGGGCCACGGCAACGACCACGGGGACGGGTCCGAGGGAGCCGTCGCCGGCCGCATCGTGGGGACCTACCTCCACGGGCCGGTGCTGGCCCGCAATCCGGCCCTGGCCGATCTCATCCTGTCCTGGGTCGCGGGCCCGCTCGAGCCGCTGGAGGACGAGGAGGTCGACGCCCTGCGCCAGGAGCGCATCGCCAGCGCGCGCCGGAGCCATCCGCTGGCAGCCAGGCGGGCCCGGGCCACCTGAAATTCCAACGTGCAAGCATTTCACCACCTGTTCAGGCTTTTGAGGAACGCCTGTTCGAGGGCGGCGGCGGCGATCGGCACCGGAGCCGCCCCGTCGGCGAGGTCGGCGAGGTCGGCGAGGTCCGCGCCCACGCCCGCCAGCGCCGCCGTGCGGTCGGGGTCCCAACGGAGCAGGGCCGCGCACTGGAACAGGGCGCCGTGGCGGGTGCGGCGCTGGCTGATCCCCACGACCTTGCGCCCGCCGATCGCGACCTCGCCGGTGCCGAGGCCGGCGAAGCACACCGTCCGGGAGAGGCGGTCGCGCCGCGGCGGCCCCCGGTGGACGGTGGCCCCGGCCACGCCGGCGGCGGTGAGGGCGCCGGACCAGGCGTCCCCCAGCCACAGGAAGGCGCGGCCCACGTCCGGGGTCCAGAGGCGGTCGCCGGCGGGAACGAGGACGTCCACCCAGAGGGGCGAGTCGGGCTCCACCAGGACCGCTCCCCCGCCGCTGCGCCGCCGCACGACTTCGACCCCGTCGCCGGCGGCTGGCCCGGCCGCAGTCGAGGGTTCGGGCTGGGTGCTGCCCAGCACGAGGGCGGGCCGGTCGACGGTCAGGACCCACACCGAGGGCAGGGCCGGCACCGGCCACGGGCGGTGATGCAGATCGGCGGCCGACCCGTGGAGGCGCTCGACACGCCACCGGCCGATCGGATCGACCGGCGAGGGCCGCCCCCCTGGGCCCTCGCCCGGCCGAGCTACCAAGTGGTTCGTCGTCCGCGCCGGGAATTCCTTCCTACGCAGAAAGCGCTGCGGCCCCCTGGAGGTAGGGCTCCCAGTGCGGGTGGACGGTGCCCACCGCCACGATGATCCACGTCAGCTCCTTGGGCGCGGCGGGGCGGCGACGGAGCGTGAGGCCGACCTCGTGCAGGAGGCGGTCCTCCTTGCGGGTGTTGCAGGGACGGCAGGCGGCCACCACGTTCTCCCACACGTGCTGGCCGCCCCGGCTGCGGGGGATGACGTGGTCGATGTTCTCGGCGGGGACGCCGCAGTACTGGCAGCGGCCGCCGTCGCGGGCGAACACGGCCCGCCGGTTGAGGGCGGCCCGGGCCCGGAACGGCACCTTCACGAAGTAGTTCAGGCGGATCACCGAGGGCACGGGGATGGCCGTGTGCTCGGAGTGCAGCATCCGGTCGGCGGAGTGCAGGACCTGGGCCTTCTCCTTCAGGACCAGCACCACCGCCCGCCGGACCGACACCACGCAAAGGGGCTCGTAGGAGGCGTTGAGCACCAATGCCTTCGACACGGTGCCGCCTCAACCCTGTGCTGGTGGGAGGTTCATCGACGCCGAGAGTAGCGCAGGCGCTCGTGATCACGGCACCAATCCAGCCACGCGACGACGTCGTGCGGCTCCGGCCGGCGGTGCCCGTCGCCATAGGCCGTGCGCAGCCGGAAGGCCATCCATCCGGGGTCGGGCCGTGGCACCGGCGGCCATTTCCGCCACCACCCCCGTGGCGCGAGGCGGAGCACCTGGCGCACGGCCGTGGGCCACAGCCCGGGCCGCATGGCCACCGCCACCACCACCGCAGCGGCAACCCGCGCCGTCGCTTCTGTGTCGTGCCGGTGCTGTCCAGCAGCACGTTCCCGCATCAGAAGGCCAGCCGTTCGAGGCCGCGCCAGCCGACACCGGCGGCGCCGATAAGGGGGCCGTCGGCGCCCAGGCCCACCGGCACCACTCGGGCTTGGCGGGAGAAGTCGAGGCGGGCGCGGGCCGACACCTCGCCCTGGGCGGCGGAGAAGAACGGCCCGCCGAAGCCCAGCGCCACCGACCCACCCACGCACGCCAGGGGCAGGTCGAGCAGCGACGCCACCGAGGCCACGGCCTGGCCCACCAGCCGGCCCGTCCGCTCCACCACCTCGGGGCCGGCCTCCGACGCGGGCCGGCCCGTGATCGCGGCGATGGCGGTGCCCGAGGCCTCCGCCTCCAGGCAGCCACGGGCCCCGCAGGCGCACCGGCGGCCGTCCGGGCACACGATGACGTGGCCGATGTGGCCGGCGTTCCCATCGGCCCCGTCGAGGAGCCGGCCGTCGAGCACGATGCCGCCACCCACGCCCGTGGAGACGACCATGGCGAGGAAGTTGCGCTGGCCGGCGGCCGCCCCCCGCCAGCCCTCGCCCAGGGCCAGGGCCTTGGCGTCGTTGTCCACGAACGTGGGCACGGCCGCGGCCTCGGCGAGCCTCGACCGGAGCGGGAATCCCCGCCACGCCGGGATGTTCAGGGGCGAGACCTCCTCGCCGCCCGCCGTCATGGGCCCGCCGCACCCGACCCCGCAGACCACGACTTCACCGTTCCCCCCGACCGAGTCCACAACGGCCTTGAGGACGCCGAACAGCCGTTCCGGGTCGTCGGCGGCGGGAGTGGGCGCGCTGGCCCGGGCCACCAGTTCGCCCTCGGCGGTGACCAGTCCCGCGGCCAGCTTGGTGCCGCCCACGTCGATCGCCAGGGCCACCTCGATCCAGGCGACACTACCGGCCTGCGTGGCCTGAACGCAGTCTCGACGTGCTCGTCGCATACCCTTGCCCCATCACCGCTTCACGCCAACGCCTCGCCACGCGGTCCGTCGAGTCCTTCGCCGACGGGTTCGAAGCTGTCGCCCGGAATGTGGCCACCGTCATCCAGGGCAAGGACGACCCCATCCGCCTCGCCCTCGTCTGCCTGCTGGCCGAAGGCCACCTCCTGATCGAGGACGTCCCGGGCGTGGGCAAGACCACACTGGCCAAGGCCCTGGCCGCCAGCCTGGGCTGCTCGTGGGGACGAATCCAGTTCACCCCCGACCTCCTGCCGTCGGACGTGACGGGTGTCACCGTCTACAACCGCCACTCCGGGACGTTCGAGTTCCGCCAGGGCGGCATCTTCGCCAACATCGTCCTGGGCGACGAGATCAACCGGGCCTCGCCCAAGACCCAGTCGGCGCTGCTGGAGGCCATGGAGGAGCGCCAGGTCACCGTCGACCGCACGACCTACCCCCTCGGCAACCCGTTCATGGTCATCGCCACCCAGAACCCGGTGGAGCACGAGGGCACCTACCCGCTGCCCGAGAGCCAGCTCGACCGGTTCCTGATGCGCATCGCCATGGGCTACCCGGGCCGGGCCGCGGAGATCGCCATCCTCGACACCCACGCGGGCGGCAGCCGGGCCGTCCACATGCCCGACCCCGTGGCCAGCCAGGCCGACGTGCAGGCCATGATCAACATCGCCCAGGCCGTCCACGTGGCCCCCAGCCTGAAGGGCTACATCGTCGACATCGCCGAGGCCAGCCGCCGCCGGGGTGACCTCGCCCTGGGCGTCTCGCCCCGAGCCGCCCTCGGCGTGCTCCGGGCGGCACGGGCCCGGGCCGCGGCCGTGGGCCGGGAGTACGTCGTGCCCGACGACATCAAGGCGCTGGCCGGCCCCGTCCTGGAGCACCGGCTGGCGCTGACCCCCGAAGCCCAACTGCGCGGCGCCAGCCGGGAGGACGTGCTGGCCGACGTCCTGGTCGCGGTGCCGGTGCCGACCCGCTCCGCTTGAAGCAACCATGGTGACTCGACGGGGCTGGGCGCTGGTCGGGGGCTCGCTGGGCCTGGCCGTCGCCGGGCGGACGCTGGGCGTGCTCGAACTGTTCGTGCTGGCCGCGGGCGGGCTCGGGCTGGCTGTGATCGCCACCGTGTCGGTGATCGTGCGGGGGCGGGTGGACATCGAGGGCGACCGGCGGCTGATCCCGCCCCGGGTCCACGCCGGCGGCGACGCCCGCGTCGAGCTCGAGGTCCGCAATGAGGGCAACCGGCGCACGCCCGTCGTGACCCTGCGCGACCAGGTCGTCCCCGAACGGAGCGGCGGCGCGGGCGGTGTCCGCCAGGCCCGGTTCCAGGTCGCCCCCCTCGCCCCCGGGGACAGCAACCGGGCCGCCTACCGGCTGGGCGCCGAACGCCGGGGCGTGTTCCTCGTCGGCCCCCTGGAAGCGATCGTCACCGACCCGTTCGGCCTGGTGGCAATCAGGTCGGAGGCGGCGCCGACCACCGAGCTGACCGTCTACCCCCGCATCGAGGCGGTGGCGCCGCTGCCCCGCACCACCGGTCCCGACCCCCGGTCGGGCGGCGGCCACGCCACCTTCCTGGGCTCGGGCGAGGAGTTCTACGGGCTGCGGGCCTACGAGGTGGGCGACGACCTGCGCCAGGTGCACTGGCCCGCCACCGCCCGCCAGGACGACCTCATGATCCGCCAGCAGGAGTTGCCGTGGCAGGGGCGGGCCACCGTGCTGCTCGACGTGCGGTCGGGAGCCCACACCGACCAGACGTTCGAGGGCGCCGTCTCGGCCGCTGCCTCGCTGCTCACGGCCAGCTGGCAGCGCGACGCCCAGGTCCGCCTGCTGACCACCGAGGGGCTCGACTCGGGGTTCGGCAGCGGCCCCACCCACCTCCAGGCCACCATGGAGCACCTGGCCGTGGCCGAGCCCGGCGCCGACCGGCTCGAGGCGCTGGTCGGGGCCATGCGCAGGCGGGCCACCGGCGCCCTGGTGGTGGTCACGACCACGGCGCCGTCGGCCGGCGCCCTGGAGAAGCTGGTGGCGGGCCCCGCCGGGTTCGGCTGGATCGCCCTCGCCCTCTTCGCCCGCAGGCTGGGCGAGTCCCGCCCCGCACCCGCCACCGCGATGCAGGTGCGCGTTGACCCCGGCCACTCCTTCGCCGACGTCTGGAACCGGGC
>JBOGID010000499.1:0-4333 GCA_050742295.1 Acidimicrobiales bacterium | reverse complement strand
CCCCCGAGGCAATTAGTGCACCTTGTTGTCGCTCGTCGCTCAGAAAACCGGCGTGGTATCCCGCCTCCTTGGCCACGGGTGCTAGCACCACCACCTACGATTCCGGGCGCGGACGACCAACCAGCGGACCAAGCGGCCGATCAGCCGGATGACAACGGCGGCGCCTCCGGTACGACGCTGCGCGTGGTCGTGGCCGACGACTGGTACCTGGTGCGGGAAGGGGCCCGCAGCGCCCTCTCGTCCATTCCCGGCATCGAGGTCGTCGGCACCGCGGCCGACGCCGAGGAGCTGATGGGCGTCATCGAGTCGTCCGAGCCCGACGCCGTGCTGCTCGACGTCCGCATGCCGCCCACCCACCGCACCGAGGGGATCGACGCCGCCCACGTCATCCGCAAGCGGTGGCCGGCCATGGGCGTGGTGATCCTGTCCCAGTTCGACGACCCCGAGTATGCCCTCGAGCTCCTGCGAGACGGGTCCAACGGCCGGGCCTACCTCCTCAAGGAGCGGCTGGGAGCGCCCCTGCAGCTGGCCGAGGCATTGCGCGAGGTGGCGGCCGGCGGCTCCATCCTCGACCCCAAGGTCGTCGACGGCCTGCTCGAAGCCCAGCGCCGTCGCAGCCGGTCGAGGCTGCACGGCCTCACCGAGCGCGAGCACGAGGTCCTCACCCTCATGGCCGGGGGCCGCACCAACGCCGCCATCGCCCGCACCCTGACCCTCAGCGAGCGGGCCGTGGAGAAGCACATCAACGCCATCTTCCGAAAGCTCGGCTTGAGCGAGGAGCTGGACATGAACCACCGAGTGGCGGCCGTCCTGTTCTTCCTCCAGCGCCAGACGACCTGATGCCTAGCCCGGAACCGGGAACGTGGCCACCACCGACGTGCCGTGGCCGGGCGAGCTTTCGATGCGTAGCTCGCCGCCGAAGGAGCGGACCCGGTCCTCCATGTGCAGCAGCCCGCCGCTGCGGCCGACCGCCTCGGTGTCGAACCCCCGCCCGTCGTCGCTAACCTGGACGCGGAGGTGGCCGTCGGTGACGGCCACGGCCATGGCCAGTTCGTCGGCTTCCGAGTGCTTCAAGGCGTTCGTCACCGCTTCGCACAGCAGGAAGTAGGCGGCGCTCTCGACGTCGGCGGGTAGCCGGGGGAGTGGTTCGGGATCGAGGGACAGCTGGCTGGGGAGCGGGAGCCGCCCGGCGTAGGAGTGCAAGGCGGCGGCTAGGCCCCGGTCCCGCAGGATGGCGGGGTAGAGGTTGTGGCTCACCTCCCGCAGCTGCTCGATGGTGCGGTCCATCTCCGCCGCCAGCTCGGCCAGGAACGCCGACTGCCCGCCGCCCTGGCCGTCCGCCTCGCCCTCGGCCAGGCCGAGCCGCAGGCGCAGGACCAGGAGCTGCTGCTGGATCCCGTCGTGGAGGTCGCGGGCCAGCCGGCGGCGTTCCTCGTCCTGGGCGCCCACGACGCGCTGGGAGCTTTCCTGCAGCTCCGCGGCCTGGCGCCCGACCAGTTCCAGCTTGGCCCGCAGCTCCGAGCGCATGTGCTCCAGGGCACCCGCCAGCCGGGCGATCTCGTCGCTGCCCTGGGGCACGAAGGGGCGGTCGAGGTCGCCGCCCGCAATCCGTTCGGCCGTGCTGGCCAGCTTGACCAGCGGTTTCGTCAGCGCCCGGAACAGCACCCAGCCCAGCACCACCGCCAGCACGGCCAGGACCGTCCCCGCCACCAGGCGGCGGCCGGCCAGGGCCCGGTCCAGGGGCGCGGCCGGGTCCTCCAGTGCGATGCCCAAGGCGCCGCCGGCCGGGTCCTGGGCCGACCGCCCCACCGTCACGTAGGCCACCACACTCGCCACCCCGCCGAGGCGGGCCACCTGGGCGCCCGTCGGCGGTGTCCCCGCGTCCCGACCCTCCTCCGAGAACCCGGGCGGCTCGGTGATGGGCGTGGACAGCGTGCTCCCGGCCACCCGCTCGCCGGCCACCAGGATCACGTTGGCCAGCCCCCCGAGCTGGCGGCGGAGGTCGAAGGCGAGCTTGTCGCCGAACTGGCGGCCGCCGACGACGACCAGCGGCCGGGTCCCCGTGCCCAGCGCCATGGGCACGGCCTGCAGGAACGTCCCCCCCGTGGTGGCGACGAGCCGGCTGGTGGGCTCGGTCGTGAACGTGCCCGACCGGGCCAGGGGCAGCACGGGCGTCAGGTGCCCGACGCTGACGGGGGGATTCAGGGCCGCCCCGTCGGCATCGACCACGTCGAGCTGGTCGAGCTCGAGGGCCAGGGCGTCGGCCCCCAGGCGGGCGATGAGGTCGGTGCGCCGGCCGGCATCGGTGAGCCCCTCCGCCACCAGCCGGTCGGCCAGGCCCCGCAGGGCCACGACCAGGTCCCGCTGGCGTTGGCTGAACGCCTCCTGGAGGACCCGCAGGTTGCTGTTGGCCACGTCCCGTGTCTGGTCGGCCACGGCGGTGTGGGTGAGGCGGGCGTCGACCAGGGCCGTGACCGCGGTGGACACGACAAGTACGAACACCAGCGCCCCCAGGACCTTGCCCAGGATCGACGAACGCAGCCGCAGCAGGACCGGCCGCGGCGCCGGCCGTTCCGCGCCCATTCGACGCCGCTTAGATGGCTGGTCGGATTAGCGATCGGCGCTCTGCGCCGAGGCGGCCGACCTGCCCTTGACCAGCACCGATGCGTTTCAGCGTGGCCTCCGATCCGACGGTCGGCCGCCGAACGAGGGCCTTCCGACCAGCCATCTAGGACGCGCCGCCGACGGACGCGACGGCACGGGCCTGGGCCTCGTTCAGCGCCGTCGCCGGGCTCACCCCTTCCCGCAGCACCTTGGTCAGGGCATCGTTGAAGGCCTGCGACGCCTCGTGCAGCGCGCCCAGGATGGGCGGGTAGGCGGTGGCCAGCTGTTCCACGAACACCTTGAGCTGGGGGTCGGCGAAGTGGGGGTCGGTCAGCGACGACGGCCGCACCGGAAGCCGTCCCTCCTCCTTGGCGAACCGCAGGGCGTACGTGTCCGACGTCAGCAGCAGCATGAACTCGAAGGCCAGGTCCCGGTTTCTCGACCCCCGGGGGATCCAGAGGCTGCTGCCGCCCATGGCCGTCCCCACCGTCTGGCCGGTCAGACCACGGGGCATCAGGGCCACGCCGTAGTTCCCGCTCGGGGCCTCCTTGAGGATGCGCACCAGGTCCCACGACCCGCTGGCGTACATGGCCGCCGCCCCCGACCGGAACAGGGCGTAGGCGTCGGTCGAGCGGGCGTCCTGACCGGCGGGCCCGAAGGCGACGCCCGAACCCACCATCCCGCCGAGAAAGCCCAGCGTGTCAACCACCGCCGGGGTGTTGAACGAAAACGTGGGCTTGCCGTCGGCGCCGATCTTGACCACCTCGCCGCCGTTGGCCTTGATCCACCCGTACGTCACCCACGAGTCGACGGTGACGACCAGGCCCCGGCGCGACCCGTCCGGGCTGGTCAGGGCCCTTGCCGTGCGCTCGAAGTCGGCGAACGACATGGACACGGTGGGCGGGGCCACGCCGGCGGCCCGGAACAGGTCGACGTTGTAGAGGATGGCCATGGCGTTGCTGTCGAGGGGCAGCCCGTAGCGGCGGCCGCCCCACGTCACGTCCTCGACGGCGCCGGGCAGGAACTGGCCGGGGTCGACGCCGTGGCGCTGCCACAGGTCGTCGACGGGCTGGGCCAGGTCCTGGCCGGCGCCGGTGTGGGCGTGGCCCTGAACCACGTCGGGGGGCGCCCCGCTGGAGATGCCGGCCCGCACCACGTCGGCCATCCGCCCGATGGGGCCCCTGTCGATGTCGATGCGCACGTTGGGGTGGGCCCGCTCGAACTCCCGCACCGCGTCGGTGAACGGGGGCGTCACCCAGTCATCGGTCATGATGACCCGAAGGACGGTCGTCGGCCCCTTGGGCCCGCTGTCGGCACAGGCCGTGGCGAGCAGGACGACGGTCGCCACCCCCACGAGCAGCCGCCTCATCGCCGAGATTGTACGGCTGGTACGGAGTTCGGGCCACGCTGGCCGCCGCCGGGCCGCAGCGCTTCCGCGTCGGCGCTACGGGCTCATCCGCAGTTCGAGCTGCTCCAGGCGTTGGACGAGGGCGCCCGGGTCGGTGCCGAACATGCCGGCGATGGCCCGGATGTCGTCGCGCCGGATGGTAAGCATGCGGCCGTTGAAGTCCTGGCGCATGACCTGGATGCTGTTCAGGTACTGGCGTACCATCTCCAGCTCCGGGTCGTCGATCTCCCGGAACCGGGCCAGGTCGAACGTGACCTTCTCCGGGCGACCGTCCCGCCCGACCGTCGCCGGCGCCGCCTCGCCGCTCGCGCCCGCCCCGAC
>JBOGID010000498.1:0-11217 GCA_050742295.1 Acidimicrobiales bacterium | reverse complement strand
ACCTACCGGCGGGCGACGCCAAGGCGGGCTCGCCCGCCGGCCGGGTCGCCAACCGGGCCATCGCCCCGCCCGAGGACGCGCTGGCGGCCGCCATCGCGCTCGTGGCCTCGGCCCGGCGGCCGTTGTTCATCGTGGGGAACGGCGCCCGCCACCACATGGATGCGGTCATCGCCCTAGCCGAACAGATCGGCGCCCCGGTTGCCACGACGTTCAAGGCCAAGGGACGGATCTCCGACCACCATCCCCTCGGTTGCGGCGTGCTGGGCCGCAGCGGCACGCCCATCGCCTCGTGGTTCATGAACGAGTGCGAAGTCGTCTTGGCCTGGGGAGCCTCGTTCTCGAACCACACCGGCATCGCGTCCTACAAGCCCCTGCACAACCCCGACTTCGCCGCCTTCGCCCAGTTGTGCGGGGCCGCCGGGTACCGGGTGTCCTCGGCCGGCCAGCTCGCCCAGGCCCTCACCGACGCCCTCGCCCAACCGGGGCCGGCCCTGGTCGAGGTCGTGGCCGACCCGCTACTGGTCTGACGTGCCCGAGGTCTCGTTCGGCGGGCTCCTGGTGGTGGCGGTCGTCGCCGTATGCGCACCGCTACTGGTGGGGCTCGTGCGGTGGATCCGTGTTCCCGCCGTCGTCCTGGAGATCGTCGCCGGGATCGTCATCGGGCCGTCGGGGCTCGGGTGGGTCGAGATCGACCTGCCCATCGAGATCCTCGCCCTCATCGGGCTCGCCTTCCTCCTGTTCCTGGCCGGACTGGAGATCGACGTGGCCGGGTTGCGAGGCCCGGTCCTGCGCAAGGCGGGGCTCGGGTTCGGGCTGACGCTCGTGCTGGGGGTCGTCGCTGGCCTGGTTTTCCACGCCGCCGGCGACGTGAAGTCGCCACTGCTGATCGCGGTCGCCTTGTCGGCGACGTCGCTCGGGCTTGTGGTGCCCGTGCTCAAGGACGCCGGGCAGGTGGAAAAGCGGCTCGGTCAGCTCACGATCGCCGGCGCGTCGGTGGCCGACTTCGGGGCCATCGTCCTGCTCTCGCTGCTGTTCTCGGAGATGGCGGCCAGCATCGGCTCGACGTTGACGCTGCTCGGCCTGTTCGCCCTGCTCGCAGTGATGGCGGGGCTGGCCCTGGCCCGGTTCCAGCACTCGATGCGGCTCGACGCCGTGCTCGTCCGCCTGCAGGACACGACGGCTGAGATCCGGGTGCGGCTGGCGATCGTCCTGCTGATCGGGTTCGTGGCCCTGGCCCAGCACCTGGGCCTGGAGACGATCCTGGGTGCGTTCCTGGCTGGGGCCATCCTCAACCTGGTCGACAAGGACACCATGAGCCACCCACACTTCCGGCTGAAGCTGGAAGCCATCGGCTACGGGTTCGTCGTCCCCGTGTTCTTCATCTCCAGCGGCCTCCGCTTCGATCTTGACGCCCTGCTGGACAGCCCGTCGGCGTTCCTGAAGGTCCCGCTCTTCCTGCTCGCCCTGCTGGCCGTCCGGGGCGTGCCGGCCGCCTTGTACGCACCCGAGGTGGGGCGCCGAGGGGCGGTGGCGGCGGGCCTGCTGCAGGCCACGTCGCTGCCGTTCCTGGTGACGGCGACCCAGATCGGGGTGGTGCTGGGCGAGATCCGGCCCGACACGGCGGCGGCACTGGTCACGGCCGGACTGCTGTCGGTGGTGATCTTCCCGCTGGTGGCGCTCAGCCTGCTCGGCCGCAGCGGGGCAGTCGAGACGCCGGCCGTCATGCGGCCGGTATGAAGGAGGCGCCATGAGGGACCCACGGGCGGAAGCGTTCGAGCGGGTGGGAGGACGGTGGGAGGTCCGGGTGCTCGAACCGTCGCCCCCGGCCGTCGGCGAGCCACCGTTCTTCGCCGACGATCCGGTGGCGGGCGGCGACGTGTCCCCGGTGGAGCGGCCGGGCACCGACAGCTGGGCCGCTGTCTGCACCGAGGACCCCGAGCTGCGGGCGTGGTGCGAGGAACGCTGGCTTGTGCGGGGGGCCTTGGCCCCGCTGCCCGACGGGTTCGTCGCGACGCGCCTGGCCCTGCATGCCGTGGCCGAGCACGTGGTGGCGCCGAGCCGGCACGCCGCGAACGGCAAGATCGGCCTGCGCTACACCTACCTGGGGTTCGGGACGCCGTTCTTCGGCGACGACCGCCAGGTCCGGGTGGAGGACGGGCTGCTGGCCGTCAGCGACCGCCACATCGAGCGCCGCGAGCACCTGTCGACACTGCGGGCGGCGGCGGCGTTCGTCGACCTGCCCGTGCCCGCGTCGACGGGCGTGTACGCGCCCACGACCGCGGGCGACCTCGACGCGGCCCTGGTCGTCGACCAGGTGTGCGCCCGGGCGCTGGGCGACTGGTTCGGCTTCTGCGCGTCCGCCCTGGAGCAGCTGCGGGCCGAGGCGGGCGAGGCGGGCTCGCCCTCGCGGCTGCAGCTGTGGCCCGAGCACTTCGACCTGGCCGTCGACCTCGGCCCGCCCGAGGCCCGGGCCAACTTCGGTGGCTCGCCGGGAGACGACCTGCACCCCGAGCCCTACCTGTACGTGGGGCCATGGGTGGTGCCCACCACCGGCGACCCGTTCTGGAACGAGCCGTTCGGGGCGTCGCTGGCCTACCAGGCGCTGCTGGACGGGGCCGACCCGCTGGCGTTCTTCCGCACCGGGAAGGCACTGCTGCAGGGGTGAGTGCCGAGGTGCCCGGGCGCGTCGGCGGTCGCAGCGAGTTCTGAGAAGAATCGAAACCGCGGTCGTCGCTGTGACGGAGGCGGGCCGCGCCGGACAGTACGGGCGTGAAGGCCGACGATCGATTGTTGTGGCACCGCGTCGGGGTCGGGTTCGTGGCCACGACCGTCTTCAGCACGATCCTGCTCGGCGTGACGGCGCTGCACTGGAGCGGCTTCAACCACGACCACGTGTCGTTCTGGGTCTGGCTGGCGCTCTACATGACGACCCCGCCGCTCCTGCCCTGGCTGTGGTTCCGGAACCGCCGGACCTACCCTTGCCGCCTGGCGCCGCGGGACGTGCGGGTGCCGCGTGGGCTGCGCGTGGCGGTGGGCATCGGGGGTGCGGTGCAGCTGGTGTTCGCCCTCTTCACCTTTATCTGGGCCGGGACCGTTCGCGCCGGAGTGGCCGTTCACGGTCGATGTGCAGACGCGCCGGGCCATCACCGCCTTCCTCGCCTTTCCGGCCGTCACCTGGCTGTCCTTCCTCATCGAGCCGCGGTGGAGCTGCTTCCGGATCGCGCAGCAGACGGCCGCCCTCGCGCTGGCGCTGATCCTGCTCGACGCCGTCCGGTCACGGATCGAGTTCCGGAGCGACAGCCAGTACTGGCTGTACGTGGTGTCGCTCGGGGTTGCGATCGTCCTCAACCTGTGGCTGTACCTGGCGATGGAGCGGCGCGCTCGACGGCCGGCGCCCGGAGCAATCAGCGTGGCGGCCCGTGAACCGGAACCGGTGGGGTAGAGCCGGTGGGGATCGTGTGGGTGCGGCGCTACCTCGACGCGTGGAACAGTCACAACGGCGGCCAGGTGGCGGCCTTCATGGCTGCTGACGTGACCTACGAGGACCTGGCCGGCGGGGCGGAACCTGCTCGGCACGAACACGGGCGTGCTGGGCGGCATCGCTGCGACCGGCAAGCCCTACCGCATCCGAGGCGTGTCGGTCGGACAGCTGAACGACGCGGGCGACATCGCGACCAACCGCGACGACTTCAATGTGGCCGACTACCTCGCCCAGGTCGGGCTCTTTACGCCGCCGGCGTAACACTTGGCGCCAGCGGGGAGACGACAGTCCGTCAGTCGGAAGATCCAGCGGGGAGGCCAGATGTCCGAGGGTGCCGTCTTCGTCCAAAGCAACGAAGCCCAGAACGCGGTGGTGGCGTTCCTGCGGGCGGCGGACGGGTCGCTGACCCGGGTCGCGTCCGTCGACACGGGCGGTGGCGGCGAGGGTGAGCCCCACCTTCAGTCGCAGGGATCGGTGACGCTGACGGGCGAATGCCGCCACCTCCTGGTGACCAATGCCGGCAGCGGCGACGTCACAGCGTTCCGTGTCGGCGCCGACGGCGGTCTCGACGTCGTCGGGCAGACGCCGGTTGGCCCCAGGCCAAGGAGCGTCGCCGAACGGGGCAGGCTCGTGTACGTGCTCACCACCGGCACGCCGGCCGTGGTGGGGTTCCGCCTCACCGATGCCGGGCTGGAGGCGATGGCCGGCGGCGAGCAGGCCCTGAGCCCCGACGCCGACCCCGCCCAGGTCGGCTTCTCGCCCGACGGCACCGCCTTGGTCGTGACCGAGCGCGGCACGAACTCGATCACCGCCTTCCCCGTGGCCGCCGACGGCTCCCTCGGCGAGCCCCAGACCGTGCCGTCCTCCGGCCCGACGCCGTACGGGTTCGCGTTCACCAGCGGCGGCACGCTCGTCGTCACCGAGGCGTTCGGCGCCCAGAAGGGGGCGGCCGCCATCTCGTCCTACTCGGTCGAGGGCGCGGCCGTCACACCCGTGACCGAGTCGGCCGGGAACGGCCGCAGCGAGATCTGCTGGGCTGTCGTGGCGCCGGACGACCGGTACGCCTATACGACCAACTTCGCCGACGGGGCCGTGTCCTGCTACGGCATCGCCGGCGACGGCCGGCTCACCCTCAAGGACGCCACGGCCGGGGTCACCGTCGATGGCCGGGCCGGCCTTCGTGACGAGTGCCTGGCCGACGGCGGCCGCTTCCTGTACGCCCTCGACGCCGACTCGGGGACGATCTTCGGCTGGGCCGTCGGCGACGGCGGCGGGCTCATGCCCGTCGGGTCCTGGGGCGGCCTGCCGGCCACGGCCGCCGGTCTCGCCGCCACCTGAGGTGCGCTTCGAACCGCTGTACCGGGCCACGTTCACCACGCCCGAGTCCTGGCACGCCCAGCTACGGGGTGAGCACGGCGTGGAGGAGCAGGGCCTCCTCATCGCCGAGGGCCGTACGGAGGGCCAGATCACCGGCCGGCTGCGGGCATCGAACTTCCCGCGCCGCCGGGCGAACGGCGCCCAGACGCCCGACTTCCGGGGCGTGATCGAGGCCGAGGACGGCGCCGTCGTCCTCTTCAGCTGGAACGGGTACGGCCGGGCCGGCTCGACCGGCGCCCGCGAGCTGGTCGGCAGCCTCACCCATATCAGCGACGACGAGCGCTACGCGTGGCTCAACGACGCGGTGTGCGCGATCGAGGGCGAAGTCCGGCCCCACGAAGGCGGCGGCTTCAGCGTCGTGCTCGACGTCCTCGAGTTGGTCTGGGAACCGCTGTCGGGGTGAGGCGGCCCGCGGTCCCGGCTGGCCCGTAACCTCACCTCGGTGATCACCGCGGAGCGCGATCGTCTGGCGAGCCTCTTCGGGGCTCTCGCCTCGTCGGCCGATGTGGCCAGCGGGTTCCACACCGAGAAGGCAATCCGGACGGCGATACTCGGCGTGCGCCTCGCCGAGGCGCACGGACTCGACGAAGCGAACCAATCGGACGCGTTCTACCTCGCCCTGGTGCGGTTCCTCGGCTGCACCTCGTTCGCGCCGGAGGCGGCCCGCTACGGCGGCGGTGACGACATCAGTGTCGGAGCGGTCATGAGCTTCGTCGATCCGGGCGAACCGCTTCAGCTCCTCGGGCAGGTTCTCAAGGGCGTCGGACGGGGAGCATCCACCGCCGGCCGCGCCCGCGGGATCGTCGAACTGCTGACCGATCCCTCCGCCCCGCAGCGCCACGCCCAGTCCGAGTGCGACGTCGGCGACGCCCTGGCCCGACGGATCGGCATGCCGGGCCCGATCGTGGTCGCCCTCGGCGACCTTTTCGAGCGGTGGGACGGCAAGGGTCATCCCAACCGCAAGCAGGGTGAGGAGATCGCCCCCCTGGCGCGCCTGGTCGCGGCCGCCGACGTCCTGGAGATCGGCTTCAGCCGCTACGGGCTCGACGCCGTCGTGGAAACAGCCCGCAACCGGTCGGGCGGGCGGTTCGATCCGGCCATCGTGGAGACGTTCTGCGACCATGCGCCCGCGCTCTTCGACGGGATGGGTGCCGGGTCGGTCTGGGATGGCTTTCTGGACTCCGAACCACCACCGCACCGGAGCGTGACGCCCGCGGTCGTGGCGCGCTATGCCGAAGCGTTCGCCCGGACCGTCGATCTGAAGTCGGTATGGACGCCTGTCCACTCCCACAGCGTCGGCGTCCTGGCCGCGGCCGCGGGGGAGTCGGCGGGGCTCACGCCGCCGGCCATCGAGCAGCTGCGGATCGCGGGCTGGCTCCACGACCTCGGCCGCGTCGCCGTCCCCAACCTGATCTGGGACAAGCCGGGCCCTCTCAACGCAGCCGAGTGGGAGCAGGTACGCCTGCACGCCTACCAAACCGAGCGCCTGCTCGCCCGGAGCCCGCTTCTGGCGCCGGTCGCCGCCCTCGCCGGGGCGATCCACGAGCGGTGCGACGGCTCCGGCTACCCCAAGTCGCTCCGAGCCGCGCACCTGGACCAAGCGACCAGACTGCTGGCCGCCAGCGATGTCTACCGGGCCCTTCGGGAGGACCGGCCCCACAGACCGGCGTTCAGCGCCGACCGGGCCGCGGCCGTCCTTACCGGGGAGGCGCAACGGGGAGCGCTCGACCTGGCCGCCGTTCGAGCCGTGCTCGACGCCTCCGGGAGCGCGCCGGCTGTCGCTGCCGGCACCTGGCCGTCGGGGCTGACCGACCGCGAGGTCGAGGTGCTGCGGCTGGTGGCGCGGGGTGGCACGAACAAGGACGTGGCGAGAGCGCTCGGCATCTCGCATCGGACCGTCCAGCACCACGTCGCGCACGTCTACACCAAGATCGGCGTGACGAGCCGTGCCGGCGCTGCCCTGTTCGCCGCCGAGCACGGTCTCACCGCCCCCGAACACTCGATGGGCGGTCAATAGGCACGATGGCCGATGCGCGCTCCCGCCGGTGGGGCGCAGAGTCACGGCATGAACAAACTCACGTGGTGGCTGCGAATCGTCGGCGTCTTCTACCTGCTCCAATCCGTCGGCATGGCCCTGGTCAAGGCGCCGATTCGGACGTTCGGACCGGAAGGGGCGCTCTCCCGCGCCGACGCCGGCGACCCGATCGCGACGTTCCTGGTGGACACCTGGTTCACCTTTGGACTCGAGGTGGGCGCCATCGGCCTGGCCCTCCTGGTCGCATCGCGCTACCTGCAGCTGGCGCCCGGCGTGGCGTGGACCGTGCTCGCCATCGAGGTCACCCGCGGCATCCTGAATGACGTCTACATGATCGCCCGGGGAATCGAGGTCCCGGGCTACCTCGTCTGGATCGTCATCCACTCGGTGGTCATCGCCACCGGCCTCCAGGCCCTCCGCGCCGCCGGGCACGGCACGTTCGCACAGCCCGGCCCGGCCCGGAGCGCAGTCCGGTCGGCGGAAACCGCCGTCTGATCACGCAGTCCCCTCTGCTCACCAACCAAATCAACCAATCAACCAGGAGGTCAAGCCATGCCGAAGTTCCTGATCGAACGACACCTGCCCGGCGCCGGGAGCCTCAGTGACGACGAGCTGTGTGCCATCAGCGAGAAGAGCAACCGCGTGCTCAGCGACCTCGGCGGCGATGTGCAGTGGCTGCACAGCTACGTCACCGACAACGCGCTCCACTGCGTCTACATCGCCCCCGATGCCGACCGGGTTCGGGAACACGCAACCCGCGGCGGCTTTCCCGCCAACGCCGTGCTCCGGGTCGCCCGCGTGATCGATCCCACCACCGGCGGCGCGTAGCGCCAGGTCCGTGACCCACGGGGCCTAAGCTGTGATTAGGAGTCTTCGGCTCCTCGGGATGGGTGACGAGAGAGCGCCCGCCGATCCCGTGCTCAATCGCATCGAGGTCGACATGAGCGAGTCAGCCGAAACCCCGTCGATGCCAGCATGCCGGGTCGTGCTCGTGGATGCACGAGAGAACCGTCGTGAGGTCATGCGGCATGTGGTCGAGGGCGACGACGCAAAGGCGATCCTGGTCGGCGTGGCCGACAGCCGAGCCACGGCGCTCGAGGTCGTTGACCAGCAGCGGCCCGACGCGGTCATCCTCGATGTTCAGATGCCGGTCCCGGAGGGGCTGGCGACGATCGCTGCTCTTCGCGAACGCCACGAGCACCTCGGGATCGTCGTCTGTTCGTTCGACCTCGATGAAGCCACCGTTGAAGCGGTGCTCGCCCACGGGGCCGACCGCAGCCTGGCGAAGCCCGTGAGCCGGGCGGACATCCAGAACGCACTCAGCAGCCTCCCGCATCGCGATCGACCGGCGGAGGCTTCTGGCGGTGCGGGCACCGCCGTCCGCGCCACCGCCGACACGGGCTGACCCCGCAGCAGAGGGTCCTCCAGGGCCGATGGCCGGTGGACGCGCGACGGCAGTAGTCTGACGTTGAGGAAGTGGCCGCAACCTTCGCGGCCTCCTGCGTTGCTCCGGCCCCCGGCAGCGTGTCCAGGTCCCTCGGATGCGTAGCCCGGAGGTGTGATGTCTCGCTCCCACGTCGCCAGTCGACGCTCCGCCGCGTGCATCGCGCTCGCGAGCGGGCCCACGCCGCCAGGGCTGGGATCGCGATCGGGACGCGCCCGCGCCCGGAGAGGAGCGCGTCCTTGACCCTCGTCAGTCCCGTCGAGTCGAAGGCTTCCCCGCGACCTCCGTCGATGCGCACCCTTGCGCCATGGCTGGTCACGGCCCTCTTCGCCGCCGCCGTGCTCGCGGGCCGGGTTCCCAGCGTCCCGGGTGTCTGGCGATCGATGCGGGTGTGCCTCCTGCTTGCACTGCTGGCGACGATGGCGGCTCAGCTGGTGACCACCCTGTGGCTCCACCGGGGGTTGACTCACGGTGCCGTCGCCTACGCCAAGCCCGTTGTCTGGGTGATGCGATTCGTGCTCTGGCTGCTCGTGGGCCTGAAGCCCTGGGAGTGGATGTACGTCCACCGGGAGCATCACCTGTTCGAGGATACCGACCGCGACGTTCACAGCCCCCTTACCCTCGGTGTGCTGGAGGTGCTCTTCAACAACGTCACGTACTACGGCCGGGCCGCGAGCGCTCCCGAGGTCATCGCCCGGTGGGAGCGCTTTTATCACCGCGATCGCTGGGACGGCCTGTTCGACCGGTCCTCCCTGGGGCACACCGTGGGTTATCTCCTCGCTGCCGCGGTGGCCGGCCCGATCGGTGGACTGATCATCGTCTTGGTGCACCCGCGCATCTACGTCCTGCTGAGCGGGGCGGTCAACTCGATCGGTCACTCCCACGGCTACATGCGGAAGGTGGGAATGGGAAAGGCCCGCCTGACCGGAAACAGCTGGCTCCTGGCCTGGCTGACCTGGGGCGAGGGGTTGCATGACAATCACCACATCTCGGCTCGCTCGGCCACCATGGCGCGCACGCGGCCGGAGATGCTGGCGGACACCGGTTACTGGGTGATCAAGGTGTTGGTGATGCTCCGGCTGGCTGAGATCAGATGGCGTGGCGGGGGTGAGCCCGGCGCCGTGGCCCATGCGATCGAGGCGGCACGCCGGCGCGGCGAGATTCGTCGTGCCTACGGCGGCACCGGGGCCATGGCAACCCGGTAGTCGTTTGACGGGGGGCGGCGAGCCGGGACGGCTACCCGGGGGCCGTTCCCCGCTACGAACCCGTGGTGGTCGAGCCAGCGCGACAAGACTGCGACCCGCCACAGCGCGTAGCTGTCAGGACGCGGTCGCGGCGTCGACCGGCACCTTCACGCCGTCCGCCAGGCCGTTCTCCTCGCGGTAGACGCGGACCCGCTCGTCGACGCTCCGCAGGAACGCCTCGTTAGTCGGGCGGTAGTTGGACCCGTACGAGTAGGTGCCGCCGCCTTGCGCGCCCGCAAAGTAGCCAACCGGTCGAGGCCCCGTACGAAGGCCACGCAGGCGCCGAAGAAGCCGAGCGCGAGTCCGATGATGGCCACGTCCTCCAGACCCAGGAGGTTCCCCCGGCCCATGACGGGGAGACTCGAGCACCAGCCCAAGAACAACCGGGTGCGCGCCGTCTGAGCGGGGGAGTGGTCACCTGCCCTTCACGCGGCCGTTATCGGTTCCCCGCCTTCCCGTAACCCGACTCCCGTAGGTTCGAGGCATGGCTCCCATCGAACCCACCGTTGCACACACGAGCGGGCTGCGGGCGTTGCAGGAGGAGACCCTGTCGACGCCCCGGCTTTCCTACAGCCTGCCCGCACGTGCCCTGTTCACCACCCTCGACGTCCTCTACGGCCGGCGCCGGTCGCTGTCGAAGTTCCGGGTGCTCGAAGTGCTGGCCCGCGTGCCCTACCAGGCGTGGGAGCGCGTCGGCTACGTGGCCGTGACGCACACCCACCCGTGGCCCGCGGTCGCCCGGCGGGTCTTCACCGGCGTCGAGCAGAGCCGGGCCCAGCAGGACAACGAGCAGTGGCACCTGCTGATCCTGGAGGAGCTGATCCGGCGGAGCCGGGTGCGCGAGAGCTTCCTCTGGTACCGGCTCCTGCCCCAGGTGCTGGCCGCCGTGACCTACCACTTCGCGGTCGTGCTGTTCGTCCTCAAGCCGGCCTGGGCCTACCGCCTCAACGCCGAGCTCGAGGACCATGCCGAGCACGAGTACATGCTGTTCGTCCAGGAGAACGCCGACTTCGAGGCGATGCCCTTCGTCAGCGCGTTCAGCGAGGACTACGGCGACTTCGCCTCTCTCGCCGACTTCTTCCGCCAGGTGGGGGTCGACGAGCGGGGGCACAAGCTGGAAAGCCTCGAGGCCATGCAGGTGGCCCGCGTCCACCGGGTGCCACCGGCTGCCGCCTAGGGGGCTGGTGGTGCGCCGGGATACCCCTGACCAGCCCTCTTGCGTTGCAGCCGAAGCTCCAACGGGGCGGTCGGCCGCCGAGAGAGGGCTTTGACACCAGCCGCCTAGCGGGTCCCCACGGCTTTGAAGAACGTGTAGCAGAACGTGCCGCCGTCCTCGGCGGTGCGGTGCAGGTCCCCGATGGCGGCCTGCCATCTGGCCTCGTCCATCAGTCCCTGGCCCACGGCCTGGTCGGCGACTCCCTCGACCATAGCGTTGAAAGTGCGGCGGGTGAAGCCCTCGACCAGGGCCGGGCGGCTGGCATCGGCGTAGACCATGCGGGGCGACACGGCGACATCGCGATAGCCGGCCTCGACCACCAGCGGGTACAGGCGGCGGCCGATCAAGGCGTCCCCGCCGCCGCCCCGTTGCAGGTCGACCAGGCACTGGATCGCCCGGCGGGCGAGCGCGGAGTCGGGG
>JBOGID010000497.1:0-10828 GCA_050742295.1 Acidimicrobiales bacterium | reverse complement strand
GGGCGAATCCTGCACGAGATGCGCTTCGGTGCCTCGTCCTCGCTGAACCTCGGGGGGGGCGAGGTGTACTTCGGCACCGCCGACGCCACCCCGCTGTTCGTCATGCTGCTGGGGGAGCTGCGGCGTTGGGGCCTGGCCGCCGAGCTGGTCGACGCCCTGCTGCCCCACGCCGACCGCGCCCTCGACTGGATCGAGAACTACGGCGACCGGGACGGCGACGGCTACGTCGAGTACCAGCGCACCAGCGACCGGGGCCTGGTGAACCAGGGGTGGAAGGACTCCTGGAACGGCATCCGCTCCGCCGACGGGAAGCTGCCCCGCGCCCCGATCGCGCTGTGCGAGGTGCAGGCGTACGTGTACGCCGCCTACCTGGCGCGGGCGCACTTCGCCCACGAGGCCGGCGACGCTGCCGTCGAGGAGCGCTATCGGGCCAAGGCTGCCGCGCTGAAGGCGTCGTTCAACCGCGACTTCTGGCTCGAGGAGCAGGGGTGGGTGGCGATGGGCCTCGACGCCGACAAGCGCCCGATCGACGCGCTGGCGTCGAACATGGGCCACTGCCTCTGGACCGGCATCCTCGACCAGGACAAGGCGGAGCGGGTCGCGGCCCACCTGCTGTCGCCGGAGATGTTCAGCGGCTGGGGGATCCGTACGCTGGCCACGTCGATGGTCGGCTACAACCCGATCAGCTACCACAACGGGTCGGTGTGGCCCCACGACAACGCCCTCTGCGCGGCCGGCCTGATGCGCTACGGGTTCGTCGACGAGTCCCACCGGGTGATGCAGGGCCTCCTCGAGGCGGCCCGCTCCCAGGCCCACCGGCTGCCCGAGCTGTTCGGCGGGTTCAGCCGGGCGGAGATCCCGTTCCCGGTCGCCTATCCCTCGTCCTGCTCACCACAGGCCTGGGCCGCCGCCTCGCCTCTGCTGTTCCTGCGGACGATGCTCCGCCTCGACCCGTGGGTGCCGCACGGCAAGGTGTGGCTCTCACCCGCCGTCCCCGACTGGATCGGCTACCTGCGCATCGACCGCATCCCCCTGGCCGGCCGGCGGGTCACGGTCGAGATCGACGGCGACAAGGTCGCGGTCGAGGGCCTGGACGGCGACATCGAGCTGATCCAGGAGCCCCGCAAGCCCCTCACGGCCTGAGCCGGGTACGGACGAAGTTGAGCCCGGGCCGCGCTGGGAGCGGGCCCGGGCTCGACTTCCCCCCGGAAGAGAGGCCTCTTGCTACTTGCGCATTGCTACTTGCGCACGGCGGCCGCCGCCGGCGCCTGGCCCCGCCGCCCCGCGAACAGGGCGGCCATGCCGGCGACGAACATGCCCACGCCCGCGACTCCCAGGGCGACCAGGGCAAGGGTGGCGCCGCTCACCGAGTTGTCGGCCGTCTGCAGGCCCACCGGCCGCTCGGCCTGGTTTGTCGCGATCCCGCTCCCGAGGACGGGTGGCGCGCTGCCTTCGGGCGTGACCGTGAGCAGGGCCCGGATGGGGAGCTGGCTCAGCTTCCCGTCGGGCTTGGACTGGGACAGGATCACGACGTAGTGCCCGGCCTTGGCGTCGGCGGGGACGGTGAACGTGCCCGTGACCACCCCGCTCTGCGGCTTGTCCAGCGTGGCCAGCACGGGCCCGTCGAGGGCGTTCCAGCGCACGGTCACCGGGTCGGCCTGGCGGAAGTTCGTGCCCTTGATGGTCACTTCCTGGCCCGGCTTGGCGTTCGTCGTGGACAGGTTGATGGCCGGGCCCGAGACGCAGGCAAACGCCGTCGCCGCTGCGCCCACCACGATCCCGACGGTGCCGGCGGCACCGAGCACCCACCTTCGTGCGATCACGCGTGTCCCCCTTTGGTCCGATGTTCGGATCGGAACTCGAAGCCTCGCGTCGCCGTGCGACAGCCACCCGACGGTGAGGTGACGGTTTGTTGACAATCAGCGGTCTCCCGGGTGTGGGCGCGCAACGGCCGGCCGGGCATCGTGTTTCCCGGCCGGCCGTTCGCTACAACGGCGGTGCTTTTAGCCGACCTTGGCCGGCGCATCCTTCTTGGCGGCCGCCTTCTTGGGCGGCGCCGGGCTGCCCCGGCGGGAGACGAGGGCCGCGACCAGCAGGATCAGCCCGATGGACAGCAGGCCGACGGCGCCGGCCAGGATCACCTTGGCCGTTTCCGACGAGCCGCCACCGATGGCCTCGAACTGCACGGCGGACGTGAAGACGTCCTGCGTGCCCGCCCCGAACCCCGAGACGGCCCCCAGGTTGGACGTGTCGGTGTTGCGGGTGTCGTCCCACCCGAAGATGGCGAACTCGTTCGTCGAGCCCACACCCGGCGGCGAGGCGATGTCGTAGTTGAAGCCCCACACGCCGTAGTTGCGGTTGACGCTCTGGTCGGTGATGCGGACGTTCTTGCTCCACGTCTTGCCATCGTCGGCCGAGTACGAGTAGTAGACGTCGTTCGAGCGGATACCCGTGTCGTCACGGGTGTCCCACCAGACGGCGTCGACCCGGCCGTTGGGGGCGATGCTGATGTTGGGGAAGTACTGACCGAGCAGGGCGTTCGGGTCGTCGTCGGTCAGGACCTTGGGCTCGGTCCAGGTCTTGCCCCCGTCGCTCGACGCTCGGTGGTAGATCTCGCCGTGGCTGTTCACCTCGCGCTGCGGGTTGCGCTGGGTCACGAGGTGGATCGTCCCGTTGGGGGCGACAGCGACGCGCGGCGTGGCGTTGTCGTAGCTGAACGGGATGGCCATGGCCGGCGTCCACGTGCGGCCCGCGTCGGTCGACGTTGAGACGAACTGGGCCGCGGGCGGGGCCGGCGTGACGTTGGCCGTGCCCGACTGCCAGGTGACATAGGCCTTGCCGTTGTTGTCGACGCCGGCCACGATCCCGAACCGGCCCGTGCTGCCACCGAAGTTGGCGGCCTGGTTGGGCTCGGCGGCGCGCGAGCCGGCGGCGGGGGTGGTGGTCGAGGTCGTTGTCGCACCTGCGGCCAGCGTCGTGGTCGTGCGGGCGGTCAGTGCCTGGTCACGGATGGCCGGGGCGTCCAAGACCTTGTCGGCCAGGTTGGTGGGCGCTGCGAACGTGCGGCCGCCGTCACGGGACACCGCCACCATCGGGGTGTTGGGCGCCTGGTTGGGCGCCGTGAGGCCGGGCCGGGACACGTTGAAGGTCACGTAGACGACGTCGTCGTTGCCCGTCTTGGTGTCGACGGCCACGCTGTGGATGGGGCGGACGTTCTCGGCCGCCTCGTTGACCTTGCCCCGCGCCGTGTAGGCGACGGTGGTCTCCCACGACGTGCCCAGGTTGCGCGAACGCGCCAGCAGGATCGCCCCGCCGGTGCGGGCGCCGTCGGCGTCGTCCCACCCGCCGAGGGCCATGTAGAGGGTGCCGTTGCGCCCGAAGGCGACCGGCGCCTGCATCACGCTGCCCTGGCTCTGCGAGCAGAACGGGTAGGAGGCGGTGCCGGGCGACGCCTCCGTGAGGGCCCACGTGGCGGCGCCGTCGGTCGACCGCAGCAGCCCGCAGCGGCGGGTGCCGAGGTCGGCGAAGCCGGCCACGACCCGCAGGGGGTCCTCCGGGTCCACGGCGAAGGTCGGGCTCGAGTACATCCGGCCCGGGGCGAGGTCAGCCTTGGTGGCGTGGACCGGCTTGGTCGGTGCCGCCGGCGTCCCGATGTCGGCCATGGCCGCGCTCTGGGCCGCCACCGCACAGGCGGCCGCCGCGACGCCGATCCTGACGCAGAGTGTTCGCTTCTTCACCGGATAGGCCCCCTTTAGATGCGACTGAGCCACAGATGCTTGCATCCGTGGGTGACGGCGTTCAATAGGTGCGATCCGCAGCTAGGTGGCTGGTGTCAAAGCCCTCTCTCGGCGGCCGACCGCCCCGTTGGAGCTTCGGCTACAACGCAAGAGGGCGGGTCAGGGGTTGGTCGGCCGCCTCGGCGCGAAGCGCCGATCGCGACTAAACACCACCAGCCAGCGAGGTGTGTCACCAGCCGCGGTCGATCCACTCCTGGAGGTGGGGCTGCTCCGTCCCGATGGTGGTGTCCTTGCCGTGGCCGGGCATGACGATGGTCTCCGGCGGCAGCGGGAGCAGCCGATCCTCGATGGAGCGGATGATCGTCGGGAAGTGGCCGAGGGGTGGGCGGGTGGCGCCGGGCCCTCCGGGGAACAGGGTGTCCCCCGAGAACAGCACGGGCGAGCCCTCGACCCGGAAGCAGATCGAGCCCGGCGTGTGGCCCGGCGTGTGGAGGTTGTGCAGGCGCAGGCGTCCGACCTCCATGACCTGGCCGTCCTCGAGCAGGAAGTCGTAACCGGGGAGCATGGCCGCGTCCTCGGCCGTGACCCACACGTCGTAGCCCGCATCCCGCACGGCGGGGACGGCCTGGATGTGGTCGGCGTGGCCATGGGTCTCCAGGACCTTCTCCACGTTCAGCCGCCGGCACAGGTCGAGGACCTTCTCGGACTCGTTGGCGGCGTCGATCAGCACGGCCTGGCCCGTGTGCCGGCACCGGGCCACGAACACGTTGTTGTCGTACGGACCGACCACGAGCCGGGTGATCGTCAGCTGCTCGTCCTCGTAGTGGCGCGTCATGGCGATGAGTATGGCCTGCCCCTCGCTAGTAGATGGCTGGTGTCAAAGCCCTCATTCGGCGGCCGACCGACCCGTTGGAGCTTCGGCTACAACGCAAAAGGGCTGGTCAGCAGTAGGTCGGCCGCCTCGGCGCGAAGCACCGATCGCGAACAACACCAGCCATCTAGCCTCGGCGGGCGATGGGCATCGTCCTTGTCGTGCTCGGCGTCGCCGCCGTCTTCGTGATCGCCGCCCTCGTCATCGGCCGCGAGGCCCGGCGGTTGGCGGCCAAGCCGGTCGAGCGCACGTTCAACTTCGAGGACGCCGTCTCATACGTGTGCGACCACGTCAACGAGGCTGTGGCGGCCGTGCTGACACCGGACGACGTCCGCCAGATCCTCGACTGGCACCTGGAGTACTTCCGGCTCAAGGGCGTGTCCAGCAACGGGTCCGGTCCCCACGTGGACGGGCCCGTCGTCGTGACCGGCGCCGAGACCGTCGGCTTCGTCCTGGGCAAGGCGGAGGCGGCGGGGACGCCGTACACGGCCGAGCAGGTCCACGCCGTCCTGGACGCCCAGATGGGTTACCTCACCGAGATCGGCGCCGTCGGTCCCCTGTCCGATCCGGGCGAGGGGCCGGGATGAGGCGGGGATGACAAAACGCCACCACATTGTGCCCCGGTTGTGCTTTCATACGGGTACCGCAGAAAGGAGGTGGTCCAGCTGAGAGATAGAAGTTCTGGGACCGCGGAGGTGGCTGTCAGCTAGCAGGCAGCTGGACCGGGCTGGCGAATACCGCCGGCCACCGCCCAAGTACCGGCCGGGAGTTGGTCCCACCCGGAGCAATCCGCACTGCTTGGGTTCCTTTCCAGTTAGTTCTTCGACGAGGGGGCGCCGGTGAGCGCCCCTTCGTCGCGCCGGAGGGAGTTGAGGCGTTGCGGAGTTGCGTGTGGAGGTGACGATCGAGTCGGACGGGCTGCCCCTGGCGGGCCACCTCGTGCGGCCGGCGGCGCTCGGGGCCGCCTCCACCGGGCCGCCGGGGCTGGTGCTGTGCCACGGCTTTCCGGCCGGGCCGGGCGGGGCGGCCACGTCGGCCCAGACCTATCCCGCCCTTGCCAACCGCCTGGCGGCGGAGACGGGGTGGGCGGTTCTGACGTTCAACTTCCGGGGTACGGGTAAGTCGGCCGGCAACTTCTCGCTGCGGGGGTGGCTCACCGACCTCGACGCCGCCATCGGCCGTCTGGTCGACGAGGGCGTGTCGGGCGTGTGGCTGGCGGGGTCGAGCACGGGGGGCTCGCTGGCCATCTATCAGGCGGCGGGCGACCTCCGGGTCCGGGGCGTCGCCACCCTGGCCGCACCGGCCACGTTCGACGTGTGGGCGGCCCATCCCCGGCGCCTCCTCGACCACGCCCGCAGCATGGGGGTGATCCACAACAAGGCGTTCCCCGCCGACGTGGACGCGTGGGGCAACGAGCTGTCCGAGATCCGGGCGTTGGACGTGGTGGCCGACGTCCCCCCGCGGCCGCTGCTGCTCATGCACGGGTCCGACGACGACTCGGTGCCGTCCCAGGACGCCCGCACGCTGGCGACGGCGGCCGGCAACCGGGTCGAGCTGCGCCTGATCCACGGCGCCGGCCACCGCCTGCGCCACGACCCCCGCGCCGTGGCCTTCCTCCTCGGGTGGATGGAGCGCCAGGTGGCGGCTTAGTTGCGTAGCGCTTACACGAGGCCGAGTTCGCTGTCGATCGTCGCCCGGAGGGTCGCCGCCGCAGCCCGGGGGTCGGGGGCCTGGGTGAGCCAGCGGACGACGACGAACCGTTGCGCGCCCGCCACCACCATCTCGGGCACGGTCTGTGGGGTCACGCCGCCGGTCACGAAGAACGGCTGGCGGGCGGTGGAGGCGGCGTAGGCGAGGTAGTCGAGGCCGGTGCCGGGGCGTCCGGGTTTGGTCGGGGTGGGCGCCACCGGACCGGCGGACACGTAGTCGACGGGCTCGTCGGCGGCGGCGTCCAGCTCGTTCGGCGCATGGGTGGACAGGCCCACGACGGCCGAGAAGCCGAGGATGCGGCGGGCCAGGGAGGGCGGGGCGTCGTCCTGGCCCAGGTGAACGCCGTCGGCCCCCACCGCCAGCGCCAGGTCGGGACGGTCGTTGAGGATGAAGGGCACGCCCAGGTCCCGGCAGACGAGGGCGGCCAGGTGGGCCCGGCGCAGGAGGGGCTTGGCCTCCAGCAGCTTGTCCCGCAGCTGGACGATCTCGACGCCGCCGAGAATGCACGCTTCGAGGAACTGGGCCAGGTCGGGACGGTCGGACGTGCACAGGTACAGCCGCCGGTCACCGAGGCTGGCCACGTTGCCTGTTCAGCCCGTCGCCGTCGCCGTCAGCCGCCGGCCACGGCCCGGACCAGCTCGACGCGGTCGCCGGGGGCCAGCACGGTCAAGTCCATCTGGGCTCGGGGCAGGGCCTCGCCATTGCGTTCGGCAATGACCCACCGGCTGCGCAGGCCCAGGGCTTCGAGGAGGTCGCCGACGGTCGCGCCGTCGCGCAGCTCGACGGGCTTGCCGTTGGCCGTGACCTGCATGGACCTGGGACCTACCCCTTGGCCCGGGCCTTGGCCTCCGCTTTGACGGCCTTCTTGTGCTCCCGGACGCGGGCCAAGGACTCGGGACCGTCGATGTCGGCCACCGAAAACCAGCCCGGCTGGCCGTAGGCGCCGGCTGCGTCCTGCCAGCCCGCAGGCTGGATGCCCAGGCGCTTGGCCAGGAGGGCGACGAAAACGCGGGCCTTCTGCTCGCCGAACCCGGGCAGGGCCTTGAGGTTGGCGAGGAGCTGCTGGCCGGTGTCGGCCCCCGACCAGACCTTCTCGGCGTCGCCGCCGTAGTCGTCGACGAGGCGCTGCGCCAGTTCATGGGTGCGGCCCGCCATGGAGCCGGGGAAGCGGTGGAGCGCCGGGCGCTCGGCGAAGATCGACGCCAGGTCGTCGGGGTCCATGGCCGCGATCTCGGCCGCGTCGAGCCGCCCGCCGAGCCGCTGCTTGAGGTCGTAGGGGCTGTGGAAGGCCTTCTCCATCGGAACCTGCTGGTCGAGCAGCATCCCGATCAGGAGGGCCAGCGGATCGGTGGCGAGCAGGCGGTTCGCCTCCTCGTCATCGGTGAAAGGAAGAGCCACACCGGCGAGCGTACCGCCGGGCGGCTCGACGCGCCCATGCGCCGTCTCATGTCGTTTGGTAGACTTTCACCCGTGCGCACGTACCGGCGGATCCTGACCGGCCTCATCGTGCTGATCCTGGCCGGCGACGCCGTGGCCGTCGTTGCCCTACGCGAAGACGCCATGGCAGCCCGGCGCACGGCGCCGCCGGGCCCCTCGACGACCGCTCCAACGACCACGACCTCGACCATGACGATTCGTCCCTGGATCCTCCTCCGGGACGACTTCGGCAGTGCGAGCGCCTACCGCTCAAGTGACAGCGAGACCGCCGAGGTGACAACGAGTGACGGCCAGCACCGCATGCGCTTCAAGCGAAGCCGGGACGTCTATTCGGTGCTGCCCGCGGAGGCTCCCGAGCGCGCCAGGATCGAGGCCACGCAGAACGTCAGTGTGGCGGTGGAGGCCCGCCACCTTTCCGGTGCGCCCGACGACTGGTTCGGCGTGTTCTGCCGCTACCACGGCCTCGACGGCGACACCTACCTGGGCATGGTGGTCGCCGACGGATCGTGGGGGATCTTCCGGGTGACGCTCGGCTCGCAGCGGGGGCCCTACGGGCTGCGTCCCTTCGTACGCGGGCGCGAACCGGGATTCACGGGAACGCCATCGCCTGACACCGTCTTTCGCATCCGCCTCGACTGCGCAGGGGACACGCTGACGGCTCTGCGGCTCTACCTCAACGGCAAGGAGATCGGGCGGGCGTCCGATACCGCCGGCGTCGGTCCGGGCAATATCGGGTTCGCGGCATCATCAGGCACCGGGGAGCTTGCCTTCGACAACCTGGTCGTCGCCGAGTTCTCGTAGCTACGCGACGCGTGGGTCGGGGGCCTCCGGGTCGAGGCCGTAGGTCGCGATGGCCTTGGCCACCTCGTCGGGCTTGGCCTGGTCGGCCTCGGCCAGGGCCTGGAGGGTGGCGACGACGACGTGGGGGGCGTCCGTCTCGAAGTGGCGGCGGAGGTTGGCGCGGGTGTCCGACCGTCCGAACCCGTCGGTGCCGAGAGGGGTGAACGTCCCCGGCACCCAGCGGGCGATCTGGTCAGGCACGGACTTCATGAAGTCGGTCACGGCGACGAAGGGCCCGGGGGCCGACGACAGGGCCTCGGTCACGTACGGCGTGCGCGGCGGCTCGGTGGGGTGCAGGCGGTTCCACCGCTCGACCTCCAGGGCGTCCTCCCGCAACGCCTTGTACGACGTCACGCTCCACACCTCGGCGGCCACATCGTGCTCGGCGGCCAGCAGCCGCTGGGCCTCCCGCGCCGCCCCGTGGGCGCTGCCCGAGAACAGGATGGTGGCCCGCCTCGACGGCCCGTCCTGCCGCTCGCAGAACCGGTAGATGCCCCGGCGCACGCCCTCCTCGGCGCCCTCGGGCATGGACGGCATGGCGTAGTTCTCGTTGTAGAGGGTCAGGTAGTAGAAGACGTCCTCGGGGTTCTCGCCGTACATGCGGCGCAGGCCGTCCTCGATGATGATGGCCAGCTCGTAGGCGAAGGCGGGGTCGTAGGCGGCGACGTTGGGCACCGTCGAGGCCAGCACCAGGGAGTGGCCGTCGGCGTGCTGCAGCCCCTCGCCCATGAGCGTCGTGCGGCCCGCCGTGGCCCCGCACAGGAAGCCCTTGCCCCGGATGTCGCCGAACGCCCAGATGAGGTCGCCGATCCGCTGGAAGCCGAACATGGAATAGAACGTGTAGAAGGGCACCATCGGCACGCCGTGGGTGGCGTAGGCGGTGCCGGCGGCCGTGAAGCTGGCCATGGAGCCGGCCTCGGTGATGCCCTCCTCGAGGATCTGCCCCTTGGTCGACTCCTTGTAGGACAGCGGGAGGTGGGAGTCGACGGGGTCGTACAGCTGGCCGAAGGGGGCGTAGATCTTGACCTCGGGGAAGAGGGCGTCCATGCCGAAGGTGCGGGCCTCATCGGGGATGATGGGGACGACGCGGGGGCCGATGTTCTTGTCCCGCAGCACCGTGCGGAGCAGGTTGGCGAACGCCATCGTCGTCGAGAACTCGCGGGTGCCCGAGCCCTTCTTGAGGTCGTCGAACGTGCTGGACGCGGGCAGGTTCAGCGGCTTGGGCCGGACGGTACGGGAGGGCAGCGACCCGGCCAGGGCCCGGCGCCGCTCCATCATGTACTCGTACTCGGGCGAGCCCTTGGGCGGCCGGTAGTACGGCGGCTGGTCGGCGTCGAGGGCCTTGTCGGGCACCTGGTCCTCGAGGAACAGGCGGTCCCGGAAGATCCGGAGCTCCTTCTTGTTCATCTTTTTGATCTGGTGGGTGGCGTTGCGGGCCTCGAAGTCGGGGCCGAGAGCCCACCCCTTGACCGTCTTGGCCAGGATGACGGTGGGCGTGCCCTGGTGGTCGACGGCGGCCCTGTAGGCGGCGTAGAGCTTGCGGTAGTCGTGCCCACCCCGGGGCAGGTTGCGCAGCTCGTCGTCGGACAGGTGCTCGACCATGGCCCGCAGCCGGGGGTCGGGGCCGAAGAAGTGCTCGCGGATGTAGGCGCCGCTCTCGGTGGCGTACTTCTGGAACTCGCCGTCGAGCGTGGTGTTCATCTTGTTGAGCAGGACGCCGTCGGTGTCTCGGGCGAGGAGCTCGTCCCACTTGCCGCCCCAGATGACCTTGATGACGTTCCACCCCGCACCCCGGAACACGGCCTCCAGCTCCTGGATGACCTTGCCGTTGCCGCGGACCGGTCCGTCGAGCTGCTGCAGGTTGCAGTTGACCACGAAGGTCAGGTTGTCGAGCTCCTCACGTGCCGCCAGGCCGATCGCGCCGAGCGACTCCGGCTCGTCGCACTCGCCGTCGCCCATGAAGCACCACACGCGGCTCTGGCTGGTGTCGTCGATCTGGCGGTTCTGGAGGTACCGGTTGAAGCGGGCGTGGTAGAGCGCCGAGATCGGGCCGAGGCCCATGCTGACCGTCGGGTACTCCCAGAACTCCGACATCAGCCGGGGGTGGGGGTAGCTCGACAGCCCCCGGCCACCACGGCCGATCTCACGGCGGAAGTGGTCGAGGTCGTCCGTGCTGAGCCGGCCCTCCATGAACGCCCTGGCGTAGATGCCGGGGGCGGCGTGGCCCTGGAAG
>JBOGID010000496.1:0-9230 GCA_050742295.1 Acidimicrobiales bacterium | reverse complement strand
GTGGGCGCTCGGCTCGCTCCGGGCCAGAGGGCCGCGGCGGGCGCTGCGGCTGGCCTTGCGAACGCGGCGGGCGGGGCCGGCCGCGGCGGGGCTCAGGCATCGATTGACTCCAGCAAGGCGACGGCCCAGCAGGCGATGCCCTCGCCCCGGCCGAGGGCACCGAGTCCTTCGGCCCGCTTGGCACCGACGGTCACGGGGGCGGCGATGGCCGCCGAGAGGCACTCCTGCATGGCGTCACGGTAGGGGGCGAGGCGGGGGGCTTCGAGCACGACCTTGCAATCCACGTTCACGGCCAGCCAGCCCGCCTCGCATACCAGGTCCCGCACCTGGCGCAGCAGGGCCACGCTGTCGGCGCCCGCCCACTCGCGGTCGTCGTCGGGGAAGTGGTGCCCGAGGTCCCCGAGGCCGGCGGCACCGAGCAGGGCGTCGGCCACGGCGTGGGCGATGACGTCGGCGTCGCTGTGGCCGGCCAGTCCCGGTTCGCCCTCGATGGAGACGCCCCCGAGGACGAGGGGACGTCCGGCCTCGACCGCGGCGAAGGGGTGGACGTCGAACCCGAGGCCTACGCGCCCGGTCACGACAGGTCAGCTCCGCGTGTGATCTTCACGTTGGCCGGTTCGCCGGGCACGACGACGACCACGCCTCCGAGGGCCTCGACCAGGGCGGCGTCGTCGGTGGCGTCGGCGCCCGAGGCGTGGCCGCGCCGAAGGGCGTCGGCCCGGAAGGCCTGCGGGGTCTGCACGGCCACCAGTTCAGCGCGGTCGAGGGTGGCGAGGACGCGGCCGTCCTGCACCCGCTTGACGGTGTCGGTGACGGGCACGCCGGGAACGGCGCCGTCCGCATGGGCGAGGGCGGCCACCACCGACCGGAACAGGTCGGGCGTGGCCCACGGGCGGGCGGCGTCGTGGACGACGACCACGTCCGCTTCGGCGGGCACGGCCGCGAGGCCGGCCCGCACCGAGCCCGATCGGGTGGCGCCGCCGGCGACGACGAGGTCGACGTCCTTCTCGGGGTCGGCGACGCGTTCGGGGGGCACGACCAGCACGATGCCGGCGGCCACCGTGCGCGCCGCGGCAACCGACCAGTCGAGCACGCGCCGTCCATCGGCTACTTCGTACTGCTTGAGGCCGCCGAACCGCTTCCCGGCGCCGGCGGCCACGACCACGACCCAGACGTCACGAACCGATGGCCAGATGGGGCCTACGGGAGGGCCTCGTCGAGCTTCTTCTCGGCCTCGGCCTCGTCAACCGAGAGGGCGAACGTCAGCTCCGACACCAGGATCTGTCGGGCCTTGGTCAGCATGCGCTTCTCGCCCGCGGAGAGCCCCTTGTCCTTCTCCCGGATCGACAGGTTCCGCACGACCTCGGCGACCTGGTAGATGTCACCCGACTTCAGCTTCTCCACGTGGTTCTTGAACCGGCGTGACCAGTTGGTCGGCATCCGCGCCTCCTTCTTGCGAAGGACGGCGAAGACCTCCTCGACCTCCTCGTCGTTGATGACCTCGCGCAGGCCGATGGCCTCGGTGTTGTCGGCGGGGACGCTGAGGGTCAGATCGCCGTACGCCAGCTTCAGGACGAGGTACTCCCGATCGGCGCCGAACCAGTCCTTCCACTCCCGCTTCTCGATGACGGCAGCGCCGTGGTGCGGGTACACGACCTTGTCACCGACATCAAACGACATACCTCTCCCAAGGACGAGACAACACGGGGACATCTCCAGAGTGCCAGGAAAGCCGGGGCACGACAACTTGCGCCGTTGAACGCCCTTTGGATCAGCCGTAGCGGTCGAGGATGCTGGACTCGGCCAACCGGGACAGGCCTTCCTTGATGGCGCGAGCCCTGGTCTCGCCCACGCCCTCCGCCTCGTCGAGGTCGTCGACGGTGGCCCGCAGCAGTTTCTGGAGCGAGCCGAAGTGCGAGACGAGGTGCTCGATGACCGACTCGGGCAGGCGCGGGATCTTGGACAGGATGCGGTAGCCGCGGGGCTGCAGGCCCATGTCGACGTCGGACGACTCGGCGGGGAGGCGCAGCACCGACGTGACGGCCTTGAGGTCGAGGATGTCCTCGGTGCTCAGCTCGGCCAGGGCGTTCATGGCCTCGCTGGCGTGCCAGCCGTCCGAGACGTGGAAGTAGTCCATGATCACGAGGCGGCGATCGTCCTCCACGCCGCCCATCAGCTCCTCGAGCTGGAGGCGGACGAGGCGGCCGTCGGTGCCCAGCTCGACGATGTAGTCGTGGATCTCCTCGGCGATGCGCCGGACCATCTCGGTGCGCTGGAGGACGGTGACGACCTCCCTGACCGTGACCAGGTCTTCCACTTCGAGGGCGGACAGCTCGCCCGCCACCGAGTCGAGCCTCGTCTTGTAGCGCTCCAGCGTCTGCAGGGCCTGGTTGGCCCGGGCCAGCAGGCGCTGGGACAGCTCCAGCGGGTGCTTGATGTCGCCGTGGTAGACGGCGATGGACGCCATGTCCTCGGAGACCGAGACGACGGGGACGCCGATGGACCGGGCCACGCGCTCGGCCGTGCGGTGGCGTGTGCCGGTCTCGGACGTGGGCACGTTGGGGTTGGGCACGAGGTGGACGTTGGCCCGGGCGATGCGGCTGGCGTCGAAGGCGAGGATGATGGCGCCGTCCATCTTCGCCAGTTCGGACAGACGCTGCGGCGTGTACTCGGCGTCGAGCAGGAACCCGCCCGAACAGATGGCGAGCACCTCCGGCCCGTCGCCGATGACGACGAGCGCGCCGCGGTTGCCCTGGAGGATGCGGTCAAGGCCCTCGCGCAGCGCCGTCCCCGGCGCCACCGCCGCGAGCGCGTCGGTCAGCGCCAGATGCCGCCTAAGAGGCACGCCGAAATGCTATCGGTTGTTGGTTGCGACGGTTGCTGGCCGCCGGCGCTCGATCCCGGCGGCGGCGAGGGCCTCTCTCAGGGTTGTCGCGGGCAGGATCGTGAGGCCGGGGACGGGGCTGGCGCACGAGGCCGGGACGATGGCGGTGCGGAACCCGAGCCTCGCTGCTTCCGCCAGGCGGCGGGCCAGTTGCGGGACCTGGCGCAGCTCGCCGCCCAGGCCGACCTCGCCGCACGCCACCAGATCGGCGGCCACGGGCTGCCCACAGGCCGACGAGGCGATGGCGAGGGCGAGGGCGAGGTCGGCTCCGGGGTCGTTGACGCGGGCCCCACCGGCGGCCATGGCGTAGACGTCGTGGCTCGGCAGCCGCAGGCCGGCGCGCCGGTCGATGACGGCGAGGAGCAGGGCGAGGCGGCTGGCGTCGACACCCTGGGTCGAGCGGCGGGGCGGGCAGCCCTGCGGCGCCCGGGCGACCAGGGACTGGAGCTCGACCAGGAGGGGCCGGTGGCCGTCGAGGGTGGGGGTGACGACGGAGCCGGCGACGCCGGGCTGGCGGTCGGCCAGGAACAGGTGGCCGGCGTCGGCCAGGCCCTCCAGCCCGCCCTCGCCCATCTCGAACAGGCCGACCTCGGCCGTCGAGCCGAACCGGTGCTTGACGGCCCGCAGGAGGCGCAGGGAGTGGTGGCGGTCGCCGGTGAAGGACAGGACCGTGTCGACGAGGTGCTCGAGGACGCGCGGGCCGGCCAGCGTGCCGTCTTTGGTCACGTGGCCCACCAGGACGGTCGTGATCGTACGCTCCTTGGACAGCCTCGCGAGTTGCTGGGCGCAGTGGCGGACCTGCGTGACCGAGCCGGCGGCGGTGGCGATGGCCGCGTCGGCGATCGCCTGGATCGAGTCGATGACGACGATGCGGGGCCCGATCTGGTCGATGTCGTTGATGACCGCGGCCAGGTCGGTCTCGGCCACCAGCCACAGGTCGGGAGCAACCGTCTCCAGCCGCTCGGCCCGCAGCCGCACCTGCTGGGGTGACTCCTCGGCGGCCACCAGCAGGCACCGCTGGGACGCGGCCAGGCGGGCCAGGACCTGCAGCAACAGGGTGGACTTCCCCACCCCCGGCTCACCGCCGACCAGCGTCACCGAGCCCGGCACCAGCCCTCCCCCCAGTACCCGGTCGACCTCACCGATCCCGGTCGGCTCGGGCCGGGTCACGTCGGTGGCTATGCGTCCGATGGGCTGCGGTGCGGCGCTGGCTGCGGCGCTCCGGACCACCTCCACGAGCGTGTTCCACCCCCCGCACGCCGGGCACCGCCCCACCCACTGCGGCGCGCCGGCCTCGCACGCCGTGCACGTGAACGGGTTCGTCGCGCGAGGCACAAATTGCAGGATAAGAACGGTGTACGACATCTACCTTCGACGGCGCCATGGCCGAGCCGCAGCTCATCCCCGTTGTCGCCCCGCTCGACGGGCACGACGCGTTGGTCATAGCCGCCGGCGTCGTCGCGGACGGCATCGTCGTGGTCTGCCAGCGGCCCGTCGACACGCCGCCCCGCCTGGTGGCTCCCGGGTGCCGTGCCTCGCTGTCGGACGACGGCGGGACCGGGTATTCAACGGCCGGCGCCAATGGTGGGATGGATGGCACGGGGCAGGAGAGCAACCGGTTTGACTTCAGGCCGAGCCCGCCTGCGGCCACGGCATGGATGACGTTCAGCTGCACCTTCGAGTCCGGGCTCGAGGCATCCGTGAGATTTCCGTTGGCACCATCGACGATCCGTTGGCCCGCCGCCATCGACCGTCCCTGGATGGTGATGCCGTGCGACGTCGTCATCGACCCGGACGGTGAGCATCCGGTCCGTGTGTTCGGACTCGAGGCGTGGATGAGGCACACCGTCGTCTGGGCCGTCTGGCGGAGCGAACGAGGGAGCCGGTATGTCCTGTCGGCCGGCGGCTGCGGTTCGCGGCTGGGAGGCGAGTTCACCCACACTCCGCCCGGCGTGTCGGCGGCCCGCATTCCGCTGCCGTTCGCCGTGTCCGAGGACGCCGACCACCTCGACATCGCCGTCCGCCTCGGGGGCCGACCGGGTGCGGAGGCGACGGCCCGCTTGGCGTTCTTGGCGCAGTAACCGCCCCAGAGGGCGGTTACGACGACAGGCCGTTCAGCGGCGGCGGCCGATCACCACCACGGCGAGCGCCGCGGCAGCGAAGCCGAGGGCGGCGACGGCGGCGAGGACGGGGCGGACGTTCCAGGACTCGGACTCGAGCCGCAGGCGGAGTTGCTCGCCGACCTTCGCGTCCCAGGTCTGAGACCGGCCCGGCAGCCTCGCCTCCACCCGGACCTGCAGGGCCCGGCCGAGGCCCTCGCCCAAGCGGGCACGCAGGGCGTCGGCACCGAGGCCGAGGTCGAAGTCGCCGAGGGCCTGCTGCAGGGCCGCGTCGGAGAGGCCGGCGAGGCCGTTGGACAGGTCCACCAGGCCGGTGAACCGGGTCTTGGTCTTGGCGAACGTCCGGCTACGGGTGACGGTGAACTCGCGGAACGGGCCATCCGGGCCACTCAGCTCGGCTGCCACCCGTCCCGCCTCCTCGGGATCGGCGAACCGCTTGGCCAGGCGCACCCAGGTGAACCCGTCGGGCTCCTTCTCGGGGCCGGTGACCGTCCACCCGGACTGGCGCAGGTCGTCGAGACGGAGCTCGCGGGCGGGGTCGCCCAACTCCCGCAGCGCCTCGTCGTCGAGCCCGATGGCGGCCCGGACGGACCCCGACCCGTCCGCCCGCACGTCGACACCCGCCGTGAGCGTGACCTGACAGCCGGTCGCGGCCAGCAGCAGGAAGCCCACCACGAGCGTGCCTGCGACCCGCCGGCGGAGCATGGCCCGGGACTCTACCGACGGCGTGCCATCACGCCCCACCGGTAGACGGCCACAGCCAGCGCCACCATCACGGCCAGCAGGAGGGTCAGTGCGGCGACACCGACGGCTTCGTGCCAGCGAGAGGGGTTGCCGCCCTCGGGATCGGCGCCGAGTGCCTGCACCGATCCGGTGACCACGAAGACGGCGACCATCAGCGCGCCGGCGGCCAGGAGCGCCAGCAGCAACCGGGGCGCCTCGATGTCGCGCCCGCTCCGGTTCCACGCCACGCGGGCGACCACGGCCAAGCCGATGGCGAACGGCCACAGGAGCGCGGCGTAGGCGATCGGCGAGAAGGCGTGCCGCGTGCACTCGTCGGGGCAGGCACGCAGGTCGGAGGCCGCCTCCAGGAACCCCCCGGCCGGCACCGCCCAGCACAGGAGGGCCGCGGCCACGACGGTCGGTAGGGCCGCCCGCCAACCTTCGCTGCCGTTCAAGTCGTCGTTGATGGCACGGGCAGGGTGACCCTGACCGGTCCGGGAGGAGGGCGTCGTTTCACGCCATGTTGAGCTGCACATCGGGGAAGTTGCCGAAGAGGGTGATGATGGCCGCCTGAGGACCGCGGGTCACGCCCCGATCGACCTTCTCGCCCGGAGCCGGCCACGAGCGCCAAGACGAGGATCAGCGCCAGCCGGCCTCTTCTCACCACACCGATTGTGACTGCGTGGCGGTCGTTCCGGTGACCTTGCGCGAGTAAGACATGAAGTAGCATGAAGCTGCATGAGGAGGCGGGCAGTGGCGGTGGTGGTGGTCGGAGCCGCCCTGGTGTTCGCGGTCGTGCAGAGTGCCTCGGCGACGGTCCAGGTGACGGCGATGGCCACGCTGGCGAATGCGGTGACGATCGGCGCCACCGCCATACCGGTCACGCTCGCGTTGACCAACACGTCGACGCCGTTCGACGACACCGTCGGTTGGAACGTGACCGTGTTCAGGCTGGCCCCGTCGTGCGCAGGCGTGACGACCGGCGTCCTCAGCTGCACCACTCCCGACTCCGGCGTGTTCGCCCTCAGCGGCACCGGCACGGGGCGGGCCGGGTCCTCGTGTGCCGGCGTCACGTTCGGCTTCGGCGCCCTCGACCCGGCGGGCGTCTCCACCATCTCCTCGTCGAGTCCCATCCGCTTCCCGCCGACAGCCAGTTCGTCGCCGTGCCTCGTCGACTTCTCCCTCAGCGTCCTTCGGCAGCCGGCCGTCGACGCCTACCCGAACCTCCCCGGCGTCCAGACGAAGATGGCGGCGTTCGTCCAGGTCGACGCGGCCGACGGCAGCGGCCACATCGGCGGGTCCCTCACGGAACGATCGGTGACAGTCGCCGCCGCGTCCCCACCGAGTACGCAGGGCACGACGCCGACCGAGCCAACGACGCGGACGCCGTCCACGACCAGAGCCCCGGCCACGACGACCACGACGACCACGACGGTGCCACCGGAGACGACCACCTCCACGACGGGAGCGAACACGACCGCGACGGAAGCGACCACGACGACGGCGCCGGCGTCGGCTCGGGTCTCCGCATCGGCCCTCGCGGGGGGTCCGCAAGTGACCGTCCGAGAAACGGGCTCTGGCCCAAACGGGCCAAGGGTCGTGGCGATCGCCGCCTGGTTCCTGAGCGCCGGCGCCCTGATAGTGCAGCGCGGCTCGGTGAGGGCCGCGCTACGGAAACGAGCCTGAGGGGAGCTACTCGGCCGGGGCGGACTTCTCCAGCTCGACGGTCGGGGTGGGGATGCCCTCGATCGACCGGAACACGATCTCCTCGCCCTCGGCATCGACGATGACGGTCTCGCCCGCCCGGAACTCCTTCCAGAGGATCCGCTCCGACATGGGGTCCTCGACCATGCGCTGGATGGCACGGCGCAGCGGCCGGGCGCCCAGCGTGGGGTCGTAGCCCTTGCGGGCCAGCAGGTCCTTGGCCGAGTCGGTCAGCTCCAGGCTGAGGCCGTTCGACTCCAGCTGGGTGCGCACTCGCTTGATCATCAGGTCGACGATCCGGGTGACCTCCTCGCGGGTGAGCTCGTGGAAGACGATCACCTCGTCGATGCGGTTCAGGAACTCGGGCCGGAAGTGCTGCTTGAGGGCCTCGTTGACCTTCTCCTTCATCTTCTCGTAGGTGAGCGACTCCGACGTCTTCTGGAAGCCGATGGCGGCCTTGCGCAGGTCGGCCGTCCCCAGGTTGGAGGTCATGATCAGCACGGTGTTCTTGAAGTCCACGGTGCGGCCCTGGGCGTCGGTCAGCCGCCCGTCCTCCAGGATCTGGAGCAGGGCGTTGAAGACGTCGGGGTGGGCCTTCTCGATCTCGTCGAACAGCACCACCGAGAACGGCTTGCGGCGCACGGCCTCGGTCAGCTGGCCGCCTTCCTCGTAGCCCACGTAGCCCGGGGGCGAGCCGACCAGACGGCTGACGGTGTGCTTCTCCATGTACTCGGACATGTCGAGCTGGATCAGGTGGCTCTCATCCCCGAACAGGAACTCGGCCAGCGTCTTGGCCAGCTCGGTCTTGCCCACGCCCGACGGCCCAAGGAAGATGAACGAGCCCGACGGGCGCTTCGGGTCCTTGAGGCCGGCCCGGGTGCGGCGGATGGCCTGGCTGACCGAGCGGATTGCCGCCTCCTGGCCGATGACCCGGCGGTGCAGCTCGTCCTCCATGCGGAGGAGCTTGGCCGTCTCCTCCTCGGTGAGCTTGTAGACGGGGATGCCCGTCCACAGGGCCAGCACCTCGGCGATGGCCTCCTCGTCGACCTCGTCGAACAGGTCGACGCCCGCCGTCTTCCACTCGATCTCCTTGGCCGACTTCTTGTCGAGCAGCTCGCGCTCCTTGTCGCGGAGCTTGGCCGCCTGCTCGAACTTCTGGTTCTCGATGGCGTTGTCCTTGTCGCGCCGGACACGCGTGATCTCGTCTTCGAGCTCCTTGTAGTCGGGCGGCGTCTTCATCCGCTGCATGACCTTGCGCGACCCGGCCTCGTCGATGAGGTCGATGGCCTTGTCGGGCAGGTGGCGGTCGGAGATGTAACGGTCGGACAGGTTGGCCGCGGCCACGATGGCCTGGTCGGTGATCGTGACCCGGTGGTGGGCCTCGTAGCGGTCGCGGATGCCCTTCAAGATCTCGATGGTGTGCGAGATCGTCGGCTCTTCCACCTTGATGGGCTGGAACCGGCGCTCCAGGGCCGCGTCTTTCTCCAGGTGCTTGCGGTACTCGTCGAGCGTCGTGGCACCGATCGTCTGCAGCTCGCCCCGGGCCAGCATGGGCGTGAGGATCGAGGCGGCGTCGATGGCGCCCTCGGCAGCACCCGCACCCACCAGGGTGTGGATCTCGTCGATGAACAAGATGATGTCGCCGCGGGTGCGGATCTCCTTGAGCACCTTCTTCAGGCGCTCCTCGAAGTCGCCGCGGTAGCGGCTGCCGGCGACGAGCGCGCCCAGGTCGAGCGTGTAGAGCTGCTTGCCCCGCAGCGTCTCGGGCACGTCGTTCGAGACGATGTTCTGGGCCAGAC
>JBOGID010000495.1:0-5686 GCA_050742295.1 Acidimicrobiales bacterium | reverse complement strand
AGGCCGGCGTCATCGTGACGGGGACGGCCGACTCGACGGAGGGCCCGGGCTGGTGGAAGCACCAGCTGTCGGGCAGCGGGTCGGCCCAGGTCGACCCGGCCACGCTGGCCGGCTACCTGGAGGTGGTCGAGGCGGTGTCGAGCGTCTTCTCCGAGGCCTACGCCGCCGGCACCTTCGAGGATGCCCACTCGCTCCTGTCCCCCGGCGGCGCCACGGCTCGGGACCGGGCCGCGGCCGAACTCCTCGTGGCCTGGCTCCAGTTCGCCAGCGGGGCCGTGGCCTCGGACGCCACCGTGCCGCTGGGCGCCGGCGCCGGCATCAACTTCCTCGACCTCATGTTCTCGGCCGAGGCCGCCGTCCTGAACCCGGCCGCCTCGAACGCAGAGCTGGGTGCGGTCGAGCGGGACCTGGCCAAGGTTCGCCACGCCGGCTAGGGCACGGGGGCGGTGGATAGCGGCATCGTTCTGCGCAGGAAACACGCGGCCGCTGCCGGGGGGAGTCTGGTCTATTGGGCGCTCGCTTACCCGGTGACCGATCGAGGTAGAGCGACCCTGCCCTCCACCCCCGCTACGTCTCTGACGAGGATCTACTCGATCATCCACCCCCCAGTGGCGACGGCCTAGCGTCACGTTCGCTGCCTCGGCAGCTGATGAGGCGAGGGCAGCATGGGGAACGAGGCTGTCAACGCGGGGCGGGACCGGCTCGGTCTCAGTCCCGACGCTGTGGCGGCTACCGCCGCCTACCCGCCGCTCGCAGCGCCACATCGGGAATCGGTTCCGGACGCGAGCGGCCCGATCTACGCCGCCGCTCCAGCGCCGTGCCGGAAGCAGGCCATCCGAGGCGCCGCGGCCCGTCTGAAGGGAACGCCGACAGGGTCCCGCAAGCCGGAACCCCGACCGGCGTGCGGAAGGGGAACGCCGACCGGAACGCAACCGGGCTCGCCGACGTCGTCGCCCTTCCAAAGGAGGAAGGTGTCTCGTACCACCCGTCCGGTGAAACAGTCCCGGTGATGGGGGGCCATGCGGTGCACGGCGTCCGATCCGCCATCCGGCTCCGCTGCGAGCTGCCGACGGCGCGTTGTCCCGGGCAGACCATCGGGAAATGGGCCGGCGCGAGGCCAGCGGCCGCGCTCAGAAGAACCATTCGTAGGCGGCCAGCGGCCGACCGAGTCGCCGTGGCCCACCTCTAGCCCACCTCGCCCGAGTCGGCGTTACCTGGAGCGCGGTCGTAACAACCCTTGTGCCAGAAGGCCTAATCCGTCTGTGACATGTCATCGCAGCGGGTCCAGCTGCCGCGAGGCCACGCGAAAGGCGGCGAAGAAGAGGGGAACGGACGCTGGGTACGTCGGTGACATTGCTCCAGGAAACATGTCACCGACGCATCCCAAAGCCTCCGTCCGACTACGTGGAGGACACTCCGGAACAGGTCAAGGTATTCGGCGTACGGGTCACGCCGAGACCAGCAATCTGTCGCGCCAGAACACCGCACGTCACTGATGTCATGAAGAAGCGAGCGCGTCGCTTCCCGCTGGTCGGTCAGGGCATGTAGCTCCCTGGCGCAGCCAATGACGGAGGCGTGTTGCGTGGGTGCTGCTTCGCCGAAGAAACGGAGGTCCTCCTCGCTCGGAGATCCGAGCGGACAACACTCGGGGGCCGCGAAACCAAAGCCCCGAAGCAAAGGAGGACTTCGCAGTGCAACGACAGTATGTCGGCATCGACCTGCACCGCCGCCGCTCGGTGATCGTGCGCATGACCGAGGAGGGCGAGGTGCTCGAGTGCGTGCGCATCACCAACGACCCTGTCGCCCTCTCCCTCGAGTTGGCGAAGGCGGGCCCCGATCCCGAGGTCGCCCTGGAGTCGACCTACGGGTGGTACTGGGCGGCGGACCTGCTCCAGGCCGACGGTGCCAACGTCCACCTGGTCCACCCCCTTGGGCTGCACTGGGACGCGCGTCGAGTGAAGAACGACGAGCGGGACGTCAACGAGCTGGCCCATCGGTTACGGCGGGACGACCTTCCGGAGTCCTGGGTGGCGCCGCCGGAGGTGCGCGAGCTGCGGGAGCTGGTGCGCTACCGGGCCAAGCTCACGGCGCTGCGAACCTCGGCCAAGGCCCAGATCCACGCGGTGATGGCCAAGTTGGGCATCCTGCCCCCGCTCACTGAGATGTTCGGCCCCGCCGGCCAGCGGGCCCTCGACGAGATGCCCTTCGAGGGCGCCTACGCGATCCGGGTGGAGTCGTTGCGGGACCTGCTCGAGCTCTACGACCGGGAGATGGCGATGGTCGAGGGCGTGCTGCGCCGGCGCCTGGCAGGCCACGCCGGTTACCGGGCCATCCAGGCCATCCACGGCGTAGGCCCGGTGATGGCGGCGATCTTCGTAGCCGAGATCGGCGACGTGACCCGCTTCCCCGACGCCCGGCACCTGTGCTCGTGGGCGGGGATCACGCCCAGCCACCGGGAGTCGGACAACAAGGTCCGGCGCGGCCACATCACCCGGCAGGGCTCCGGCCTCGTCGGCTGGGCCGCCATCGAAGCCGTCGTCCGCTACCACGGGGGCGAGCCCATCGCTCCGGCGTTCCGGCGCATCGCCGCACGCCGCGGGGTGATGATCGCCAGGGTGGCGGCGGCGCGAAAGCTGCTCTGCCTCGTCTTCTACGGGCTGCGGGACGGAGAGATCCGCTGCCTGCGGGAGACGGCCTGAGCAGGTTCGGACACAGCCAGGACGCGAGCTCGGGTATCGACGTGGCCCCCTGCGGGCGTGGCCGTGGCAGCTGAGTGAGCCCGTCTGGTTGTGGCCGGAAACACACCATGCGCCATCTCGGCGAGAAGGAATGTCCGGCAGCCGAACCCTCGGTCTGCCCTGCCCAGCTCTTGGGCGCCACTGGTGAGGTCACCGCTGTGTCCACCGACAAGGAGGCAACCAAGGACGCCGCCGGGCGGCGTCCAATGTCCATTGTGAGTAGCGCCGCCACCTGAGGGGCCGTGAAGGCTAGGTTTCCCTTCGGCGGGGCGTCCGCCCCGGCGTTGACCGCCCCTTCGCGTCACGCCCTGTCTCCGACGACGGCGTTTCTGCGGTCGCGGGCGCGAACAGAGTCCGACCCACCGAACGAACAAACCCAAGTCGTCTTCGACTTCGTCGAAGGCCTTGACTTGTTGGGCTTCTTCAGGAACGTCGATATGTACGGCATCTAGATGTGCTGGTACACGATGGTGACGGTGTGACCGAGCGCGGCTGCGAGCCCGCGCACCTGCTCGTCGGCGAGGCGTCCGAGGTTCGGATTCATGCAATCGACCCACCACCGCGCGAACGCGACAGGCCAATCGCCGTAGTCGAGGTCGTTGAGGTCGCAAGCCGCGCTGCAGCAAGGCAACACGACGCGACGATCCTTGAAGGCGCTCGCTTCGTACGACTCGGTCATCGCCGCTGCCCACGGCTCATGGTCCAGTTCGGAACCGCACCGCGGGCAGAGAGCTGGCCCCTGATTCGCCCCGGCATCGACGAAGGCGACCTCGTCTGAGGTCTCGACGGTCACTTCCTCCGCCGAGGGCATCATGCGCGAGACGAGCGCAATCAGTGCTCGCGCGCTTACACCGGACGGCACGAAGCTCGGTTCGGACGGCACGATGCGAATCCAGTCATCGCTCACAGCCCACACGCCTCCGCTGCTCGCATCGGAAGGACGTACATGCCCAGATCGTGACATGCAGTGCGCAGATGGCGCGGCACCGTTCGGAGAGAGGCTCTGCGCGACCCGATTCGGCTTACTGGTCGCCGCTTGGCCAGGGAAGCCCGTGATTCGGGCGCGACGAAACGGCGACCAGTGCCGTCGTTCCGTGCGTGTCCACGCCGCGACACTGGTGCCCCCGATCGGACAGGATGTGATGATGACCACCGACCGGCACAAGGAGCGCGTCCATGAACTCATCGATCGCGTGCTGAATGGCCATGACCTCTCAGCGCTCGACGAGTTCACATCGAAACCCAGCCGTCCAGGGCTCGGGGGCCGCACTCGTCCGCGGTTTCCCAGATCTTAAGGCCGGAGGTCCGTTGGATGGTCGCGGACGCCGAGATGGTCGTGGTGTTCTTCGACGCCAGCGGCACACAGCAGGGCCCCTGGCCGTTCGTCCAGGATCCAACGGCGCGGCCCATCGCGACGTCGTTGACGCTGGCATTCAGGTTCGACGACGCTGGGCAGATCGTCGACCAGTGGCTCGGGTCGAACTTCGTCGATCCTCGCTCAACTCGGCTGGGGATTCGCGCCTGTGGGCCAGCTCGTGCGGGAACCAGGCTGATCGCACGGCCGGCAGCATGTGCGTGTCGGCGCCGGCACGAAGGCCGAGGTCGCAGCGACGCGCTCGATTCGGCGTTCTGCACTCCGTCGGACGGGTAGGGACGGCACGGCAGACGGAGGTTGCGGGGTCAGGCGTGGTCGGCGCCGAACGGCCGTTGAAGTGCGCCCGTACTCGTAGCGGGGCGGCACAGAACTACCTCGGATCCTCGCCCGTCGTCAGGCGGGCGGCCTGAGCGAAGCGTCCGAAAGGGGTTCCACGATGCCACCTTTCGGAGATGCGGCCGTACCCAAAGAAGACGGGCTGTTCCTCGCCGCGGCTGGTCCGGACATGCTGGAGCATTGGGCGAAGCAGCGTGTGAGAACCGAGTCCATCGACGAGCGCGCCAAGGGCGACCGGTTCGACGACATCAAGCACCACGGCGTCAGCGCCGACCGACGCCGCGATGGCAAGGACGCACGCGGGCTCCGTCCGGGACGTCTCGGTCACGTCGACGTCACCGTCGAAGACACGCTGGAGTTCGGCGGCGCGGTCAGGGCGGATTGGCAGGGGCGCTACCCGAACGACGCGCGCAGGTCTGGGCAGCTCGACCTCCTTGAGACATGGGCCGGGAACCGTGGCTGGAAGCCCGGCGAGCGTAGGCTGGTCGCATGAGCAGCGAGCGCCTGCCAGTGGACGCGGAGGCTACCGAGCCCCTCGTCCCGAGGCCTTGGGCCCACCTCTCGAACAATCAGCTGTTGGACCGGCTCGAATGCACCTTCGGCGAGAACGGCGGCTTCGAGCCGGAGGTTGTCTGGGAGCTGGCCCGGCGTCTCCCAGCGGACTGACCATCCTGCTGTCGCTGCCCTTTGCCGAATGTCGGTGCCGCGTCGCCGTCCAGCTGCTGCAGCTTCGGCGCTTAGCTCCCGCACGGGAGCGCTGCGTGCGACTGCACCACATCTGCACCCACAAGAAGTGGAAAAAGTTGGTCTCAACGGGGCGTTAGCGGTCAGCTAAATATGGCCTCTGAGCTGGGCTTTTGCCCGTTCGGGCAGGTCAGCGAATCGGGCTCGGCTTGCATGACGCGCAAGGGGTCAGAGGTTCGAGTCCTCTACGGCCCACCCGAACCGCAGTCCGGAAGCTCGCGGAATACGCGTTCAGTCCAGTCATTGAGCGCCGGGGCTCCGTCAGCCAGAGGCTAGGCTCAAGGTGCCCAGCAATGGTCAGGCGGGCATTGCCGGCGAGCGGCGGCTGACGCTCGCGACGCAGCCGGAGGCCCTGGAGGAACTAGCCCTGAAACAAGCGCATCTCGCTCGGTGGTGCCCGCCGACGCCTGAGTTTGACGGTTCGCCACTGCTGACGACCGGCGGCTGCTGCGGTGTCGGGCGTCGACAGCTGCTCAGCACGTTTCGCATGAGG
>JBOGID010000494.1:0-6899 GCA_050742295.1 Acidimicrobiales bacterium | reverse complement strand
CCGCCGCCGACGTCGAGGACGACGAGGGCGAAGACGACGAAGAGGACGAGGTGGACGACGCCGCCGTCCCCGCCGTCGCCGCCGTCGTGGCCGGCCTCGGGACGGTGGTCGCCACCGATGTGGGCGTGTCCCCCGCCCCCACCTCCACGTCCCGCCCGTCGTCGGACAAGAGGGTGACGAGCAGGAACACGAGGGCCACGCCGCCCAGGGCGTAGAGCAGGGCGTTGACGCGGTACGCCAGCGGCAGCGACACCCACCATTCCTGGAGGCGGCGGACCTGCGGCGCTTGAGCGTCTTCGTTCGGGAGTCTGGACATGGTCAAAGAGGTCGGAGCCGGCGGATATCAGGGCTCGTGACCCCGGCTGTGCGACTACGTCCCCAGGTGAGCGAAGCTACTCGGATGGATGTTTCTCGAGAGGTATGGCCGGGTTCGCCGTACCCACCCGGGGCTACCTGGGATGGAGAGGGTACCAACTTCGCCCTCTATTCCGAGGGCGCCCGCGGCGTCGACCTGTGCCTGTTCGACGCCCGCGGCCGCGAATCGTGCATCCCCCTGACCGAGGTCAGCGCCTTCGTGTGGCACAGCTACATCCCCGGTATCGGGCCGGGCCAGCGGTACGGGTTCCGGGTGGACGGGCCCTACGAGCCCCACCACGGCCTGCGGTTCAACCGCAAGAAGCTGGTCCTCGATCCCTACGCCAAGGCCATCGACGACGACCTGACCTGGAGCGATGCGGTCTTCGGCTACACGGTGGGCAAGGACGACACGGCCCGGGACTACCGGGACTCGGCCAGGCACGTCCCCAAGGCCGTCGTCGCCGACCTGCTGTTCCCGTGGGGCGAGGACCGGCGCCCGAACACCCCCTGGCACGAGACGATCATCTACGAGACCCACGTGAAGGGGTTCACCGCCCGCCACCCCGGCGTCTCGGAGAACCTGCGGGGCACCTACGCCGGCCTGGCCAGCCCGGCCGCCATCGCCCACCTGCTGCACCTGGGCGTCACCGCCGTGGAACTGCTGCCCGTCCACCACTTCGTCTCCGAGCACGACCTGATCAAGCGGGGCCTCACCAACTACTGGGGCTACAACACCCACGGCTACTTCGCGCCCCACGCCGCCTACTCGTCGGCCGGCGGCCGGGGCCAGCAGGTCCGGGAGTTCAAGGCCATGGTGCGGGCGCTGCACGCGGCCGACATCGAGGTGATCCTCGACGTCGTCTACAACCACACGGCCGAGGGCAACCACCTGGGGCCGACCCTCAGCTTCCGCGGCATCGACAACACCTCCTACTACCGGCTGGTGGAGGGCAACCCCCGGATGTACATGGACTTCACCGGCACCGGCAACACCCTCAACGCCCGCCACCCCGAGGTCCTCCACCTGATCATGGACAGCCTCCGGTACTGGGTGACCGAGATGCACGTGGACGGGTTCCGGTTCGACCTCGCCTCCGCCCTGGCCCGGGGGTTCCACGAGGTCGACCGGCTGTCGGCCTTCTTCGACCTCATCCACCAGGACCCGGTCGTGTCCCAGGTCAAGCTCATCGCCGAGCCATGGGACGTGGGCGAGGGCGGCTACCAGGTCGGCAACTTCCCGCCGCTGTGGACGGAGTGGAACGGCAGGTACCGCGACGCCGTCCGGGACTTCTGGCGGGGCCAGGAGGCCAGCCTGGCGGGCATGGGGTACCGCCTGACGGGCTCGTCCGACCTCTACAACAGCGGCGGGCGCCAGCCCCACGCGTCAATCAACTTCGTGACCGCCCACGACGGGTTCACCCTCCGCGACCTGGTGTCGTACAACGACAAGCACAACGAGGCCAACGGCGAGGAGAACCGGGACGGCTCCGACGACAACCGGTCGTGGAACTGCGGCGAGGAGGGCCTGATCGGCGACCCCGCCCTCGCCGACCTGCGGCGCCGCCAGCAGCGCAACTTCCTGGTCACCCTGCTGCTGTCCCAGGGCGTCCCCATGCTGCTGGGCGGCGACGAGATCGGCCGCACCCAGAACGGCATCAACATCGCCTACTGCCAGGACAACGAGCTGTCCTGGTACGACTGGGACCTCGACGAGGACGCCGAGGACCTCCTGGAGTTCACGTCGAGGCTGATCTCGCTGCGCCGGGAGCACCCCGTGTTCCGGCGGCGGCGGTTCTTCCAGGGCCGGCCCATCCACGGGACCGACCTGGCCGACATCGGCTGGTTCGCCCCCGACGGCCACGAGATGACCGAGCACGAGTGGCTGTCGGGCAAGGTCAGTTCGGTTGGGATGTTCCTGAACGGCGACCAGATCGCCGAGCCCGGCCGCCGGGGCGAACGGCTCAAGGACGAGAGCTTCCTCGTGCTCCTGAACGGCGGGCATGATGCCGTGTCGTTCCACGTGCCGGGGGGCGAGTGGGCCAACACCTACGAGCTCGTCCTGGACACCTCGACGGGCTACACGCCGATCTACCCCGGGATCGTGGAGGGGCCGGCCCTGAAGGGGGGCGAGGAGTTCTCCCTCGAGCCCCGGTCGGTCACCGTGCTGCGCAAGACCTCATGACCGTGCGGCCTCGGCTCGGGGCCGAGGTCTTCGAGCTGCCCGTGCCCGAGATCCGCATCGGGTACCGGTCGGCGGTGTACTTCTCCCGGGCCAAGGAGATCCTGGAGGCGGAACGGCCGACGGCCGAGGCGACCATCCAGATCTTCCAGCGGGCCGACTCGGTGCTGTGCGGCATCGACGAGGCCCTGGCCGTGCTGCGGGTAGGGGCGGGCTCGTGGACCGACCGGGCCAAGGCGGGCGAGGTGTTCGACACCTATTTGGCGGCCCGGCTCGAGGCCCGGGCCCTGCGCCTCACCGACGTGGACGGCGCCCTGCAGGCCCGGCTGCGCCAGATCGACCTCGAATCGGAGCTGGAGCGGTTGTGGCAGCCGGGCTGGGACCAGCTCTCGGTCACGGCCCTGTACGACGGCGACCGCATCGGGCCGTGGGAGACGGTGGCCCACGTGACCGGCCCGCTCCACCTGTTCGCCCACCTGGAGTCGGTCTACCTGGGCGTGCTGGCCCGGCGCACCAAGGTCGCCACCAACGTGGCCCAGGTGGTGGCGGCGGCGGGAGGCAAGCCCCTGCTGTTCTTCGCCGACCGGTTCGACCACTTCGCCACTCAGGGCGGGGACGGCTACGCCGCCCACATCGCCGGCGCCCGGGGCGTGTGCACCGACGCCATGGCCGCCTGGTGGGGCGACCACGGGCTGGGCACCATGCCCCACGCCCTCATCGCGGTGTTCGGCGGCGACACGGTGGCGGCGGTCGAGGCGTTCGCCCGCCATGTGCCCGACGTCGACCTCGTCGCCCTGACCGACTTCAACAACGACTGCGTGGGCGACTCGCTGGCGTGCGCCCGGCGGTTCGGGGACGAACTGTGGGGCGTGCGGCTGGATACCGCCTCGACCATGGTCGACCGCTCGATCACGCCCGGGATCGTGGGGGATTTCAACCCGACCGGGGTCAACGTGCCGCTGGTTCGCCTGGTGCGGGACGGGCTCGACCGGGAGGGGTACGGGCACGTGAAGATCATCGTGTCGGGCGGGTTCGACGCGGCCAAGATCGCCGCGTTCGAGGCCGAGGGCGCGCCGGTGGACGCCTACGCCGTGGGTTCGTCGCTGCTGCGCGGCAGCCGGGACTTCACCGCCGACGTCGTCGCCGTCGACGGCCGTCCCGCGGCCAAGGCGGGGCGGCGTTCCCGGCCGAACGACCGGTTGACGCCGGTCAGCTGGCGTTGACGGCCTTGTCGAAGGCGCGTCGCGACGCGGCCTGGGTGACGACCAGCAGGAGGAGGGCGACGCCGAAGGCCTTGAGGACCGGGCCGGCGGTCAGGGGGCCGGTGGTGAGGGCCCGGGCCGCGTCGACCATGTAGGTGAACGGGTTCCATTTGGACGCGGCCTGCACCCAGCCCGGCAGCAGGGACTCGGGTACGAACTGGGTGGAGAGGAACTGCAGCGGCAGGAACAGCGGGGCCAGGGCGAGGGGGGCCTGGGCGTTGCGGGTGCCGAGGGCGACGACGAAGTACAGGCCGCCGTAGGCCGCCGCCCACAGCGCCAGCAGGGCGAACAGGATGACGATGCCGATGACGCCCTCGTTGAGGTCGGTGCCCAGCAGGACGCCGACCACGAGCAGGACGGCGCCCGCGGGCAGCACCCGCACCACGTCGAACAGGACCCGGCTCAGCAGGAGGGCGGCGGGGCGGGCGTCGAGAAGGCGCAGCCGGTCGAGGAATCCCGACTGGATGTCGATGACCAGGCTGGTGGCGGCGTAGCCCACGCCCGTCATGGCCGTGAGCATGATGATGGCGGGGGCCATCCACTCCGCGTAGTTGGTCGTCGGGAACCCGGGCAGCTCGGTGACCCGGTGCAGGGTCTTGGCCACCAGCACGAGCACGGCGAGGGGGATCACGATGGGCAGCGCGTAGGCCAGCACCGGGTTGCGGACGCCCTCCCGCAGGTTGCGCACGAGCAGGAGCCGGATCTGGGACAGGGGGCTCACGAGCGGCTCACGAGCGGCTCACGAGCGGCCCAGCCCCCGGCGGACGGCCGACAGCGAGCTCGATTCGCCCAGCCCGGCCGACGCCTCGATCTCCTCGCCCGTGAGCTTCACGAACACGTCCTCCAGGGTCGGCGGCATGATGGCGAGCCGTTCGATCTCGACGCCGGCCGCGTTCAGGCGGGCGATCAGCGCCGGGACCGTCGACGCCTCGCCCGTCACCTTGAGCACGACAAACCCGTCGGCGGTGGGGGGCGTGTCCAGTAGCGAGGCCGCCGGGGCGCGGGTGGCCCCGCTCACCTGCATGCGCACGGTGGTCGTGTCCACCTGGTCCTTCAGCTCCTGGGGCGTGCCGGTGGCGGCGATGCGCCCGTCGTGGACGATGGCCACCCGGTCCGACAGCTCGTCGGCCTCGGCCAGGTACTGGGTGGTGAGGAAGACGGCCGTCCCCTCCTGGCGCAGGTCGGCGACCAGCTGCCACAGGGCCCGGCGGCCCTGGGGGTCGAGGCCGGTCGTCGGCTCGTCCAGGAACAGCACGGGTGGGCGGCGGACCATGGCCATGGCCACGTCCAGCCGCCGGCGCATGCCGCCCGAGTAGGTGGCGGCGACCCGGTCGGCCGCCGCCACCAGGCCGAAGGTGGTGAGCAGTTCGTCGGCCCGTCCGGCGGCGGTCGGCTTCGGGAGGCCGACGAGGCGCCCGGCCAGGACCAGGTGCTCCCGTCCCGTCATCAGCTCGTCGAGGGCCGCCTCCTGCAGGGCCGCTCCCAGGATCTGGCGCACCTGGCTCGGCTCGTCGATCACGTCGTGGCCGCCGACTCGGGCCGTCCCGGTGGTGGGCTGGAGGAGGGTGGTCAGGATGCGCACGGTCGTGGACTTTCCCGCCCCGTTGCGCCCGAGAAAGCCGAACACCTCGCCCGCCGCCACCGAGAAGCTGACATCGGCGAGGGCGTCCACCCCGGACGGCTCGTACCGCTTCCCCAGTCCGATCGCTTCGATCAAGGGCGAAACGATGCCAGGTCTGGGCGCACAATGCGGGGGTGCCAGCCATCCCCGACCCCACCTCCGTCCACCCCCTGCCCGGCCATCCCCGGGTGGCGTTCCTCAAGCCCGTCGTCCGGTCCGAGAAGATCGTGGTGGGCGAGTACACGTACTACGACGATCCCGGTGACCCGACCGCCTTCGAGACCGACAACCTGCTCTATGCCTACGAGGCCGGAACGGCTGGTGATCGGCAGGTACTGCGCCCCGGCCAGCGGGGTCCGGTTCATCATGGCGGGGGCCAACCACGCCATGGTGGGGACGTCGACGTTCCCGTTCAGGATCTTCGGCGGGGACTGGGCCGAGCGGACCCTCGACGTCTTCGGGATGATCCCCAGCCGGGGCGACACGGTGGTGGGCAACGACGTGTGGCTCGGGTACGAGGCCCTGGTCATGCCCGGCGTCCACATCGGCGACGGGGCGGTGGCGGCTCGGTCGGTGGTCGTGTCCGATGTGCCGCCCTATGCCATCGTCGGCGGCAACCCGGCGAGGGTCATCCGCATGCGCTACGACGAGGAGGACGTGGCAAGGCTCCTGCGGGTGGCGTGGTGGGACTGGCCCGTGGAGCTGGTCACCGAGAACGCCCGCACGATCATGACCGGTACGCCCGCCGACCTGGAACGGATCGTTACCGGGAGTGGGGCCGGTCCCGGCTGAGGCGGCTGAGGTCGAGGGCGGAGCGGGCGGCGGCGGCGGGGTCGTCGACGGGGACGACCCCCGGGATGTCCCAGGTGCCCACCCCGACCACGGGCTTGCCCGCCTTGAGGGCTTGGGCGATCTCCGACAGGGTCCCGAACTCGCCGCCCACCGCGACCACGGCGTCGGCCGACCGCACGACCAGGCCGTTGCGCAGCTCGCCCAGCCCGGTGGCGACGGCGACGTCGACGAACGGGTTGGCGGCGCGGCGGTCGGTGCCGGGCAGGATGGCGAGCGTCGTCCCGCCCTCGGCCTTGGCGCCACGGCAGGCCGCCTCCATGACCCCTGCCAACCCGCCACAGACGACGACGGCGCCGTGGCGGGCCAGCTCACGGCCCACGTCCTCCGCCTGCTGGCGGCGCTCCGGCGTCGCCTGGTCGCCGGCGCCGATGACGGCTACGTACGCCCGTTCTCCGGGTTTCAACGGCCCTCCAATGCTTTTGGCCGGACCGGCCGGCCGGTATGCTCGCGGCAGCCTATGAGGCGGGCACCGGCCGTCATTGTGGTGGCTCTGGCCCTGTCGGCGGCAGGCTGTGGAGCCACAAGCGGGGGAGACCAGGGGGACACGGTCTCCGCCGGCGCGCGCCCGACGACCGTGGAGACCGAGGGGCGGCGCCAGGCCGCCCGCCCGCCCGGCCTCGGCCTGGGG
>JBOGID010000493.1:0-17000 GCA_050742295.1 Acidimicrobiales bacterium | reverse complement strand
AGTGGGAGGTGCCGTGACGGCCGGTGTGCCCTTGCGACTCGCCGGCGCCGGCGCCGCCGGGTACCTGCTGGGGAGCGTGCCCCTCGCCGATCTGGCCACCAGGTTGGCGACGGGAAGCAAGACCGATCTGCGCCTGATCGGCAGCGGCAACCCGGGGGCCGCCAACGCCATGTCGGTGGTCGGCAAGTGCTGGGGCATCGGGATCCTGGTGGGGGACATCGGCAAGGGGGCACTGGCCTCGGTCGTCGGGCGCGGGCTGGCTGGAGGCAACGGGGCCCACGTCGGTGGGACGGCCGCCGTCATTGGCCACTGCCTCCCCGTGTGGAGCCGGTTCAACGGGGGCAAGGGGGCGGCCACCAGTTGCGGGCAGTGCCTGGCCACGTTCCCCGCCTACTTTCCGATCGACCTGGCCGTGGCCGTGGCGGTGGCCAAGTGGCGCCGGCGGGCCTTGCCGGCGACCGCCACCGCGTCCGCCGTCTGGGTGGGTGCGGGCTTGCTGTGGTGGCGCCGGGGCTGGCCCAACGGGTGGGGGCCCCGCCCGACGGCGGCCCTGCCCATCGCCGCCGCCGTCAGCAGCGCCGTGATCTTCTCTCGGTTCTGGGCGGCCCGGGGCTGGCAGGAACGCACCGGCCGGTGATCGCCATCGTCACCGACTCCAACTCGCAGATCCCGCCGTCGCTGGTCGAGCGGTTCGGCGTAACGGTCGTGCCCCTCTCGGTGACGGTTGATGGCATGGCGTACCTGGAGGGGGTCAATCTCGGCGCCGACGAGTTCTTCGCCCGCTTCGAGGACGGTGCAACGCCGCCCACGGTGACGACCGCCCAGCCGAGCCCCGGGCAGTTCGCCGCCGCCTACGACCGGCTGGTGGCCCGGGGCGCGGAGGCCGTCCTGTCGGTCCACATCGGCTCGTCGGTGTCCGGCACGGTCAATTCGGCCCGGCTGGCGGCGGAGGGCGTGACGGTCCCGGTCCGGATCGTGGACACCGGCACCGCCTCGTTCGCCATCGCCCTGTGCGCGTGGGCGGCGGCCGAAGCCATCGCCGCCAGCGTCGACGTCGGCGTCGAGGACGCAGCCGCCGCCGCCGAGCGGACCGCGGCCGCCACCGGCAACGTGTTCATCATAGGCGCCCTCGACCTGGCCCGGGCCGGAGGCCGCCTGTCCCCCGACCTCGATCCGGCGGCCACCGCAGCCGTGCCGGTCCTGACGATGGCGGACGGGGTGATGCAGGTGGTCGGGCAGGCGGAGGACGTGGACGGCGCCGTCGACGCAATGGTGTCCCACGTCGGGCGTGGGGGCGAGGGCCTGCGGGTAGGTGTGGGCCTCGGCGATCGCACCATGGCACCGCTGTGCGAGGCCTTGGAACAGCGCGTCGCGGCGCTGCCGAACGTCAGCGAAGTTGTCCGTTACCGGATCGGGCCCAGCGTCGGTGCCCACACCGGACCGGGAACGGTCGGAGTCATGTTCGCCCCAGGAGACTGCAAATTTTCGCTTTCGTCGCTACGCGTCGAGGCGCCCGATGGCCGCTGACCAGCTTGTTTCCTGTCACCGGGCTGGCTATGAACACGCCGTCGGGCGCGAAATGAGGGTTTAATCAGCAGTCTCCCAGGAGGCACACATGGGTGAGACGAGAGAGGTTTGTGTCCACATCGAGGCGTCGCCTGAGGTGGTGTGGAACCTCGTGACCGACCTGCCCCGCATGGGTGAGTGGAGCCCCGAGAATGAGGGTGGCGAGTGGCTCGACGGCGCCACCGGGCCCGCGGTCGGTGCCCGGTTCAAGGGCCGGAACCGGCGGGGAAAGACGAAGTGGCCGACGACCGTGCAGATCGAGGTCGCCGAGCCCGGCCGTGAGTTCCAGTTCCTCGTCGGGGGCAACAAGCCGACGGCCCGGTGGCGCTACCTGTTCGTCCCCGACGGCACCGGGACCGAGGTCGTCGAGTCGTTCGACCTGGTGAAGCCGCTCAGCCGGATCGACCGGGCCATCACCCGTGCGACCATCGGGGTGAAGGACCGGGAGGCCGACATGGAGGAGGGCATGCGCCAGACCCTCGCCCGCCTGAAGGAAGCGGCCGAGAGAGCGTCAGCCGAGTAGGGCCTCCACCAGCTCGCCCTGGAGGCTGCTCAGGTAGTCGTAGGCGGCGAAGGCGGGCACCCGCGGGTCGTCGCCGTCGGTGGGGCGCTCGTCGCCCTCCTCGGTCACGTCCAGCCGGGTGCCGAGGACGAGGCGGACCTCGTTCAGGGCCCGCATCCATGCGTGGGCCTGCTCGTCGTCGAGGCGTTCGGCGTCGGCGCTGGATTCGAGGGCGGCCAGCGCGGCCAGATGGGAGTCGAGCAGTTCGCCCCCGGCCAGGAGGCGGTACTCCTTCTGGCGCTCCTCGTCGTCGGGGTAGGCGACGGGGAAGAGGCGGGCCACGGCCGGGTCCTCGGTGTCCTCGAACATCTCTCGCATCTGGGGCGCCAGCGAGCGCAGGAGCTCCCGCTCGTCCTCGGGCAGGCGCAGCTCCACGCCCCCCTTGCGCAGGCGGCGGATGCGGCGCCCGAACGGCCTGACCGGGCTCATGGCGTGCTCACTCGTCGTGCTGCATGGTCGCCCACAGGCCGTGCTCGTGCAGCCGGAACACGTCGACCTCGGCCTTGTCGCGGGGACCGCTCGAGACGACCGCCTTGCCCTTGTAGTGGACGTCGAGCATGAGCTTGGTCGCCTTCTCCTTGCTGTAGCCGAACAGCTTCTGGAGGACGAACGTCACGTAGGACATGAGGTTGATCGGGTCATTCCAGACGATCACGACCCACGGACGGTCCTCTCGGACCTCCTGGCCGATCTCGGGCTCGCGGACCTCCGTGGGGGCCGTCATGTTCGCCGCCACCCCCTCCAGACTAGAAGGCTGGTGTCGTTCGCTTTCGACCCTTTGGGGCGAGGCGGCCGACCTGCCTCTGACCTGCACCTTTGCGATGCAGAGCCGCCGCCAGCGGGGCGGTCGGCCGCCGAGGGAGGGCTTAGGCACCAGCCAACTAGGGCCGGGTGAGGACCTGGTCATCAGCGGCGGGCTCGCCGCTGGCGGCCGCTGCCGCCCCGCCCGGCGCCCGCACGGTGAAGGCCAGGCGGAACCGAACGGCCGCGCCCCACACGGCCGCCGCCCCGGCGATGTGGATGCCGACCAGCAGCACCGGGACCCCGGTGAAGTACTGGGCGTACCCGACGCCGGCCTGGGCGACTGAAACGGCGAGGAGGACCTCGCCGGCCCGCAGCAGGCTGGCCGGCGCGCCCGCCTTCCGCAGCCGCAACAGCGTCACCACGGTGACGGCCAGGAACAGGACGACCCCCGCGCCGTGGGCCCGGGCCGCGTCGGGGACGGCCAGCGGCAGCCGTTCGACGTCAGGGTCCCCACCGTGGGGGCCCGACCCGGTCACCACCGTCCCGAGGAACACGGCCAGGCCGGCGGCCACGACCACAATCCATCCCATGCGGACGAGGTCGACGGGCACGACCCGCCGGACGACCACGCCCTCGCCGTCGAAGTCGCCGTCGGGTTGCCCGGCCCGGTGGTGGAGGACGACGGCGTTGGCCAGCAGCACCATCGACAGCAGGAAGTGGGCCATGACGAACTGCGGCTTCAGCTCGAACAGCACGGTGAGCCCGCCCAGGATGATCTGGCCGACGACGCCGCCCACCAGCCCCAGGGACAGCCAGGTCAGGTCGCGGCGGCGGGGCTGGCGGAGGAGCGAGCCGAGCACGGCCAGGATCACGGCGACCGACACCAGGCCCGTGATCGTGCGGTTCACGAACTCGACCATGGCGTGGTACTCGATGGGCGCCACGATGCGTTCGTTGTCACACGTGGGCCAGTCGGGGCAGCCCAGACCCGACCCGGTGAGGCGCACCGCGCCGCCGGTCACGATGATAAAGGCGACGGCGAGAGCGGCCAGCAGGGTCAGCCGGCGGAATGCCCGGGGCGAAAGACGGGGAGGCTGCATCCCGCGGGGATGGTACGGCAGGGTCCCCGCCATCCTCACATCCGCACGGTCCAGGAGGTGCCCATGGAGCCCGACAGCTCGAACGACGTGGCCGAGACGAAGGACGACGAGATCCTCGAGCGGGAGGGCGTCGAGCAGGAACTGATGCAGCAGGACGCGTCGGAGGTGGGCGAGGAGTTGGACGACGTCCAGGACGCGGCCACCGGCGAGTAGCAAGGACGGCCCCTGGGAACAAACGGGTCAACAGCAGTCGAAATTGGAGGAACGATGGGCACACGAGCGGTCGTGGAAACGCGACGTGATCGCAAGGCGCTGATTGCCGACGCCGGGTACAAGCCTCTCTCGATCGTCAGCGTGCTCGCGGGCGTGATGACCGCGTACGGTGCCTTCGCCGTGCTGGCCGGTATCGGCGTGGGCATCATCCAGGCAGCCGACGTGGACATCGACCTGGCGTCGAACTGGGACGACCTGGGCGTGGCCGGTGGCCTGGTCGTCGCCGGGCTGCTCCTGCTGACGTATCTCTTCGGCGGGTACGTGGCCGGCCGCATGGCCCGCCGTTCCGGGATGCTGCACGGCGTTGTCGTGTTCGTCGTGGGCGTGGTCCTCGCCGCGGGGGCGGCGTTCCTGGCCCGCCAGCTGGGCGGCGCCGACGTGGCCACCGACAACCTGCGTGGCCTCGGCCTGCCGACCACCGCCGACGAGTGGCGTGAGGTCGCCACCGTGGCCGGCATCGCCTCGCTGGCCGCCATGCTCGTGGGCGCCCTGCTCGGTGGTGCGCTGGGCGAGCGGTGGCACGACAAGCTGCTGCGCCGGGCCCTCGACCCCGAACTGGGCGCCGAGGCCCAGGCCCGCCGTGACGCCGAGCGCCGGGCGGCCGAGGCCGAAGAACTGCGCATTGCGTCGTTCCGCCGGGTGCGGGCCACCACCCCGACCCGCACGCGCCGGGTCGACGGCGACGCCGACGGCACGGTGGACACCAAGGGCGACGCGGTCACCAACGACGACGGCAAGATCGACCGTGACGACGACTGGGTCACGCCCGCGCCAGCGCCGGGGGCCGCCCCGGTTGCCGCCCCGGTCGCCGCCGGGCCGGTTCCCCCGGCCCGGGCGTGGAGCGACCGGCCGGACAAGTCAGACGGCACGGGCTCGTTCTGGTGGCGCCGCCGTTCCCGCGAGTCGGTGGGCGACGTCGACGGCGACCGTGACCGCCACGACGTCGACCTGACCAAGCACCGCCCCAAGGCCCGCTCCAGCCGCTAAGGCGGCCCCAGCCGGTCGGTGGCCGGCTACGGGCCGGCGGACTGGGCTGTCGGGCGGGCGTACTGGGTGAGGTACAGGTCCCGGTAGAGGCCGTCGCGTTCGATCAGCTCGACGTGGGTGCCGCGCTCGACGATGCGGCCCTCGTCCACCACGAGGATCATGTCGGCGGCCTGGATGGTCGACAGCCGGTGGGCGATGACCAGCGACGTCCGGCCCTCCAGTGCCTCGGCCAGCGCCTGCTGCACGAGCAGTTCGGTCTCGGAGTCGAGGTGCGCCGTGGCCTCGTCCAGGATGACGATGGCCGGGCTCTTCAGCAGCACGCGGGCCAGCGCCAGCCGCTGCTTCTCGCCGCCCGAGAGCCGGTACCCCCGCTCGCCCACGATGGTGTCGTAGCCCTCGGGCAGGCCGCTGATGAGGTCGTGGATCCGGGCCGCCCGGCATGCGTCGACCAGTTCGTCGTCGGACGCCTCGGGCCGGGCATACCGCAGGTTCGCCCCGATGGTGTCGTGGAACAGGTGGGGGTCCTGGGCCACCATGCCGATGTTGGCGGCCAGGGACGTCATGGTGAGGTCGCGGACGTCGTGGCCGTCCACCCGAACCGTCCCCGCCGTCACGTCGTAGAGGCGGGGCACGAGGTTGCACAGCGTCGTCTTGCCTGCGCCCGTCGGCCCGACCAGCGCCACCATCTGCCCGGCCTCGGCCGTGAACGCGACCCCCTTCAGGATGAGCCCGGACGGCTCGTCGGACAGCGGCGCCGACGCGTCCGCCTCCAGGGACGCAATCGATACCGTGGAGGGCGCCGGGTAGCGGAACCACACGTTCTCGAACTCGATGCGCCCCTCGGGGTCGATGAGGTCGTACGAGCCGGGGGCGTCGGCGATGGCGGGGCGGGCGTCCAGCACCTCGAAGACCCGCTCGAACGACACGAACGCCGTCATCACGTCGACCTGGGCGTTGGTGAGCTGGGTCAGCGGCCCGTAGAGCGGGGCCACGTACAGGGCCAGGGCCGTCAGCGTGCCGACCGACAGCGCGCCCTGGACCACGAGCCGGGTGCCCCACCAGTAGACGAGCACGGTGCCGATGGCGCCGAGCAGGCCGAGGGCGGCGAAGAAGACCCGTCCGAGGAGCGCGGTGCGGATGCCGATGTCGCGCACCCGCCCCGCCTTCTCCCGGAACTCGGCCGCCTCCCGCTCGGGGTGCCCGAACAGCTTGACCAGCAGGGCCCCCGACACGTTGAACCGCTCGGTCATGTTGGTGTTCATGGCCGCCGCCAGGTTGAACGACTCCTTGGTCAGCTTCTGCAGCCGGCGCCCCACCCGCTTCGCGGGCCAGATGAACAGCGGCACGACCACCGTCGTGAGCAGCGTCAGCTTCCACTGCAGCCGCAGCATGACGGTCAGGGTGACCACCAGGGTGAGGACGTTCTGCACGACGCTGCCGAGGGTGGTGGTGAACGCCCGCTGCGCCCCCTGAACGTCGCCGTTGAGGCGGGACAGCAGGGCGCCCGTCTGGGTGCGGGTGAAGAAGGCCAACGGCATGCGATTGACGTGCTCATACAGGGCCGAGCGGAGGTCGAAGATCAGCCCCTCGCCGATGCGGGCTGTCCACCACCGCTGGGCCAGGTTGAGGACGAGGTCGGTGAGGGCCAGACCGACGGCCAGGACGGCCAGGCGGTTGAGGCCGCCCAGATCGCTGCGGGGGATGGCGTGGTGGTCGATGATGGCCCGAAACACCAGCGGGGGCATGATCGTGACCACCGCCGACGCGAGGATGGTGGCGATGTAGCCCGCCAGCATCCAGCGGTAGGGACGGGCGAACGACCACACCCGCCGCAGCACGAGGCGGTCGAGCGTGGCCCCGGCGATGAACTCCGGGTCGCGGTTCCAGAGGTGGTGGTGGTCGCCGAACCCCCCACGAAACGGCTGCGCCCCAAACCCTCGCACGCCGAGACGGTACCTGGGGTGGGTTAGCTCGGAGCCTTGAACGACTCCTTGAACTGCTCGAACATCGGCTTCATGCGCTCCCAGTCCGCGGTCCGGGTCTGGAAGTTGAGGGCGAAGCCGTAGCTGCCGGCGATGAACCCCAGGTCGTAGGCGTGGAGATCGGCGCCGCCGTCGCTGTAGGTGAACTCCCAGAGGGCCGCCCGGTAGCCCTTGTACGTGGTGGGGGTCAGCTGCACCCGCTCGTAGTTGGCGTACGCGGCTGCGAACCGCGACTCGAGCGATGCCCAGGCCCCTTCGGGGGACGGCCCCGGCGGCTGCTGGTGGTCGACCCGGATGTAGGCCCTGGTCGCCGGGTCGCGGAACTCGGTGATGGTGGCGTTGCGCGAGATCGTCCACGTCCGGGGATGGGCGATGGTGAAGCCGGTGCCCGGGTCCCGGTACTGGGCCCAGTCGGCCGGGGCTCTGGCTCCCGCCTCGGTGCTGACGGTGGTCGATCCGGGCCCCGATGCGGTCCCGCCGGGATCGTCGCCGTTCTGTGCCGCCAGCACGGCCACGAGGCCGCCGAGGAGGGCGAGGGCCAGGGCGATGGCGGCCAGCGGCGCCCGGCTCCGCCGGGGCGCGCTCGTCTGGCGGACAGGCCGAGCAGGTGCGCGGGCCGGGGCTTCGCTGCGAGGGGCGGGGGCCGAGGCAGGGGCCGGGTTCGCCCAGACGGGCTCGGACACCGGCACGGGCTCGGACACCGGCACGGGCTGGGACAGCTCGGGCGGAGTCTCGGGCTCGGGCGGCGCCTCGGCGGCGATCGGTTCGGCCACGGGGGCCCGGGCCGGCGCGTCGACGGTGGCCACCGGCATCGCGAGCTCGAAGTTGTCGGTGGGTTCGCGCTCGGCGCCCGGTTCGGCCACGTCGGACAGGCGGCGGCGCACCTCCTCGACCCGGGGGCGCGACGCCGCGTCCTTGACCAGGAGGTCCTCGACGAGGGGGCCGATCGCGCCGGCGCGCCGCGGCGTGCGGGGCGGGTCGTTGACCACCGACGTGAGGGTGGCGAGGGCGCCGCCCTTGTCGAACGGCGGCAGTCCCTCGACGGCGTAGTACAGCGTCGCGCCGAGGCCCCACAGGTCGGTGGCGGGGCTGGCGGGACGGCTGTTGGCCTGCTCCGGGGCCATGTAGGCGGGTGAGCCGGCCAGGTTGCCGGAGCTGGTGACCTTGGGGTCGTCCAGCATCGAGGCCACGCCGAAATCGGCTAGCTGCACCCGTCCCGACTCGTGGACCATGACGTTGGACGGCTTCACGTCCCGGTGGATGATGCCCGCGTCGTGGGCCACGCTCAGGGCGTCAAGGACCTGGCAGCCGAGGTTGGCGGCGCCGGCGTCGGACAGCGGGCCATGGCGCAGGACGTGCTCGGAGAGCGTCGGCGCGTCCACCAGTTCCATGACGATGAGGGGCCGTCCTTCCTCCTCGACGACGTCGAAGACGGTGACCAGGCCGGGATGGCTCATCCGGGCCGCGGCCCGCGCCTCCCGCAGCACCTTCTCCCGGAGGGCGGCCTGCTCGTCCTCGTCGAGGGTGGCCGGGAACTGGATCTCCTTCACGGCCACGTCCCGCTGGAGCAGCGTGTCATGGGCGCGCCACACCACGCCGAAGCCGCCATGCCCGAGCCGTTCGCCCCGGGCGTAGCGACCGGCGACGAGGGGTCGGTCGTCGGTGTGGTGGCCCGCCACGGACAGTGCCTACCCGCCCCCCCGACCGCTCATGCCTGATGGCCGCTCCTGACCTACGGTGAACGCCTCTTCAGTGCAGGAGGCGGGGACATGGCCAAACCAGTCAAGGCAGCCGGCAAGCGCGTCGAAGCGGCGAAGCCGGCCGCACCCAAGACGGTGCGGGTGTGGGAGGACGATCCGCTGTCCACCGGGGCGGTGCCCGTCGAACGGCCGGTGCCCAAGCTCCCCAAGGCGAGGATGAAGCTGGCCTTCGACATGGCCCAGCCCTCGACGGGGCCGCACGACGTCAGCACCGCGGAGTTCCGCTACTGGGTGGCGGTGGACGCCCTCGCCCGGGCCGTGGCGTTCTGGCAGCCCCTCCTGCCCAAGAACCAGACGTGGCAGCGGGGGGCGCAGCTCGACATCCGCCTCGACGCGGGCGACAAGCTCAACGCCTTCTACAATCGCCAGACCCTCACGTTCTTCCACGGCACGTCGGCGGGCCAGACCGTGTACACAGCCGAGAGCCCCGACGTGGTGTCCCACGAGTGCGGCCACGCCATCCTCGACGCCATTCGTCCCCAGCTCTGGGACGCCATGAGCCACGAGGTGGCGGCGCTGCACGAGTCGTTCGGGGACCTGAGCGCCATGCTCGTCGGCCTCCAGCTGGACTCGCTGCGGGCGGCCGTCCTCAACGAGACGGGCGGGGTCCTCAACCGGAACTCGCGCATCTCCCGCATCGCCGAGCAGCTGGGATGGGCCATCCGCCAGCAGCGGGCGTGCGCCGTCGACGCCGATTGCCTGCGCAACGCCGTCAACTGCTTCGTCTACCAGCCGCCCGAACAGCTACCCATCAGCGGCCCTGCCGTCACGCTCAGCTCGGCCCCCCACTCGTACTCGCGGGTGTTCACGGGGGCGTTCCTGGTGGCCCTGACGGGCATGGTCGTGGTCCTCAGCCGTGAGGCCAACCGCCCGCCCGACAGCGACATGCTCCGGCAGGCGTCGGTCGACGCCGGCCGGCTGCTCGTCACCGCCGTGCAGGCGGCGCCCATCGTGCCCGCCTACCTGTCGCAGGTGGCCGCCCACCTGGTGGCGGCCGACCAGCAGCTGTTCAACGGGAAGTACGCGGAGGCGGTGGACAACGGGTTCTTCAGCAAGGGCCTGCTCACGGCCACCAGCGTGACGGCCGCGTCGAGGGCGGCGCCGTCGATGGCGCTCAGCGGGGCCCGGGGCCGGGCCCGGGGTGGCGAGCTGCCGACCCTCGCCGTGGCGGCCGAGGAGTTCGGCCTCGGCGACCGGCCGTTGCTGCTGGTCGCGCCGGCCGAGCCGCCCAGCCTGGCCGTGTCCGCCATCGCCAGGGACGGCGGCCCGGCCACGCCCTCGACGGCCGAGGCGACGGCCCGCGGCTTCCTGCGGGAGCTGATGGTCCGGGACCGCATCGCCCTCCCGGGACGGCCCCGCGGCGACCGTCTCGACACCCACGAGGTGGTGGAGGACGGCAACGCCTTGCGGGTCGTCCGAAGGCTGATTGACTAGGTAGGTGCCCAAGAAGAGGGACCGGAACGCAGAGGTCGACGACCGGTACGTCCAGGCGCTGATCGCCCGGGGGGAGGCGGCCAAGGCCGTCGACGGCGAGCTGCCCGCGGGCGCGACGCACGAGATCGTGGAGGACGAGAAGGGCGGGGTCACGGTCGTCCGCCGCCGCTTCTTCGAGATTGGCTGAGCCCGCCGCCGACCAGGTCGGCAGCCGGCTGTCGGCCAAGGGCCGCGAGCTGGTGGCGCGGGGCCAGAACGCCGTCCGCACCCTGCCCACGGCCGAGAAGCTGGCCGCCCTCCCCGATGGGGTTCGGCATGAGCGGCTGGAGAGCCTGCGCGTCGAGCTGTACGGAATCTCGTCGGTCCTGGCCGAGGCGACCGTCGAGCGGGCCTACCGGGACCGGGCCGAGCGCCCGCCCTACGGGCTCGTCCGGTCGGGGCACACGGAGTGGCGGATGATGCTGGACGAGCCGCGGCCGGTCAACAAGGGGGACATCGACGGGTTCTACGTCCTGGGCAGGGCCTACGTGGACACGATGGTCTTCCACCTGCACCGGGAGTTCCAGGAGCTCCCCCAGTCGGACCGGGCGTGGATGTTCGACCGGCTGGAAGACCTCCTGGCACTGTTCCGCATGGGCGCCGGTCCCCAGGCCAAGGCCCGCATGCGGGACGCCCTCAGCTTCATCTACGGCGGGCTCCACTTCGGGACGGGTGTCTCGGTCCAGCTGGCCGAGCTGATGAACCGCATGCTCGACGGCTACGGCCTCGCGCCCGACGACAAGGTCGAGGTCATGCTGCGCAGCAGCCGGCCCGCCATGCGGTTCGCGGCCCTCAACCTCGACCACGTGATCGTCGCCTACACCTCGTTCCTCGGGGCGCCGTCATTCCCGGGCGGCCCGCAGTGGTTCGACGCCGCCCACTTCGAGGTCCACGAAGTGGACGGGAGGCCGCGGGCCATCGACGTCCGCCCCGACGAACTTCAGGCCGGCAAGCCCCACACGGCCCGAATCGCCGCCGTCAAGCCCACGTGGGCCACCCACGGCTGCCCGGCCCGGGTCTCGCCCTCAGGCGCGGCGACTCCGATCCAGCGCCTCTGGACCTGGGCCGTCGAGCTGGCCCGGGACACCGGCCTGCTCGAGTCGACCGCCACTAACCAGCCGACAGGCCCACCCACGACTGGTTGATGGCCGAGGGGTGGAGGTTGGTCAGGTCGACGCCCGGCCGAAGCCCGTAGAGGCGGGACACGTGGGCCAGCGGGATGGCAACGAACTCCTCGCCGACGAACGTCCGCATCAGCTCGGCCGAGATCAGCTGGACCGCCTCCCGGTTGGGGGCCGTCTGCACCGCCGCCGTCTGGGCCGCGCTGGCCCGGCCGGTGACCAGGAACGACGGGTCGGCGTTGTTCTGGTTGGGCATCCCCAGGTCGAGGTCGAAGCCCTTCTGGCGGAACTCCTGGTAGGTGGCGATGCTCTGGCCATACTTCATGGCCACCTCGATGCCGACGTCCTTCAGCTTGGCCTGGACGAACCGGAGGCCGGCCTCGGGCACGGACTGGCCGCCGACGAGTGTCAGCGTGAGGCGCTGCCCCTCCCGGGCCCGGACGCCGTCGGCCCCGGGCCGCCAGCCGGCATCGTCCAGCACGCGTCGGGCCTCGGCCACGTCGAAGGGCGGGGCGCCCACCACCGACGCGGACGGGCCCAACACCGGGCCGGGGGCCATCCAGCGGCCGGGCTCGCCGTTGCCCTTGAGCACCTCGGCCACGTAGGCGGCCCGGTCGAGGGACAGGGCGACGGCCCGGCGCACCTCGCGTGCCGGCGGCACGCCCATGGAGTTGAACGACAGGGTCTGGGTGGCGCCCACCGGCGCCTTGGCCACCCGGAACCCCGACTTCGCCTCGACCTGGGCCACGGACTCCCACGGCACGTTGGTGGCCACGTCGACGTCGCCACTCGTCAGGAACTCGACCCGTTCGGCGGGGTCGGGCGTAAACAGGAACGTCAGGCGACGCACCTTGGGCTTCTCGCCCCAGTACTCCTCGTAGCGCTCCACGACCACCCGCTGGCTGGGCCGGTACTCGACGACCTTGTAGGGCCCGGTGCCTGCCGGCGGCGTGGCGTCGTTGTGCCCGTTGCGGGGCACGATCGGCCCTTCGGGGTGGACGAGCTTCTCGGGCAGGCGGTTGTCAGGCGTGCGCAGCACGAAGTCGACCGTGTGCTCGTCCACCTTCACGACCGAGTCGAGGACGCCCTCGACAGCCCCGGGGAGGAACTGGCGGCCGGTCCACGACCAGACCACGTCGTCGGCACCGAAGTTCCGGCCGTCGTGGAACCGCACCTGCTGGCGCAGGTGGAACCGCCACCGCTGCGGGTCAACCGGCTCCCACCGCTCGGCCAGCCCCGGCTGCACGGTGAAGTCCGTCCCGAGCCGCAACAACGGCTCGTACACTCCCACGCTCAGCTCGCCGGCGGCGAAGTGCTTGGAACTGGGGCCCACGCCGGTGAGAGGCCAGATGTCCTCGCCCACGGCGATGCGCAGCGAGTCGCCTGTGCGGCCGCCAGCCTCGTCGCCCCCGCCCCCGCCCCCGCCGCCCCCGCCGCACGCGACCAGCAGAAACGCGACCACCAGGGCCCACAGACGGTGATGCCGGCGCAAGGCCCCGAAGGTTACCGGCGGCTTGACGGCGAATCCCGCTGGCCGGGAGGTCGTGCCATGATGTCGCCCGTGAAAAGGCTGGGGATCTGTTTCGTCGCGCTGTGCCTGCTCGTCACCGGTTGCGGCGGCTCGGGTGACGACTACTCGCGCGCCATCACCCGCACGGTCCGGGTCGACTGGAACTTCGACGAGGTGGCGGTCTCGTTCCTGGGCTACTACCCCCAGGTGATCGAGGTCCGGCCCGGTGACACGCTGAACTTCCGCCAGGCGTGGTCGGGCGAGGGCCACAGCGTGACGATGGGGACGATGGTCGACGAGGCCATCAAGCCCGTCCGGGAGATCATCAAGTCGGGCAACGTCCCCGACGAGCCGCCGCCCGAGATCCAGGCCAAGCTGGACCCGCTCCCGGGGATGATCGACGACAACGGCACGGTCCGCCAGTCCGCAGGCCAGCCCTGCTACCTCGCCACCGGCGCGCCGCCACTCGACACGGGGACGCCGTGCCCGAAGGTGCCCCAGCCCGAGTTCAACGGCCGCCAGAGCTACTACAGCAGCGGGTTCATCCCCTACGAGGGCAAGCAGGGCAACACCTACCGGGTCAAGTTGTCCGACGACATCGTCCCCGGCACCTACACCTTCTACTGCAACTACCACGGCCCTCTTCAGTCGGGCGAGATCATGGTGAAGGCCAAGGGCACCCAGGTCCCCTCCCAGTCGAGCGTCGACCGCCTGGCCCGCACCGAGCTCCAGGCGCTGTCGGACCCCATCGTGGAGAGCTACGAGGAGGCCAAGGCTGGCCGGGCCAAGGACGACGAAGGCAACCCCGTCAAGCTGCCCCTCTCGGGCTGGTTCGCGGACGGCGTCGACATGGCCTTCGTCGACGAGTTCATCCCCCGGACGATCCGGGCCAAGGTCAACGAGAGGGTGACCTGGACGATGGTCGGCCCCCACACCGTGAGCTTCAACGTCCCGCCCTACCTGCCGCAGTTCATCATTTCCGCCGACGGCACGGTGACGTTCAACCCCCAGGCCTTCCAGCCCGTCAACAGCCCCGCGGCCGACCTCAACGCCCCCGAGGACGCCCCGCCCCCGGCGATCGACGCCGGCCGGTGGGACGGGTCCACGTTCGTCTCCTCGGGCCTCATGTTCAACGGCACCTACAGCCTGACGTTCGCAAAGACAGGCCGTTACCGGTACGCCTGTCTCGTGCACCCGCGCATGGTGGGCGAGGTCGTGGTTTCCTAGAGGGGCTTGCCGTCCCCTCACGGAGCCCGTAATGGCCGAGTCGTGTAACCGCAGATTCACCCCACTGCACGTCCTGCGGCTGGGCTTCGTCGCCTTCTACCTCGGCTTTGCGGTGCTTGTGCTGGCCATGGGTGGGCTGTCGGCGTGGGCCAACGCCTCGCCCTCGTTCCACGACAGCCTCCACGAGTGGGGCCTGGGCGACGGCCTGTACGCCCGGGCCTTCCAGGCCATGGCGGACGCCTCCCACGGGTCGCAGCCGCTGGGCCAGCTGGCCATCGACTACGGGTTCAGCCTCTTCAACCTGGCCCTGGCCGGGTTCCTGTTATGGCTGCGGCCCAGGGACCGCACGGCCGTCCTGCTGGCCGTCGGCATGATCGGCACGGCGGCCGTCTTCAACCTCCAGGCCTACGGCGTGTACGAGGCCTTTCCGAAGACCGACGACCAGGAGGGGGTGCACCACTTCTTCCAGCTCACGGCGGCCATCTCCTACATCTTCGCCCTCCTGCTGTTCCCCGACGGCCGCCTCCCACCGCGGGGGTGGGTGTGGGGGAAGGCCGTCCTGTACGTGCCCCTGATCTCGCTGGTGTCGTGGCAGGCGTTCCGCCAGGAGGGCACCAACCGCACCATCGCCGTCATCCTCTACTTCGGCCTGTTGACGCCGGTGGCCGGCGTGCTCGGCCAGGCCTACCGGTCCCGCCGCTCGCTCGACACGGTCGAGCGCCAGCAGTCGCGCCTGCTGTTCTGGGCCCTGGTCCCGGCCGTGTTCCTGGCCCTGTTCGTCCTGACCCGCCAGGTGCAGGACACCGCCTTCGAGACCTACCAGGGCCGGGAGATCGACATCGTCCCGATCGCCGTGTTCCGGGTGTTCCAGCTCGTGTTCGCCCTCATACCGGTGGCCCTGTTCATCGGGATCCTGCGCTACAAGCTGTGGAACATCGAGCGGGTTATCAGCCGGGCCCTGCTCTACGGGCTGCTGGCCGCCTTCGTCACCGCCGTCTACGTCGCCGTGGTGGTCGTCGTCGGCGGGGCCATCGGGTCCCAGGGCGGCAACCTGTGGCTGTCCATCCTGGCGACGGGCCTGGTGGCCGTCGCCTTCCAGCCCGTCAAGGAACGGGTCGACCGCCTGGCCAACCGGCTGGTTTACGGCAAGCGGGCCACGCCCTACGAGGTGCTGTCGGAGATGGCGTCCCGCATGGGGGAGGCCCTGGCGACCGACGAGCTGCTGTCCCGCATGGCGAGGGTCATCGCCGAGGGGACGGCCGCAGCACGGGCCGACGTGTGGCTCGTGGTGGGGAACGAGATGCGCCCCGCCTGCTCGTGGCCGGCCGAGGACGCGGGGCCGGGCTCGCCCCCCGAGGCCATGCCGCTGGTGGACGGCGGGGAACTGCCTGCCATTGCCGGGGCGACGATGTCGGTGGCCGTGCGCCACCACGGCGAGCCGCTGGGCGCCCTGGCCGTGACCAAGCCGGCGGGCGAGACGATGGCCCCTACCGAGGAGAAGCTCCTGGCCGACGTTGCCTCCCAGGCCGGCCTCATGCTGCGCAACGTGCGCCTCAACGCCGAGCTGGTGGCCCGCCTGGACGAGCTGCGGGCGTCCCGGGTGCGGCTGCTGGCTACCCAGGACGAGGCCCGCCGGCGCCTCGAACGCAACCTCCACGACGGGGCTCAGCAGCAGCTGGTGGCCCTGAAGGTCATGGTCGGGCTGGCCGAGCAGGTCGCCGCCGCCGGCCAGCCCATCGACGACATCCTGGCCGAGATCCGCACCAACGCCTCCGACGCCCTGGAGAACCTTCGCGACCTGGCCCGCGGCATCTACCCTCCGCTCCTGGCGGCTGAGGGGCTCCCGACGGCGCTGCGGGGCCAGGCCACCCGGGTGCCGTTTGCGCTGGTCGTGGAGGCCGTCGACGTGGCCCGCTACCCCCAAGAGGTCGAGGCCGCCGTCTACTTCTGCTGCCTCGAGGCGTTCCAGAACGCGGCGAAGCACGCCCAGGCCTCGACGGTCACCGTCCGGGTGGTGGGGGGTCCGCAGGAGCTCCGGTTCACCATCGCCGACGACGGGCAAGGCTGCGACCTGGTGGCGGCCAAGAGGGGGTCGGGCCTCCAGAACATGGCCGACCGCATGGACGCCCTGGAGGGGACCCTCGACCTGTGGTCCGAGCCCAGCGGCGGGACGGTCGTGGAGGGATGGGTCCCGTGCGAGCCGCTGGTTCCCGGCGGGGCGGAGGCACCGGCGCCGGCCGCGCAAGAGGGGCGCCCCGAAGGGACGCCCCTCACCGTGTAGCTCGTTCGACGGGTTCGGCTTTGGCTACACCCGCACGCCGCGCCGGCTGGTGGCGGCGTTGTAGATCAGCAGCACGACCACCGCACCGATGATCGACCCGATGATGCCGGCGGGGCTCAGGCCCCGGTCGGCGGCGTCACTCCGGAACAGCACGTCGGCCAGGAAACCACCGACGAACGAACCGACGATCCCCAACACGATCGTGGCGCCGATCCCCATGGGGTCGCGGCCGGGTACGAGCAGACGGGCGACTGCACCGGCGATCAGACCGACGATGATGAGCCCGATGATGAATCCGATCATCCTTGCCTCCTTGAAGCGGCTGAGCCTGAGGGTTCCCGCCCGCTCCCGGGCGCAAACTCGCTCTTGCGGCGCGTAGCCTCACGGGTCGAGCCATGAGAACCGCGAGAACCG
>JBOGID010000492.1:0-2732 GCA_050742295.1 Acidimicrobiales bacterium | reverse complement strand
CCGGTGGCCCTGGGCGCGGCCCGGGAGCGGCGCCGCCAGCGGCAGTCGGCACCCGTGCGGGCCGCCGCGGCCGTGGCCGCGGCCGCCGCCGTCGGCCTGATGGGCCTCATGGTCGTCAAGGTCGTCGACACCAGTGACAAGGTCGACCGGTTCGCCAGGGGGGACGTCGAGGCGGCGGCCGCGAGTGCTGCCCGCGACACCGCTGCCCGCCGGGCCACGCTCACCTCGACCGACGGGCAGTACTCGGCCGAGGCCGTCCTGCTGCCCGACGGCACCGGGTACCTGACCAACGCCAACCTGCCCACGCTCCCCTCGGGCCGGACCTATCAGCTCTGGGCCGTGGTCGGCTCGGCCAAGATCTCGGTCGGCGTGCTCGGCGAGCGCCCGCGGGTGGTGGCGTTCCAGGCCGCCGGCAACGTCTCGGCCCTGGCCATCACCGACGAGGTCGCGGGCGGGGTCGTGGCGTCCGTGAGACAGCCGACGGTGGTGGGCACCGTCGCCTAGGAGGCTGGTGTCTAAGCCCTCCCTCGGCGGCCGACCGCCCTGCTTGCGGCGGCTCTGCATCGCAAAGGTGCAGGTCAGGGGCAGGTCGGCCGCCTCGACCCGAAGGGTCGAAAGCGAAAGACACCAGCCGCCTAGGTCGGTAGGTTCACGGCGGTGAGGTTCTCGCCGCTGGACCGCTACGTGTTCGACTGCCGGGGCTGGGTGCTGTTCGAGGACGTCGTGGCCGCGGCGGAGGTGGCCGAGCTACGGGACGCCATCGCCGCCCGGCAGCTGCCGAGGGCGGGGGCGACCGTCGACCAGCAGCGGTTCGGCGAGCACGGTGAGCTGTTGGGGTGGCACGAGGGGTTCCGCGCCCTCATCGACCACCCGCTGGTGCTCGATTCGTTACGCCAGTTGGTGGGGCCGACGGCCCGCCTCGACCACTCCTACGGCATCGTGATGCGCCCGGGAACGTCGGGCCTCGGCCTCCACGGGCCGGTGCAGCCGTTCGACCCGTCCCAGTTCTACGTGCACCGAGGCGGGCAGATGTGGAACGGCATGGTGGCGTTCTCCTGGGCCCTGACCGACGCCCGGCCCGGCGACGGCGGGTTCGGCTGCATCTCCGGCAGCCACCGGGCCGAGGAGCCCCTGCCGCCGGGCGCCGAGCGGATCGTGGAGGAGGTCCCCCAGCGGGCGGGGTCGCTGGTGGTGTTCACCGAGGCCCTGTTCCACTGCACGGTGCCCTGGAACGGCCAGGAGGACCGCTACAGCCTGCTGTTCAAGTACTGCCCCGGGAACTCGGCGTGGGCCCGCCGTCCCCCTGCGCCTCCGGACGTGGTGGCGATGCTCTCAGACCGCCAGCGCGTCCTCGTGGAGCCGCCCGCGGTCGAGGGTCACCCGCCGCTGCCCGCGCCCGGCCCCGAGCGGGCTTCCAGCCTCTGGAGGTCGCGCAAGGCCCGGTAGCCGAGAAGCGTCACGCCCGCCCGCTGGGCCAGCGAGCCCAGAGCGCCCGGGGAGGTGAGGAAGTCGAAGTCGTCGACCCGGGGACCCCAGTCGGGCGCTAGCGAACGAAGCTCGGCCGAGTCGATGGCGGGGTGCAGGTACACCTCGGTGACACCGGGCGGGAGGTCGACCAGCGCAGTTTCGATGGCCCGCCGGCTCCCCACGCCCCGCACCCGGACGAAGTGGTCGGGGAATATGACCCCCTGGTCGCCCGCCAGCTGCCGGAACGGGAACCCCACGACCCGCTCCGTCGAGGCGTCGCCCAGGCGCAGCGGGAGCTGGAACTCGACGGCCAGGTCGAGGTACACGTCGAAGAACTCGGGGCGCAGCTCGAGGGCGGACAGGTGTGAGTTCAAATGGCTGACGTCGAAGCCCCAGTAGATGGCCCGTTCCAGCTGGGCCCGGCACTCGCGGCGGGCCTCTTCCACGTCGGCGTGGTCCCACAGGTCGACGAGGGTGCGGGGGAACCCGCCGTCGCCGTCGAGCAGGGACGGCGCCTGGGTGATCGGCCCCCACCGGTACAGGTCGTGCTCGGCGTTGAGCGTCAGGTGCACGCCCACGTCCTCGCCCCGGTAGCGGCTCGCTGCCTCCCGGGCCCACGGGGCGGGGACCATCAGGCTGGCGCTGGTGGCCACGCCCTCGCGAAGAGCCTGGTAGACGCCCACGTTGGCGGCGTGGCACTTGCCGAGGTCGTCGCAGTTGACGATCAGCAGCCGGGCGTCCGCCGGGTAGCCGAGCCGCTCGGCCAGGGTCGCAGTCACAGCGGCCCGACGGTAGTGGCTGGCGTGGGGCACCGGCCGCGGCGGCACGGCGGAGTCGGCCGCTCGGATCGACCTACTCGCGACGCGGCGTTGCCCGATAGACGTCGCCGTCGGCGGCCCTCACCACCACCTCGAGGGCGAAAGCGGATTCGAGGTCGCCGAGCCGGACGTCAGGCGGGGACTCGTCGAACCACACCACGGTCAAGCTTCCGTGCTCGTCGACCAGGCGGCGGAGGAGGTCGAGCCGTTCGGCGCCACCGAGCTCGGGGCGCGCCGGGGCTCGGATCAGGAGTCGATCGCCATAGAAGAACACGGCGGCGGGCACGTTGGTCACGGCCGGGTCCGGCGGCGGCGCCGCCCGGATGGCGGCGACCAGCTCGGATCGCCGCCAGTCTGCGGTGGTCTACCCGCCCACCCCGTCACGGACGGCGCCCGCGACGCCGGCACCGGCGCCCGCGACGAGCCCGGTCAGCCAGACGCCGGCCG
>JBOGID010000491.1:0-5141 GCA_050742295.1 Acidimicrobiales bacterium | reverse complement strand
CGGGCGTCGGCCGGGCGTCGGCCGGGCGTCAGCCGGGCGTCAGCCGGGCAGGGCGTCAGCCGGGCAGGGCGTCGGCCAGCTGGCGGAGGCCGGGGGCGGCTGGGGCCCCGACCTTCTCGGCCAGGGTGGCAAGGTCGTCGATGTGGCGGATGACCGAGTTGCGCTCGACGGGCGACGAGCGGTCGGCGAACACCTGGCGGTAGGCGGCGGCCACCTCGGCTACGCCTCCCGCCATCTCCCCACGGGACAACGCCGTCAGGGCCCGGTCGCCCACCGCGACCCGGTCGAAGAAGTCGTCGCCGGGGCCCAGCTCGGCGGCCAGGACCGCCACCAGCTCGTCATGGTCAGACGGTTCGAGCTGGGCGCCCAGGGCGATGAGCTGGAGGGCGTTGAACGCCCCGTAGGTGTCGCTCCGGCGACCCCCCACGCTGCTGAGGCGCCAGCCCGCCAGGTACTCGCGGGCGGCGGCCGTGATGTGGGCCTTGGCCTCGTCGGGTGTCGGCGCCGCCAGCGCCTCGCGCTTGTGCCACCCCGCCCGGTAGGCCCGGCGCCCCGGCGTCTCGCCCAGGCCGTCGAGCACGTCGAGGCGCTCACCCGCCTTCTTGCGCAGCTCGGTGACGCTGGCCACGCCCTCCAGGCCGGCCGCCGTCTCGGCCCCCTGCTCCAGCAGGGCCATTGCCAGCCGGTGCTCGTAGTTGGCCAGCTGCTCGACAGCCTTGATCGGCAGCTCGGCGTCGTCGCTGGCCAGGGCCCGGCGGTACCACGCCACCGCGTTCTCGAAGTCGCGGAGCTGGCCGTAGGCCAGGCCGATGGTGCTCAGCACCTCGGCGTGGTGGGGCCAGCCCTGCTCGGCCGCGGCCCGGTGGCCCTCGACCGTCTTCAGCAGTTCGGTGGCGTAGGCGTCGTCGGCCTCGCCGGCGGAGACGGCGATGTCCTCCAGGGCCCGCACCAGCTCCTCGGCCGACACGAACGACAGGGTGGACGCCTTGCGCTGCCGCTTGCTCACCATGCGGAACCCGGGGTCGCCGTAGCACTGGTAGGCGGCCCACGTGTTGGACGCGCCGCCGTCGGCCACGAACGCCTCCTCGCGCGCCAGCCGCACGGCGTCGCCGTAGGTCGCACCCGACAGCATCTGGCCGTAGAAGGTCGTGGCGAACCGGGCCGCGGGCTCGTCGCCCACCGACCAGCCGGCGGCCACCACCGCCTTGACGCCGATGGCCATGAGCTGGCGGGACACGCTGGCCGCCAGCCGGTTGGCGCGCTGGCGGACGAACGCCTCGCGGGCCGGCGCGCCCGGGTCGTCGACGTCGGCGGTGGCGCCGACGGTGGCGAGGTGGCAGCAGTTCAGGAACACGATGTCGGGCGGCCGGCGCATGTTGCAGAACATGCCCGCCGTCAGGTACTCCCCCGGCCCGATGACCACGCCGCCGTAGGGCGGGCGGTTGGCCCGCTCGTTGAAGAAGCCGTGGGCCGCGATGTGCACGATCTGGTAGTCGGTGGCGTACAGGGCACCCAGGATGGAGGCGCCGGCGTCGGCCGTCCCGCCAGCGGCCGGCCCGGCGTCGTCGAAGATGCGGGCCTCGACGGGCATGGTCGCGCCCAGCAGGTCGGCCACGGCCTGGGCCTCCCGGCGGGCACCCGGCAGGCGGTCGAACTCGGGCATGGCCGGCGGGTCGCCCACCACCAGGGCGCAGGGCACGCCCGACGGCGCCTCCAGGCGGGCGCCGCCGTCGAGCTGGAGCTGGCGCAGCAGGCCGGCCCGGCGGGCGAGGGGCCGGGCCCCGCTCAGCGAGCCGCGGTCGCTCAGGGCCTCCCACGGGAAGTCGGCGGTGTACTGGTCCACCACGAGCTGCAGGTTCTCGGCGCTGGCCAGCTCCCGCTTGACCTCGTTGGGGAACAGCATCTCGAACAGGGCGGTGTTGACCCGACCGTCCACCGCCGAGCGCTGGACCGAGTCGCGCAGCATCCGGCCGACGAGGCGGACGTCGACCGAGTGGGTGTGGCGGTCGGCCCCCGCCTGAGCGCCCAGGGACGTGAACTCGAGCTGCATCCGCCCGTCGCGGTCGGGCTTGCTGCCGCTGACGATCAGGCGCCTCCAGATGCCGGCGCCGTAGTCGGCGGCCCAGCGGGCCGGGCGGCGCCCCTCCCCCAGCCGCATGCGGGACTCGGGGAGCAGCGTGACCGTGGCCCGCAAGGTGGCGGGGACGTACTGCTCGATGTCGCGCACCACGTGGGCCGCCTCCTCGGCCGGGGTGGCGTAGAGCTCCACGAACTCGATGGCCCCGATGCGCACCTGGTCGGCCAGGTCGCGCTTGACGAGGATGTCGTTGGCCAGGGCCACCCCCTCGACCACCGCTGCCACCGACGCCGGCAGGGTGAGGCTGGCCACCCCGAACGTGCCCAGCAGCACGCTGGTGAGCCCGATCGAGCGTGTGGCCACCTCGATGCGGGCGTCGGGCCGCTCCAGCCAGCGCAGGGCGTGCTCCAGGGCGGCGTCGCGCCCGGCCTTGGCCAGGCCCGCGGCGGTCAGCTCGCCGCGCCCACCCAGGCCCACCACGAGGGCCCCGGGCGGGCGGTCGCGGTCGTTGGTGAGGCGGACGACCTCCCCGATCTCCCGCGGGTAGCGGTCGAGGACCTGGCGGTTGGACAGCCGGCCATCGAGGCGGGCGTCGAGGTACCCCTCGGCGCCGGCGATGGGGTCGCCGCGGTAGTGGCCCACCAGCACCGGATAGGAGGCGAAGAGCAGGCTGCCGTGGAGCACATGGATGTGCAGCGGCATCGGGACGTGTTCTGCAGAAGCCAGCGAATCCGCCATGGCCGCCAGTGTACGGACGGACGGCGACAGTCGGCGGTGCGACGGGGCCGGACCTACGATGGCGAGGCCGACGTACTAAGCCGATGTACTAAGGCGCCGATGTACTAAGGCGCCGATGTACTAAGGCGATGTACGGGGGCGGCCCCGGCGTGGTTCTAGGGAGAGACGGCCTTGGGGCCGCGTGGTGTCCTGGTACCCGATCGATCGAGAAGGGGAGAACAAGTGCGGGAATACATCGTCCTTCGAGACCTCCAGTCAGCAGCGACCAACGAACCATTTGGAGGCGCAGGGGCGCGCAGCCGGGCACGCGGGGGTCCCCGGGCGTCCGCCGCCGATGCCCCGCCGCCCGAGCCCCGGGTCGAGTTGGAACGGTTGGACAAGGGCGACGTGCGGGACCTGGCGCGCGATCCCGAAGTGACCGCCATCGCACCGCCCATGCCGACCAGGCTGATCGACCCGGTGAAGCTCAAGGGCAAGGCCGCAAAGGCGGGAACGGCGGCGGCTGGCGACGCGTGGGGCATCGCCGCCGTGGGGGCCAACGTGTCGGGGTTCACCGGCGCGGGCGTGGTGGTGTCGGTGCTGGACACCGGAATCGACGCGTCCCACCCCGCCTTCGCGGGCGTGAACCTGACCCAGATGGACTTCTCGGGCAGCGGCGACGGCGACAAGCAGGGCCACGGCAGCCACTGCGCGGGCACCGTCTTCGGGCGGGACGTGGGCGGCGCCCGCATCGGCGTGGCCCGGGGCGTGAGCAAGGCCCTCATCGGCAAGGTGCTGGGCGACGAGGGCGGTGGCAGCTCGGACATGCTCTTCCGGGGCATCCAGTGGGCCATCCAGGGCGGTGCCAACGTCATCTCCATGTCCCTCGGCTTCGACTTCCCGGGCATGGTGAAGAGCCTGGTGGGCGACGGCTGGCCAGCCGACCTGGCCACGTCCCGGGCCCTGGAGGCCTACCGGGCCAACCTGCGCATGTTCGACGCCCTGATGGAACTGGTGAAGGCGCAGGAGGCGTTCGGGCCGGGCGCCGTGGTGGTCGCCGCCGCCGGGAACGAGAGCGAGCGCCAGCAGGACCCCGACTACGAGATCGCCGTCTCCCTCCCGGCTGCCGCCGAGGGCGTGGTCTCGGTGGGGGCCGTGGGCCAGGACGGGGCGACGTTGAACATCGCGCCGTTCTCGAACACGTTCCCGCAGATCTCGGCCCCCGGTGTCGCCATCAAGTCGGTGAAGGTCGGCGGCGGCACCCGCGACCTGAACGGTACGAGCATGGCCTGCCCCCACGTCGCCGGCGTGGCCGCCCTGTGGTGGGAGGCGGTGCGGTCCACGCCCGTGCCCGCCACCGCCCGCACGGTGCTGGCCAAGCTGCTGGCCTCGGCCCGCACCGACGTGTTCAGCAACGGCGTCGACGTGGCCGACCGCGGCGTCGGCCTGGCCAAGGCCCCGTAGGCGGCCGCCGGGCGGCGCCCCTGCCGTGCTAGACGAGGGCGATCTCGTGGTAGGCGGGGCGGTCCTCCAGGGAACGCCCCGTCCAGCGGTCGCCGAGGGTGGCGACGCAGCACCACACGTCGGTGCGCTGGCCGAGCAGGCCTTTCAGGTCTGGGGTCAGCGGGTCGGCGACGTCGAGGCCAACGGTGATGAACGAGTAGCCCTTCTTGCGGTGCTCGCCGTAGGCGGCGAGCAGGAGCGACCGGAACACGCCGGGCGCCGACGGCGGCACGCACGGGTGGACGGCGATCAGGTGGCGCACGGACTGCCCGGGTCGCGGCAGCCGGGCCCCGCCGACGAGGGGCGCGGCGACGTTGAAGGCGGCCCGGAACGCCCGGGCGCGGGGCGAGTACCGGGTCAGCTGGAGGCGCTTGAAGCCCTCCTGGTCCCAGATGCCCACGAACCCCGCCAGCTTCCCGTCGGCCCGGCGGGCCAGCCAGTACGACGGGAGGCCCAGGCCGGGGGCGGCGTCGACCCACGCCGAGAAGGCGGCGGCGTCGAGAACGGGGGCGAACTGCCGTTGGGGCGCCACCTGCGACCACAGCCCCGCCATCTCGTCCACGTCGTCGGCGCCCGCCTGCGAGACCCGCAGGCCGCTCGGGCCCGGGTCGGGGCGGGCGCGGTTCCACAGCAGCGGCACCGACCAGCAGCGGACGGTAGCGAACCGGTGGACCGACGGCAGGCCCCGCTTGCCGCCCATGCGCCCTTCCATCTCCTTGCCGCCGGCGAGGAGGGCCAGGAAGGCGATCACGTCCTCGCCGCCCACCTCGATGCACGCGTCGCGCGCCCAGCGGATGAGGGCGTCACCGATGCCCTGGCGGCGGTGGGCGGGATGGACCCGGAG
>JBOGID010000490.1:0-11258 GCA_050742295.1 Acidimicrobiales bacterium | reverse complement strand
TCCCCCCTCCCCTCTACGGCGGCATCGAGCAGGCGATCGATGGCCTGGCGCGCGGCTTCACCCGCGCCGGCCACGACGTCCTGATGTTTACGACCGGCGATTCGACGTCCCCGGTGAGCCGGCAGTGGCTCCTCGAAGCGTCCGAGGGGTACCGCATCGGCTACACCGTCCCCGAGCTGCGCCACGTGATGGCCGGCTACGACGCCCTCGACCGCGTCGACGTCATCCACGACCACACGGTGGCCGGCCCCGTCCTGGCCGCCCACCGCACCGGCGTCCGGGTCGTGACCACCAACCACGGGCCGTTCAACGACGAACTGACCGACATCTACAGCCGGATCGCGGACCAGGTGCCGATCATCGCCATCTCCCACGCCCAGCGGGCCGTCGTCCCCGACCTGCAGATCGCCCGCACGATCCACCACGGCATTGACGCGTCCGGCTTCGCGGTCGGGGACGGCAAGGGCGACTATTGCCTGTTCCTCGGCCGCATGAACCCCGACAAGGGCGCCCACCGGGCCGCCGTCGCCGCCCGCAAGGCCGGCGTCAACCTGGTGATGGCGGGCAAGTGCCGGGAGCCGTGGGAGCACCAGTTCTTCGACCAGGAGATCGCCCCCCACCTGGGCGCCGACATCCGCTACGTGGGCGAGGTGCCGCACGAGGAGAAGGTCCGCCTACTGGCCGGGGCCCGCTGCACCCTGTTCCCGATCCGGTGGAACGAGCCGTTCGGCCTCGTCATGCTCGAGTCCCTCGCCTGCGGGACGCCCGTGCTCGCCTTCCGGGAGGGCGCCGCCCCCGAGGTCATCGAGCACGGCAAGACCGGGTTCCTCTGTGAGGACGAGGCGGACATGGCCGAGGCCATCGCCGCCGTCGACACCTTGGACCGGGCCAAGTGCCGGGCCGCCACCGAGGGGTACTTCTCGATGGACCGGTGCGTCCGGGAGCACCTCGAGCTGTTCGAGGAGCTACTCGGACGGTGACTCGTCCTCCGCCGGGCCCGCGGGGCCAGCCGGGCCCTCCGGAGACACCACCCCGGCCGTCGCCACCTCCCGCAGGGGCACGATCCCCTCGTTGCGCAGGCGGGCGCCGATCCGCACCCGTAGCTCACGCGCCACGCGGGTGCGCTGAGCGGGCTTGGTCTTGACCGCCACCCGGATGGTGTACCCCTCCGTCCCCATGGCCTCCACCCCCAGCAGCTGAGGCGGCTCCACCACGACGTCGGCCCAGGCCGGGTCCTCCGGCAGCTTGGCGATCTCGTCGGCGATGACGGCCGTGGCCGTCGAGATGTCGGCCTCGGCCGGCAGGGCCACGTCCACCACCGCCCGTGACCAGTCCTTGGCCGAGTTCCCGACCTTGCGGATCTCGCCGTTGGGGATGAACCACACCGTCCCGTCGTCGGACCGGAGGCGGGTCGTGCGCAGGTTCACCTCCTCGACCGTGCCCGTAATGTCGACGACCGTGATCACGTCGCCCACGGCGAACTGGTCCTCGGCGAGGGTGAAGAAGCCCGACAGGAAGTCCCGGACCAGGTACTGGGCGCCGAAACCCACGGCCACGCCGGCGATGCTCGTGGCCGCCAGCACGGGGCCGGCGTTGATCCCGAGCTTGTCGATGATCACCAGGACGGCGATGGTCCAGACCACGACCCGCAGCACGCTGGCCGCCACCCCGGCCAGGGTCTCCGCTCTTGACCCGACCCGCACCTGGCCGTCCCGCGGGAAGGTCGAGCGCGCCACCAGGCTCTGGACCGACCTCCGCACGATCCGAGACCCGAGCCGGCTGACCACGACGGCCAGGACGACGACGATGAGGATCGACAGCGGCACCTGGACCAGCACGCGCGCCGTGTCGGCCCAGAAGTCGGACAGGCCCAGCTCGCGGAAGAGTCGGTAGAGGTAGTCGTCGCTGATCCCGCTAGTTTCGCCGCGTGCAACAGGCCCCTGTGTCAGCCCGCCGAGCCAGGCGCATCAGCCAGCGGTTCAAGCGGGCCGCCATCGTGTCCGGACTGGTGCTGATCGTGGCGCCGCTTCTCATGTACCTGGCCGAGAACGGCACCAACGAGGCGGTCGGCGGGATCGGCTCGGCCTACGTGTGGCTGGCCCGCACGCTGTTCGAGAACACCTCGCCGATCAAGATGGGGACGGCGCTCGGGTTCGTCGCGTACTACATCGTCCGCATCGCCGGGTACGGGCTGGTGGCGTTCGCCACCGGCTCGCTGGCCTCGCGGTTCGTCTCGACCGTCATCCTTCGAGGGGCAGGCATGGGGACATTCAAGGGCAGCGGCCACGTCGTCATCTGCGGCTGGAACAGCCACGGCACCGAAATCCTGCGCGAACTGCTGGGCAAGCACGCCATGGAGAAGGGCAACGTCGTCCTGCTGGCCCAGATGGCGACCGACCCCTACCCCGACGACGACCGGGTGACGTTCATCCGGGGCAACCCGACGACCACCGACGACCTGCGCCGGGCCGGAGTCGAACGGGCCGCCTGCGCCATCATCGTCGCCGACGCCACCGCCACCGGGTCGGCGACCGAGGACCTCGACGCCCGCACCCTGGTCACCGTGCTCGCCATCGAGTCGCTGAACCCCGCCTGCTATACGTGCGTGGAGGTCGTCAAGAAGGAGAACCGGGGCCACTTCCGGCGGGCCAAGGCCGACGAACTCGTGGTCACGGCCGAGATGACGGGGGCCCTGCTGGCCTCCTCGGCCACCGTGCACGGGCTGTCGTACCTGATGAGCGACCTCCTCACCCACCCCGAGGGCCAGGAGTTCCACCGGGTCGCGGTCCCGCCCAGCATGGTGGGCAAGACCGTGCAGGAGGTCGTCGGGACGCTCAAGTCGCAGTACAACGCCCTGTTCGTGGGGGTGTTCGGGCCCGAGGGGACGGCCCCCGCCGTCAACCCGTCCGGTGACCGCAAACTGGCCGCCGGGGACGCCCTGTTGGTCATCGCCGAGGCCCCGCCCGTTCTGGCCTAGAGATACGGCGAGGGGTCCACCGGATTGCCGTTGATGCGGACCTCGTAGTGCAGGTGGGGGCCGGTGCACGTGCCCGTGCAGCCGACCCGTCCGATGGTCTGGCCCCGCTCGACCTCCTGGCCGGCCCGCACGAGGAGGGCGCTCTGGTGGCCGTACAGCGTGGCCAGGCCGCCGCCGTGGTCGATGACGGTGGCGTTGCCGTACCCGCCGAGCCAGCCCCCGCTCACCACCACGCCGTCCCCCGCCGACCGGATAGGCGTGCCCGACGTGGCACTCAGGTCGGCGCCGGTGTGGAGGCGGCGGGAGCCGAACACGGGGTGGATCCGCCACCCGAAGGACGACGAGATGCGGATGCTCGACAGCGGTGCGCCGAGGCGCCCGCCCGACGAGGACGATGACGACGCCGAGGGGGACGCGGAGCTGCTCGACGAGGAGGACGTGCGGCGGCCCAGGGACTCGGCGACGGCGGCGGACTGGGCCTCGAGCTCACGGGCCTGGGCCTCGAACTCGTCCTGGCGGCCGATGATCTCCTTGAGCAGCACGTCGTAGTTGGCGATCTCGACGTTGACCTGGTAGCGGACGGCGGCCTGGGCATCCCGGTCCGCCTGCACCTTGGCCGTGCGGGTGGCGATGATGTTCCGCTCGGCCTCGGCCCCGCCCCGTTCGGCGGTGAGGGCCTGGAGCAGGTCGTTGGTGCGGTCCCGGAGCCGTTCCTTGACGAGGACAAGGTCGGCCTGGGTGGCCGACACCGCCTTGATGTAGGACTGGCGGTTGGCGATCTCGCCGATGTTGGCGGCGTGAACCAGCAGGTCGGTGAGCCGCCCGGCATGGGAACGTCCGGTGTAAACGGCGATGGCCTGCTCGCGGAGGGCGTTCTCGGCGTCCGCCATATCCTGGCGGACCTCGTTGAGCTTGACCTCGGTCGTGCGGGCCCGGGCCACGAGGGCGGTGAGCCGGGTCTGGGCGGCCCGTAGCTCGGTCTGGGTCTCGCGCAGCCGGCCGTCCAGCTCCGCCACCTTGGCGTCGAGGGACCGCTTGCGTCCGAGGGACTCCTCGACGGCCTTGAGGAGGCGGGCCTCGTCGGCCGGCGTGTCGATCTGGGCAGTGGGAACGGGGGACGCCGCCACGGGGGAAGACGGCGCGATCGACAGGGCGCACAACGCCCCGACCAGCACCGACGCGACGACACGCCCCCCATTCCCCACTTTGACCACGGTAGCAACACAAACAACAGCAGCCAACTGGAGCCACAGGTGTCGGGGCGGAGCGCCCGGGCAGCGGTTTAGCGGTCGGCGATGGTCAGGACAAAGCCGGCCCGGGTGCCGACGTAGATGCGGCCCTTCCAGACCGCGGGCGTCGACTCGATGCAGCCGCCGAGGCCGAGGGTCCACAGCTCGGGCGGGTCGGCGGCCGTGTTCGAAACGTCGTAGGCATGCAGGATGCCGTAGCAGTCGCCCTGGAGCAGGACGTTGTCCACCACGACCGGGGACTGCCAGAGCGGCCCGGGCAGATGCTTGGTCCAGCGGACGGCGCCCGTGCGGCGGTCGATGCCCAGCAGGCGGCCCCCGTTGGTGGGCACGATGACAAGGTCTCGGTGGATGGCCAGCGTCGCCCACACGCCGGCCACCTCTTCGGGCGGCACGACGGACTGGTCGGCGACCGACCACACCAGCGGGTCAGCCCGGCGGGGGTCGAGCTTCAGGATCTGGCCGACCTGGCGGGCGCGGTCGGTGTGCCGTTCCCACTCCGAGCCGACGTAGAGCATGCCTTCGTCGTCCACGACGACGGTGGCGTCGGTGTCGTCGCCCGTCCAGTACCGGAACGTCCTTGTCGGGTCGCGGCCGTCCTTGAGGCCGCCGATGTCCCACCCCTGGACGAGCCCGCCCGAGTTGGCGAAATACAGCGTGCTGGCGTGAATGGCGACCGAGCCCTCGATCGACACCTGGTAGTCGCCGATGGCGCCGAGCAGCTCGGCGTCCCATCCCGGGGCGTGGAAGACGAGTTCGGGGCGCACCGAGACGAGCCCGCCTGCCCCGTACGAGCGGTTCAGCTTGACCGCGTGCCACTGGCTGTTCTCGCCGCCCTCGAAGAGGTAGTCGTCCACGACCAAGGCCGCACCGTCCCAGTCGTCGTTCCAGAGGACGGGGCTCACGGCGTCGGCGGGGAGGCGCCACAGCTCGGTCGGCACGGGACGGTCGATGGCGATGACGCGGAAGTTGTTGTCCCGCGATCCGATGTAGACGAGCGGGTAGCCGTCGGGGTCGATGGTCACCGAGCCCTTGACCAGGTCGCCCGTCTGGAAATCCGGGAGGAGCCGGCGCCCGGTGTCGGCGTCAACGAAGTGGACGGCGCCGTCGTAGGCGCCGAAGATCAGCCACGTCGTCCCGTTGCGCTCGACGACGGCGGGCTGGCCCGTCCAACCCGTGCCGCACCACCGGGTCGGCGGCGCGTTGGCTTCGGCGGACTCGGAGCACATCGGCTGGTCGGGGAACCGCCGGAGGACGGCCGGGGATGCCGGGACCGGCCCCTGCCCGTAATAGGTCCGGGTGGCGTTGCCGCGGAACGTCAGCAGGCCGGGCACCGCCGGCGGGCGCGTGGTCGTGGACGTGGACGTGGACGTGGACGTGGTGACGGCCGTCGTGGTGGAGGGCGTGGCTGTCGTCAACGGGTCGGTGGGGGCCGGGAACGCCTCCTCGTTGGCCAGCGGGCTGGAACACGCCGACGCCAGCAGTGCCAAGACGGCCGCCATCTTCGTCCCGCGCACTGCTGCACATTCTCCGTGACCGCCACCTCGGATGCAATGACCGCCCCAGCGCGATGTAACGCCAATGGGTCCGCTGCGGTCCTGCTAGAGATGCGGGAATGATCAGGGAGGTCCTCGGGGGCCAGCGGATCGCGGTCACAGGGGCCACCGGCTTCCTGGGGACGGCGATCGTCGAGCGGCTGCTGCGGGCCGTGCCGGGGTGCGAGGTCGTGCTGCTGGTGCGGCCCGGCCGGCGCGCCACGCCCGCCGACCGCGCCCGCCGGGAGATCTTCGGCAACGACGCCTTCAAGCCGTTGAAGGCCGAGTGGGGCAAGGGGTGCGACGACCAGATCGCGGCCCGGGTGCACGTGGTGGGCGGCGACGTGTCCATCGACGGGCTGGGGCTCGACGACGAGGGCCGGGCCCTCCTGACCAGCTGTGACACGATCATCCACTCCGCGGCCCTGGTCAGCTTCGACGCCCCCATCGACAGGGCCATGGAGACCAACCTGCTGGGCCCGCCCCGCATGCTGGAGGTGCTGCACGCGGCGGGCGCCTCTCCGCACCTGATCGCCGTCTCCACCGCCTATGTGGCCGGCAACCGCCGGGGCCGGGCGCCGGAAGCACCCCTGACCGAAACGCCGTTCTCGACCGACGTGTCGTGGCGGGGCGAGGTCGAGGCCATCCGCCGTGCCCGGGGGGACGCCGAGGCCGAGAGCCGGCGCCCCGAGCTGCTCGAGCGGTTCGCCAAGGAGGCCCGCCACGAGCTGGGCGCCGCCGGCCCACCGTTGCTGGCGGCCAAGGGCGAGCGCCTGCGGGAGCAGTGGGTGTCCGACTTCCTCGTCAAGGCGGGCCGGTCCCGGGCCAAGGCCCTGGGCTGGCCCGACGCCTACGCCTACACCAAGGCGCTGGCCGAGCGGGCCGCCCTCGAGCTGCACGGCGACGTGCCCCTGACGATCGCCCGTCCATCGATCATCGAGTCGGCCCTGGAGTACCCCCAGCCGGGCTGGATCCGCGGCTTCCGGATGGCGGAGCCGATCATCATCTCCTACGGCCGGGGCCTGCTGAAGGAGTTCCCCGGCATCCCCGAGAGTGTCGTCGACGTCATCCCCGTCGACCTGGTGGTGGCGGCCCTCCTGGGCATCGCCGCCGCCGGTCCGCCCGCCGTCGCGGAGCCGAGCGTCTACCACGTCTCGACGGGCGCCCGGAACCCGCTGCGCTACGACCACCTGGTCGACACCGTCCGGGACTACTACGGCGAGCACCCGATCTACGACACCGAGGGCCAGCCCATCGTGGTCGCGCCGTGGTCGTTCGGCGGCCGGGGACGGGTGCAGAAGCAGCTGGTGCGGGGCATCTCGTTGTTGAAGGGGGCCGAGAAGGTGATCGGCTCGCTGCCCATCCGGGGCGAGAAGGCGGAGGTCAGCGGCAGGGTCGAGGAGAAGCGCATCCAGGCCGAGCGGGCCCTGGACTACGTGAAGCTCTACGGCGCCTACGCCGAGGTCGAAGCGGTCTTCGGTGACGCCCGCCTGCGGGCGCTGTGGGAGTCCCTCGACGCCGACGACCAGGCCCGGTTCTCCTTCGACACCAACGTCATCGACTGGACGGAGTACATCCTCAACGTCCACATGCCGACCGTGGTGCGCCAGGGCCGGGTCCGCATGACCGGTGGCAGGCGGGAGGGACTGTCTCGCGAGGACCGCACAAGGCGGGCGGTGTTGTCGCCCGAGCGGCACTTCGCCGCCTTCGACCTCGAGAACACCCTCATCGCCTCCAACGTGGTGGAGTCCTACTCCTGGCTGGCCAGCAGGCGGATGGACGACGACGAGCGCGTGCGGTTCGTGACCCGCATGCTGAAGGCGGCGCCCGGCATGTGGACCCTCGACCGCAAGGACCGCGGCGACTTCCTGCGCAACTTCTACCGGCGGTACGAAGGGGCGCCCGCGGAACGGGTGCGGGAGGACGCGTGGGAGCTGTTCTCCGATCTCCTGCTGAAGAAGTCGTTCCCCGCCGGCATCCGGCGGGTGCGGGAACACCGCCGGGCCGGCACCCGCACCGTCCTCATCACCGGCGCCCTCGACTTCGTGATCGAGCCGTTGCGCCCGCTGTTCGACGACGTGGTGTGCGCCCACATGGGCGTCGACTCGCAGGGGCGGTTGACCGGTGAACTGCTGGACGCGCCGCCCACGGGTGAGGCGCGGGCCCTGGTCATGGAGGAATACGCCCGGGAACACGGGCTGTCGATGGCCGAATCCGTCGTGTACGCCGATTCGGCCAGCGACCTCCCCATGCTAGAGGCCGTGGGCTACCCGGTCGCCGTCAACGCCGAGCCCAAACTGGCGGCCATCGCCCGCAAGCGGGGCTGGCACGTCGAGCAGTGGACCAAGGCCCCGGGCGCCCCCCGGCCGCCCCTGCCCCTGTCGCCCCGCCCCGTGAATCCCCGCGGCAAGGTGCGGGTGGTCACGTAGTGCGGGCGCTCCTGTTCGAGCGATCGCTGCCCCGCTACGCCGCCGCCCGGATTGCGGGCTCACTGGCGCCCGGGTTCGGAGCGTGGGTCGGTCCCCTCTCGTTGACCGAGGTCGACGAGCCCGACCTGCCGGGCCCCGGCTGGCACCGGGTGCGGCCGAGGCTGGCCGGCATCTGCGGGTCCGACCTGGCGACCATCGACGGCAAGTCGTCGCGCTACTTCGAGCCCGTCGTCTCGTTCCCCTTCGTGCCGGGTCACGAGGTCGTCGGCGAGTTGGCGGACGGGACCCGGGTCGTCGTGGAGCCGGTGCTGGGCTGCGCGGTGCGGGGCATCGACCCGCCCTGCCCGGCGTGCGCCGGGGGACGGGCCGACTGCTGCGAGCGCATCGCCTTCGGGGACATCGAGCCGGGCATGCAGACCGGGTACTGCATCGACACCGGCGGGGGCTGGTCGACCGGCCTCGTCGCCCACGAGTCCCAGTTGCACGGGGTGCCGGCGGACATGTCCGACGAAGCCGCCGTCATGGTCGAACCTGCGGCGTGCGCCATCCACGGGGTCTTGTCGGCGGCCGGGTCGCTGGCGGGCGGCACGGTCCTCGTGCTCGGCGCCGGCACGCTTGGGCTGTGCGCGGTGGCGGCGCTGCGCCGGTACAACGCGCCGGGCACAGTCCTCGCTGTGGCCAAGTACCCCGAGCAGCGGGACTTCGCCGCCGACCTCGGCGCCGACGTTGTCGTGAAGCCGGAGGAGGCACGGCGGGCGGTGCGGCGCGCGACGGGCTCGCTCCAGGTCGGCGGCCGGCTGTCGGGCGGGGCCGACGTGGTCATCGACTGTGTGGGCAGCGAGGCCTCGGTGGCGGAGGACCTGGCCGTGGTGAAGCCCGGTGGCCTGATCGTGCTGCTGGGCATGCCGTCCACCATCTCGGTCGACCTCACGCCCCTGTGGCAGCGCCAGATCACCCTGCGGGGGTCCTACGCCTACGGGCGCGAGCCGGTGGACGGCCAGCCCCGCACGTTCGACCTGGCCTTCGAGCTGGTCGCCGACGCCGGCCTCGACCGCCTGGCCTCGGCCGCGTACACGCTCGACCGCTACCGTGAGGCCATCGACCACGCCGCCAACGCCGGCCGCCGCGGAGCCGTCAAGGTGGTGTTCGACCTGCGAGGAGAGAAACGCCGTTGAACGTCGTTCTCGCGCAATTGGGCCATATGGGCACCACTTGCGCGGAGAGATCGGATGGTCCGACCGATCAGTCCGCGCGAATGGTGTCCATGACCCCCACTTGCGCGATGTCGAGGATGGGGTTGCGGCCGTGAGCACGCACCGGCCACACACGCGTCCGGGGTTCGTGCTGGAGGTGGACCGGTCGACGCCGCCGATCCTGTTCCACGCCGGGGAGGGGTTCCACCTGGAGAAGCTGCCGGTGGGCAGCCGGGTGGTGTACCCGAACGAGCCGCTGCCGCCCCTCGACGACCCCGACGCCGCCATCCGCCACGCCCTCCTCAACCCCCTCGGCGACTCCGATCCGCTGCCCGCCCTCCTGCGACCCGGCATGCGGCTGACGATCGCCTTCGACGACCTGTCCCTCCCGCTGCCCCCTATGGCCAGGCCCGACAACCGCCAGCGGGTCATCGAGGCGGTCCTCGACCTGGCGGCCGAGGCGGGCGTGGACGACGTCGTCCTCATCGCCGCCCTCGGGCTTCACCGGCGCATGACCGAGGCCGAACTGCGCCACGCCCTCGGCAGCCGGGTCTACGACGCCTTCGCCCCCCACGGCCTGCTGACCCAGCACGACGCCGAGGACCCCGCCAACCTCGTCGTCGTCGGCCACACGGCCGAGGGCGAACTGGTCGAGATGAACAAGCGGGCCGCCACCAGCGACCTGCTCGTCTACGTGAACATCAACCTCGTGTCCATGGACGGCGGCCACAAGTCGCTGGGCACCGGCCTCACCACCTACAAGAGCCTGCGCCACCACCACAACGTGCACACGCTCCTGCACAGCAAGTCGGTGATGGACCAGACCAGGTCCGAGCTGCACGCGTCCAACTGGCGGATGGGGCGGCTGATCAAGTCCCAGGGCATCAAGGTCTTCCAGATCGAGACGACGCTGAACACCGACACGTTCCCGTCCGCCTTCCGCTTCCTCCAAAGGAGGGAGTGGGAGTGGACAGCCCGCGACCGGGCGTCCTACCTGACGGTCAAGAAGTCCCTCGACCGCACGCCTCGCGCCCTCGCCCGGCCCATCTTCCAGGCCATCAAGGCGCCCCACAGGATGACGGGGGTCAACGCCGGCGAGGTGGAGGCCGTGCACGCCGCCACCACCGAGGCCGTGTACCGCCAGCAGATGGTGCCCGTGGACGGGCAGGCCGACGTGCTCACCATGGGCCTCCCCTATATCTGCCCGTACAACGTCAACTCGGTGATGAACCCGATCCTGGTCATGTGCCTCGGGCTCGGCTACTTCTTCAACCTGTACCGGAACCGGCCCCTGGTCCGCCAGGGCGGCGTGGTGATCATGAGCCACCCCACGCCGTGGGAGTTCCACCCGGTCCACCACCCGAGCTACATCGACTTCTTCGAGCAGGTGCTCACCCAGACGACCGACCCGGCCGAGATCGAGGCCAAGTTCGAGGAGGACTTCGCCACCGACCCCTGGTACATCCACCTGTACCGGAAGAGCTACGCCTACCACGGCGTCCACCCGTTCTACATGTGGTACTGGGGCGCTCACGCCCTCGACCACCTCGGCGGCGTGATCATCGTCGGTGGCGACCCGAAAGCCGTGAGGCGTATGGGTTTCAAGCCGGCGTCGACGCTGCGGGACGCGCTGGAGATGGCGGAGGACGTCGTCGGCCGCCACCCGTCGATCACCCACTTCCACGCCCCGCCGCTCCTGATGGCGGACGTGACGTGAGCCTGTTGCCGCGCCGGGGTTTCCCGCTGCGGGCTCCGACGTGGCCGGGCACGGTGCCGCGGCCTCCGGCGCCGAGCCGGACGGGCCTCGACTTCGACACCGCCTGGGCCCGCAAGCCGGCCGCCCGGTTGGCCCGGGCGGCGATCCTCGAACTGGCCAT
>JBOGID010000489.1:0-11969 GCA_050742295.1 Acidimicrobiales bacterium | reverse complement strand
GGCGAGCTGCTGCACGGAGAGCATGCGGAGGGGGAACAGCATCCAGGCCGTGGTGCCGCGCTCCTTGCCTCGGAGGCGGTCGTAGAACAGCGCCACGGTGATGAGGCCGAGGTAGGCCTCGGTCTTGCCGCCGCCGGTGGGGAACCACAGGACGTCGACGGCATCGAGCTCTTCGCGCAGGCGCGGGTCGGTAGGATTCTCGCGCCCTGCGAGGGCACCCATCTCGGTGACCACGAAGACGAGCTGGAAGAGACGCCAGCCAGCGGCTGGGCCCTTTGCTGCGGCGAAGGTGCGGTTGGCCAACGCGAAGGCACGGTCGAGGTGGGGGTCGTTGCGCAGCAGGTCGCATCCGAGCTCGAAGCGTTCGACCTCGACCTCGAAGGAGTCGCGCAGCTTGGTGATCTGGTCCCGTTCGTCGGAGGTGACGGCGGCGCTGTAGTCCCAGCTCCGCAAGAAGGTGCGCATCGCCGCGGCCAGCGCGTCGAGGGTCGGGGCGTAGCTGGCCGCCAGGCTCGCGAACTTGATGTCGGCGCCGTGGTTGAGGCTCTGGGCGTGCTGCTGGATGTGCAGCGGCAGCGTCTCCGCCACGACGACGTTGGGCCCGCCGCCCGGACGTGCGACGCAGCCCCGGCCCCGGCCGACCACGGTGGCGACCTCGGCGTAGCGAACGTCGTCGTCGGCGAAGCCGAGACGCTGTGGCACCAGCCGCGTCGGGTCGGCGACGGTGACGGTCATGCGCGTGTCGTAGACGGCCAGGTCCTGGATGGCCCGGTCGGTGAGGACGAGCGCGTTGGTCAGCGACACCGATACGGCGATGTCACCGTTGATGGTGGGCGTGGTCGTCACGGTGAGATGGGGTTCGGGGGCCAGGGGCTGCCAGCTGGTGTCGCGGCGGCCGGCCAGGGCCTGGCGGAACTCAGCCTCGGTGCCCATGGCGGCTGCCACCGGGAGGGTCTGGTTGTTGGTGAGCTTGAAGAGCGCGTCGGGGTCTGTGAAGTGGCTGGCCACCGCAGCGCCCACGTCGCCGAGCAGCGGGTCGCCGCCGGGCATGTCGGTGCTCTCGATCTGCGCCTCGTCCGCCGAGACCGGGACCGTGATGGCGAAGGACACGTGGCGGTCGTCGCGGCGCCACGCCGGGTTCACGGGAACGGTGGGCCGGCGCCTCCTGTTGCCGCCGACGGCAGCGGCACGGGTCTGCGCCTCCTTGTTGATGTCAGCGAAGGGCGGCAGCAGCGGGTGGTAGAGCGCGAACTCCACGTCGATGTCCAGGTCGATGCTGGTGACGTCGCCGGCGACCACGAAGTCGACCCCGATGACGCCGCGGTTGTCGATGGGCGGGACGACGACAGGGCGACCGGCGGGTACGCCCTCGTCGGAGTCGTCAGCGTCTCCGTCGGCACCGTTGGCGGCGGGGGCTGGCGGCGGTGCGAAGGTCGGGCCGAGCACGCCCACACGGACGTGCTGGTCGGGGCTCCATGGGAACGGGTGCGGTGCCCCGCTCCGGTCGGTCAACGCCTCGACGGTGTTGTCGAGCAGGTGTTGGACGAGCACTTGCTCGAGCCGGTTGGTGGCGCTCTGCGCCGCACCAGGAGGCGGAAGTTGGGACGCTGAGGGCGCCCCGCGAGCTGCGGTGGTCATGGCTTCTCCCGTGGTTGAAGTGAACGGTCTGGCTGGCCACCGGGTCCGCTTAGAGCGGTTCGGCCCAGCCCCAATTGCTTGAAGTCGGAAGTTCTGTTGTGTGCCGATGCTCGGCACCGCCCAGTGAAACGCAGTTCGGTCGGGGCGTCAACTGCAATGCCGGCGGCGGGTGGCGGCTCCCTCATCGGATGCGTCCGGCGACGTTGGCGGGTACGTTCCGGGCCGGGCCGACGCTCACGACCTCGGCGACGATGAACTCGTCGAGCAGCTCGTCGGCTGCATCGCCGACGAGTGCCCGAAGTTGGTTGAGCGTGTCACGGCCACGGCCGGCAGCGATGGCCGAGATGAACCGGCCCAGGGTGCGGTTCAGCCCGCGGAGGCGGTCAGCTACCGCGTAGATGAGAGGTAGGTCAGGGCACGGGCGCCCGGCTGCCTTGAACACCGCAGCGACATCGCCGGGCTCCCGGGGGGCGATGGTCGTCCCCTTCCCCCACGCCGGCAGCTGGCCAGGTGCCTCCGCTCCCGCGACTCGAACACGGTCCGCCGCCGCCTGCTGGGTGGCGCTGCTCGTGATCACATGCCGTGCCGCAGCGCGGAACTGGCTCAGGATGAGATCGAGAGACTGCACATCATCGTTGCTGGTCCGGCTGGCCGTCACGAGCCGAGCGTGGATGGACTCCGCCCCTTCGCCTGCGGGCACGATGATGCGGTCGCCGGGTCGAAGGTCGCGGACTGGGCGGTTCTCGTGGCCGCCGGCGCCGAGGGTCAGCACCGGGGTCTCCCGGTCGCCCTCGTTCACACACCACCAGGTGCGGCCATCACGGAGGTCGACCGGGACGCAGCTCCGGGAGCTGCCCGTGAACGCGGTGGAGGCCGGGTCGGGGCGGCGCTCAGGGGGGTCGAGCAGCTCTGCGGCGGCGTCGAGGACATCGGTGAGCGACAGGCCAGGCACGTTCAGGGCGCGAAGCGTCGAGGGGGTCGCAGCAGCCACCGGGGGCGGTACGGGGGATGTGACCGGTGCCGGGGCGGGCGCGCCGAACGTCCGGCAGACAGCGCGCTGCCAGGACCCGCACCCTTGTGCCCACCGTTGTGCCTGTCGTCGGAGGATGGCCTCTTCCGCCTCGTACACGAGGACGTGGGTCGCGGTGGCCTCGATGCCCACGAGGCTCGACAGCATCCATGGAGGTGGCGCGCCGGTGAGGATCTGGGCGCCGAACGACCCGGCCGCGAACCGCTCCTTGGACGTGGTGACGATGACGTTCTCCTTGATGAGCTCCCACAGCTCTTCCTGCTCGGCACTACGAGTGCCGGAGGACAGCGACACACGCGTGGCCTCGGCCGCAGCTCGCGAGTGGCAACGGATGACGACCGACTCCACACCGTCGCGATGGAGGCGCTCGAGGACCCGCCACAGCTCTCGCAGCTTGGGGTTATCGGACTCGAGTTCGCGCCACAGGTGCTTGACGGCGGTCTTGAGGGCGCCGAGGTTCGCGGTCTCCCAGTGACGCCAGGCAGCCGGCATGGTCGTGGACCGCTCGAGCATGCGGAGCAACGGCATCTCGCCCGGTCGGGGGTTGTTGGTGCAGGCGGTCCGATAGTCCTTGACGCGTGCCGCCAGACGGGCGCCGTTGCGGAGGAGGTTCAGCGGGCGCTCTAGCTCGACGGGCAAGGGACCAGCGGGCTTGAACGCCAGGGTCTTGAAGGCCTTGGTGACGGCCTCGTTGGTCTCGTCGTCGCCCACTCGGTGGAGGTGAACCTGCGGCGGGACCCGCCACAGGACACCCATGCTGGACAAGGTGCTGAGCGTGCGCTCCCCTCGGCCGAGCTCGTCGACCAACGCCTGGGTGATGGTCTCGTTGACCGCAAGAACGGTGGGGACAACGGCAGCGTCGGAGACGGTCTGGATCAGGCTATCGTCGCCGATGTCACCGACCGCAATGATGGCTTCGGCGTGGTGAGCGAGCGCCCATTCGATGGCGTTGGCCCGCGCTGACGGTGTGTTGACAGAGGTGGCGTCGAGGATCACGAGCGGCGGTCGGCAGTTCAGGGTCGGCGTGCCGTTGCGGGTTTTGCAGTACACGAGCGACGTATCGGCCGTGCCGACGTCGCTGCCGATGACCGGCACCAGATCTCCCATGCGGGTGAGGCGGTGGGCGGACAGCGGGTTCCCGGCGCTCAGGCCCATCCTGCGGTGGTTGGCGACGCTGAGCGACCGGAGCTGTGTGGCGAGGTCGACGTCCAGCCCGATGAGCACCACGGGTCCGCTGAGGCTGGCGGGCGACCGCCGGCACAGCAGGTGGCTGGTGATTGCCAGCAGCAGGGCCGAGCGGTGCTTCGACCTTGGAAGCTGTACGACTCCAGTGCCTCCCAGCGACCGGTCGGTGAGGAGGCGGCGGGCGAAGGCCATGAGCAGCTGGTCGACGGGCGAGACCGGCACCGGCACGCCGTTGTCGATGAAGGTGGCCGCGGCCAGCTCATCGAAAGCGGTGTCCGACCTGTTCGGCACGAGGGCCTCGACGATGGAGTCGCACCCGGCCGCCCGCGTGGAGAGCGGGGTGTAATCCGGGGTGCTCATGGGTGGTGACGGTGCGACGCTCGGTGCGCGTACGCAGCGGTCTTGGCCCTTCGGTCGGTCACCCCAGCCCCATCCCCATGGTTTGACGGTACCTGGCACCTGTGACAATGCTTCTGGAGCCCACGGGCGGCGCGGGTGTCGCAGACGGCCAAGAAATCTCAGACGTCTTCCGGAATCGATTGCCTGGGGATCAACGATCGGAATGGTGAGGGGTATGACAGCCCCGTTGCATCCCAGGGCGATTCCGCTTCGATCGCGGGGATCGCGTTGGAAGGCTCCTCAACCCTCCCACCAGCGCAAACGGGCCCTCGTTGGACGGTTAATCCCCACGAATGCGTGCCTTCAGGCAGACTAAGTAAGCGGTATCGCCGGATACCTCCGCGTCCAGTAACCCTCGACCAGTGTCGCCGACCTCGACCAAGGGGCGAGCGATATCGCGCCGTTACCGGACACGCGTCCGTTCGCTTGGTCAGCGGAGGCGCCCCCTCCTAGCCGTGATGGCAGCAGGATGATTGGCGGATGCCGACAGCCGTTGTGTCATGTACTCGGTGGGGTCCCGGCGCTCGGGCGGGAGGTGCTCGGCGCTCTGGTCCTCGGCCAGGGCGAACGTGCGGTTCCGCAGCCGTCCCCGGGTCAGGGCGGTGTAGCCGGCCTCGGCGTTGAGTTGGTCGGTGCCCCAGAGCAGGGCGACGTCACACGTGGCCCCTTGGGCCTTGTGGACGGTGACGGCGTATCCGTGGGCGAGGTCCCCGGCGGCAAGGTAGGACGCGGGCAGCTCGACCACTTTGTCGGCGAGGCGGATGACGAGTCCGTGATCGCTCCCGCCCTCCACCGTGCCGACGTCGCCGTTGACGACATCGAGACGCTTGTTGTTCCTCGTGCAGACCACCCGGTCGCCGACGGCGAACTCGATGTCGCCGACCTCTGCCACCACCGGTCCCAGCTCTCCTTCACCGATGAGGCGTCGTCGGGCCCGGGCGTTGAGCTCGCCGGTGGCGTCGCGGGTGAGGGCGAGCATCAATGCGTCCTGACCGACCCGGGTGGCTCGCAGCCACTCGTCCACCATGGCGTCGACGAGCTTGTCGGCGTTGTGGAACACGGCGATGCCCCCGATGCGGTTGAGCCGCTCGACGGCCCGCTGCACGGCACCGTCCCGCAGATCGGCGACGACCGCCCGCTCCTGAGGGTTCTGTTGGCGGCGGTTGCCGGTGAGCTGGGCGCTGCCGAGGCTGCGGGCGAGGGCCTCGAACAGCCCACCGGCCTCGATGGCCGACAGCTGCTTGGGGTCGCCGACAGCCACGAGCTTGGCTCCCTCCCCGGCGCAGGCGTCGACCAGACGGGCCAGCTTGCGGGTCCCCACCATCGCGGCCTCGTCGATCACGACCACGGAACTCGCGTCCAGGCGCTCCCGGCCCTGCTCCAGGTCGAGCAGGAGGCGGTCGATGGTGCGAGAAGGGATGGCGGGCCGGCCTGTAGGCCCCGGGCCGCCCGGGCGGCGAGGGCGCAGCCGAGCACCCGATGGCCACTGGCCTGCCATGCGGCCCGGGCGGCGTCGAGGGCGATGGTCTTGCCCGATCCCGGGGCGCCGACCACCGTCTCGATACGGTCGCCGCTGGTGCAGATGCGCCGGACCATCGTCACCTGCTCGTCGGACAGTGACGGGCGCGCTGCGAGGCATGCGGCCACCGCTTCCGCATCGGCCTCGCCGGCGCCTGTGCCCCGGCCGGCTACAGCGTGGCCGAGGACCCTCTCCTCGATGGCGAGCATCTCCGACGTCGTCCACCGGTCCTCGTTCAGGCGGACCACCAGCGGGTTGGCCATGAACTCGTCACTCCGTCGTTCGATCTCGGCCAGTCCGGCCCCGTCGACGGCGTTGGCGGCGATGACCCACACCGCCTTGGCCCGGTCGAAGGTGGCGTCGTCGACGGTGATCCGGCTGGCGATCTCCTCGTCGGTCGGTAAGGCGGCGAGCTGGCGCCTCGCCGATCGACGGATCGAGCCCGGGTCGAAGCCGATCTGCGCTGCCTCCTCCTCCCATCGGATGTGCAGGTCCAGCTCGGACACCGAGTGGTCCTTGGCGTTGCGGGTGGCCAGGGTTGCCACCTGGGCGGCCTTGGCCCCGGCTGTCCCTCGTTTGCGCATGTGCTCCTCGATGGCCGTCCGCCGCTTGCTGAACCGGCGCAGCACCTCCCGGGGGATGCCATCGATATCGCCGGTGCCGTCACCAGAGACGACGAAGCGCAGCCCCAGCGTCTCGACCAGGCGCCGGCGCAGCAGTGCCTGGTAGAGGGCCGTGGCCGACTTGGCGTGGGCGTAGAGGCCCTTGCTGTCGATGCCGGTCCAGCGGTCATCGGGACCGACGCTGGCATTGGCCACGAGGACGTGGGAGTGCAGCTGGGGGTCGCCGGCACGGCTGGTGTGGTGGCGGAAGGCGGCGCCCACAATCCCGCCGCCGGGCTCGAATCGAACCCCTCGGCCGTGGATGCCTCCCCGGCGCACCCGGCAGGCGTGGCGCTCCAGGTAGTCGATCGCCCCCTCCACCGCCTCCTCATGAGCAGCGAGCACGGCCCGGGCGTCGTGACGGTCTCCGAGCGCCCACAGGACCGATACCGACTTCGGCGCGGAGAAGGTGGCGTCGTAGCCGGGCCGCAGCACCCAGGTGTCCCGCAGGTCGGAGCCATCGGGCCGGCGGACCGGCCAGGAGGGACCGCAAGTCGTCATCACCGACGGTTCCCGCTAGGCCCAACGTCTCGGACAGGTGTCCGAGCCAGCGGCCGGGCACCTCGCCGGCCCGAAGGTAGTACTCCTCGGCGCCGGCGGAGACGGCCTCGATGTAGTAGCGGGCAGGGTCGGCACTGCGCAGCGGGACGATGGTCAGCATGTGCAACTAGGCCCGCGACGGCCCCCGAATCTCGCGGCCCGTCGCCGCGGGACGGTCGCTCGCACCCTTGGGTGCCAGGGTGTGATCGATTCGCGGGACGGTGCCGACGCCGGTAGGGACACGACGTTCGGTCAGGGACGGGGCGGGGCGAGTAGCCAAGGAAATGTCTGGTTCGTCGCGAGATCGGGCGGCCTTCGTCGGCCTAGTTGATCGACACGTCGGATCGATCGAGGAGGTTGTCGTGGCCGCGATGAGGCAATCGGCTGTCGTCGAACAGGAGCCGCTCATGGACATCGAGATGGTGGCTCGCCGCCTCGGCGTGCCGGTCCGTCACGTGCGGCGGCTGGTGGCCGAGCGACGGATTCCGTTCCTGAAGTGGAGCCACCTCCTCCGCTTCGATCCGGCCGAGATCGAGGCCTGGCTCGACCGGGCCCGGCGGGGCTGAGGCCATGGGCGCGGTGCTCGACGACCTCTACGACCACGAAGGCTTCGGGGCCCGACGGCTGCCCGACGGCACGCTGACCGCGACCTGGACGGCGACGACCGCCGACTTCGACGCCTACGTCGCCGCCTGCGGCTGCGGGTGGCGGGGCGACGAGGATCGTCCTCCGACCGACGACGGCTACGAGTCCGCCCTCGCCGATTGGGAGCACGCCCACGCCCGGCCGTTGCTGGCCGGCAAGGTTCCCGACCGCGTGGCCGAGCTGATCCGAGACCTCCGGACCGAGGTCGGAGCCCTGGTCAAGGAGCGGCCGGCCGCAGCGCAGGAGGCCCTTCGGGACGTCCGGGCGTGGGCCGACGCCACGGTGGCACTGGTTCGTGGCGCGGCACCACCGCCGAACCGAGCCGGCCGTCCCCTCCGCGGACTACGATTGGTCCGCTGCGCTGCGCGCGGCACTCGCCGGAACCACTCGGCCTCCCGTCACGACGAGGTTCCCCCTTCCGCACGCTCGGACAGGAGTCTCGTCGCCTGATCCGAAGGAGCGACGGTGGCCTACGTGCGGCCGGTGTACCCGAGGCGACCTGGGACTGATCGCAAGCCGACCGGCTACGAGGTCCGGTATCGCGACGCCGACGGGCTGCAGCGCACCAAGGGAGGGTTTCGTCGCAAGCGCGACGCCGACGCGTACGCAGTCGAGGTCGAGTCGAACCGGCAGCAGGGCGTGGTCATCCCGCACAGCTTCGGTGGCGTGCCCCTCGGCGAGATCGCCGACGCCTGGCTCACCTCAATCCAGGGTCGCAGGAAGCCCAAAACCGTCGAGGGGTACCGGATGCTGCTCAGCACCCATGTGCGCCCCGCGTTCGGCGCCCGACCCGTTGGATCGATCGCGTACGCCGATGTCGACCGATTCGTCCGATCGATCGAGTCCAAGGGCCGGCAGCCGGGGACGGTCCGCAACGCCTTCTTCGTGCTCAAGATGGTGCTCGACATCGCCATCAAGGACGGGCGGATTCGCGTGAACCCGTGCGCTGGCGTGGAGCTGCCATCGTCCCGATCGCCGGAGATGCTGTTCCTCTCCGCACCCGAGGTTCGCGTCCTCGCCGCGGCCGTCGATCAGCGATGGCTGCAAAGGCGGCGCAGGGCTGGCCAACCGCTCGCTCCGCCGTACGGCCTGCTGATCGAGTTCGCCGCCTTCACCGGCCTCCGGGCCGGCGAGATCGCAGCCCTGCGCGTCGGGAGCCTCGACCTACGGGCGGGGACGGTCCACGTCGTCCGGTCGGCGTCCACCGTGAAGGGGACGCTGATCGAGGGCGAGCCGAAGACAAGGGCGGGAAGGAGGACGGTGTTCGTGAATCGTGCCCTGTCCGAACGGTTACGGGCTCACCTCGGGGATCGCCTGCTCGACCCGATGGGGTACGTGTTCGCCAAACCCGGCGGCGGGCCGCTGCACTACGGCACGTTCTACGGCGAGCACTTCAAGCCCACCGTGCGGGCGGTGCTCCCCGAGCGGCTCCACGGCCTGAGATTTCATGATCTCCGCCATACCTTCGCCAGCCTCCTCGTGGAGCAGGGTGCCCACCCCAAGGAGATGGCCGAGCTGATGGGCCACTCGTCGGTGCAGATCACCCTCGACCGCTACAGCCACGTCATGCCCCGCCTGACAGCGGCGCTGGCCGAGCGGATCGACGTCGCCTACCGGGCCGCCGAACCCGCGCCCGGGTCGAAGGCGACCCAGGGGGCTGGGCTACGGTGGTCGATCTCTAACCTAGACCGAGCGGGCAGCGACGAGTAGTTCGCGCATCTCTTGCCGGTGGATGTGCCCCCAACCTCGGCGAGAATCCAGCTTGGTGTCTCACTCGGCGGTCATCATGGCAGGCATGCTTCTCGTCATTCTCGGCGCTGGCGCCTCGTTCGACTCTGCTGAAGAAGCAGGGATCGAACCAGGACGTCGGTCGGAGATCCATGAGTGGAGGCCGCCGCTTGCCAAGGATCTCTTTGTGCCGAGGAACCATCTCGGGTCGGTCCTACAGCGATACGGGGACTATTGCGCAGGCTTGATAGGTGAGCTACGAGCGGCGCCGGCCGATCAGCCATTAGAGCAACTTCTTGACGAGGTATCAGCTCGGGCAAAGGATAGGCAGGACAGCCGGGCCGCCACAGAGCTAATGGCTATCCGGTACTACATTCGAGACTTCATCGAGGCCTGCTCGGATAGCTGGCTGACGATGACCCGCCATATTACGAACTACCACTATCTGGTCAATCGCCTTGACCGATGGGCACGAGAGGCCGACGAGCAGGTGCTTTACGTCACCTTCAACCATGACACGCTTCTCGAACATGCCTGCCGTCAGGCTAAATTGTTTATAACGGATTTCAACTCCTACATCGCTCATCCTCGTATCAAGGTGTTCAAGCCACATGGATCTGTTGATTGGGCACACCACGTCAACTTCGATATTGTTCCCGATGTTAACGAGCGAGACTATGTGATTCAGAATGCCTCGACGCTCAATATTCCTTTCGTCTTCGAGAAGAGGACTGACTGGCGAGCAGGTATTCGCGGTCAGGAATGGATTCCGGCGCTGGCTGTGCCGGTCTATCGGAAGTCGGAGTTTGAGTGTCCGCCTGAACACATTGAAGCGCTGCGGAGCTTGCTTCCAAAGGTAGACAGGCTCCTCGTGATCGGATGGCGAGCGACTGAGCAGAACTTTATTGAACTCCTTGTTGCCGAGCGATCACAGAGGCTGCGGAGTGCTCTTATCGCGTGTAAGTCCAAGAAGGATAGTGGAGGAGTGTGGACGCAACTCGAGTATGCGTTCCAGCCACGGCCAACCGGATTCTCCAACCTTGAAAATGACATTGGGTTCTCAGATCTAGCTCGCCGCAGGGATCTGCTCGATGGCCTGCTTGCCTAGGAGCCACGATGCCAGCACGACTCGGGGCCGCAGCTCGACTGTGTTAGTTGGTAATGGGCCCTCCCCGAAGCGCTCGTGTCGGGTTGCCTGCCTGAGAACCGACTTGAGGCGGTCTCCCCCCCGGTCCCCCCCCCCGATCCACTGCCCCCAAATTCGCGCCACGAGGAGTGATGTCGCGATATCATCAACTCATGAAACCGCGACAGACAACGGTTCGGCTTCCCCCGGACCTGGCAGACGAGGCGGAGGCGGTCGCCCGTGTCCAAGGTATGAGCGTCAACACGCTCATAGTCGAGGCGCTGTCGGCCGAGATCGAGCGAGTCCGGGCAGACGAGGACTTCACGCCCCGCGCCAAGCGGCTGCTGGAGCGAGACAGAGAGCTGCTCGACCGCTTGGCCAGGTGACGCGCTACATCACCTTGGCCGAGTATGTCTGGCTCGCGGAGCAGGTGACAGGGCTGCCGGCGTCGGTTCTCTCGAAGGCCGCCCGTATCGAGCTGGCTGACTCGGCGCTTCACGCCCCGGCCGCCGGCTTTGGCGACGAGGAGTTCTATCCGGACCTGTACGACAAGGCCGCCGTGCTCACGTGCCGGCTCGCGTGGAACCACCCCCTCCCGGACGGCAACAAGCGCGCCGCGTGGGCGAGCCTCGTGCTCTTCGTCGACCTCAACAGCGGCCGCTGGGATCCCGATCCTCCCGATGTTGATCAGGCCGAGGTGGCCATGGTGGCCGTGGCCGCCGGTGAGGTCGACGAAGCGTGGTTCGCTGGCTGGCTCCGTGACCGGGTTTCGTTCCTTGGCGGTCGGTCGTGAACGCCCTGGGGTGAGCCCCGTGATCGCGCTCAGAGTGGTTGTCCGTTCCAGCCGTGCAGGACCCTTCAATCACCGTGATTCGCCATTGGACCGTGATCGTCCTGGGGTGCGAAAGGGGTGTAAGGCCGATCACTACGACGCTCGTTGGCGAGTACATGGCCTCTGACCAGGGCTTTTGCAACCCGCCGAGCCGTTCCCCGACAACAATGAGCGGTCTCGAAAACCGTTGTGGGTCCTGCCCACCGTGGGTTCGAATCCCACTCCCTCCGCCAGTGTTGGGTGGGCTTCGCGCGAAAGCCCAGTTCAGGTGGGGTGCGGCTGTTCCTGCATGACCGACGGCCTGGGTGACCGGCGCAGAGCAGAACGTGCCGAGCCCAAGGCTCATCGAACCGACATAAGGCCCGCTGGCCCACAACGTTGCCCACAACGGCACCAAAAGGATGTTCGCGGGCTGGCCCGGCAGAGCGTTCTGGGGTGGTGGCAGCACTGGAGTACGCCGGTTCCCGGGCGCTACCTCGAAGAGAACAGCGGCTCGGGGCCGGCACGAGGCCAGGGCGTTACCGAGCACGCGTGACCCCCCGGGGCGGGAGGTGTTCCACCGGCGCGGGCAGGGATGGTTCCGCCGTGGTCGGTGTCGGCGTCCGGGATGGCTACGCCTTTCGAGGTCTTGGGGGTATCGAGCTCGCATGCGGTTTTGACGCCGT
>JBOGID010000488.1:0-4620 GCA_050742295.1 Acidimicrobiales bacterium | reverse complement strand
GGGGTCGGCCATGACGTCCAGGCGCCGCTCCCGGTCGAGGGGCGGGAGCAGCCCGTCGGCCGAGTCGATGAGCCCGTCGGCGTGCAGCCCGCCGGTCAGGACCAGGTCGGCGGCGACGGCCAGGGCGGCCGCCACCAGCGGGGCCCACACCGCGTCGGCGCCCCACCACACGGCCCCCACGGCCCCGCCGATCAACGCGCCCACCACCGGGAACCACGACACCGCCGCCGGGCTCGGCGCCGCCGCGCCGCCGACGGGCGTCAGGAAGGCGACGGCCCGGCGCACGCTCACGCTCAGAGCCGCTCCAGGGGCAGGACCCGGCCGGCGACCACCAGCAGCACCCGGTCGGCGACGTCCGCCACCCGCCGGTTGAGCTCGCCCAGCCGGTCCCGGAACACCCGTCCCACCTCGGTCGAGGGGTGGACGCCCAGGCCGACCTCGTCCGACACAACGACGCAGTCGCTGCCTGACGAACGTCCCACCAGGGCCGAACAGAGCCCGTCGGCGTCCACCGCGAAGTCGGGCGACCCCGCCACCCAGGTGGTCAGGGAGTCGATCAGCACGGTCCAGCCTGGGGGGGTGCCCCGGACCGCCGCCACCACTCCCGAGGGCTTCGCCTCTACCGTCGCCCACGCCCGCGGCCGCCGGGCCCGGTGCAGGGCGACCCGGGCGGCCAGGTCGGGGTCGTCGTCGGCGATCACGGCGGTGGCCACGTAGGTCACGTTCCCCTGGCAGAGGCGTTCGGCCACCGACGACTTCCCGGAGCGGGCGCCTCCCAACACCAGGGCGATCACGCGCCCGGACAGTACCCTCCGTGGCATGAGCCGGGCGGCTTCGCTTGTCCTCGTCAACACCGGGCACGGCAAGGGCAAGTCGTCGGCCGCGTTCGGCGTGATGGGCCGGGGGTGGGCGAGGGGGTGGCGGGTCGGGGTCGTCCAGTTCATCAAGGGCGGCAAGTGGAAGACGGGCGAGCGCAAGCTGGCCGACCACCTCGGCATCGAGTGGCACACGCTGGGCGACGGGTTCACGTGGGAGTCCACCGACCTCGACGAGACGGCGGCCAAGGGCCGCCACGCATGGGAGGTGGCCCGGGCCAAGCTCGCATCCGGCGACTACGACCTGCTCATCCTCGACGAGGTGACCTACGCCGTGAAGTACGGCTGGGTCGCGGTGGGGGACGTGGTGGAGGGCCTGCGCAACCGGGCCCCCCACACCAACGTGGTGGTCACGGGCCGCGACGCCCCCGCCGAGGTCATCGAACTGGCCGACACCGTCACCGAGATGCGCAAGATCAAGCACGCCTACGACCAGGGGATCACGGCCAAGAAGGGCATCGAGTACTGACCGCGGGCGGTGGCGGCCGCACCGTTGCTACGTTGCGGGGCCTTGGCGGGCAAACAGCAGAAGCGCACGCAGAAGAAGACCTACAAGCAGGCCCGCATCGAGGCCGAGGCCCGGGCGCGCCGACGCCAGCACCGCCGCCGCCAGGTCATCACCCTCGCCAGCGTCGCCGCCGCCGTCGTGATCATCGCCGGCGTGGTGCTGTTCACGGGTGGCGACAACGGCCAGGAGGTGGCGACCGACCCCGGCGCCAGCACGTTCACGACCGCCGGATCGTCGGCGGGCAAGCCGTGCGTGCCCGTCGCCGACCAGCTGCCGGCGGGGGCGCCGGCCGTCCCCCTCGACGTCGGGGCGCCGCCCGCCCAGCTGGTCAAGCGGGACCTCCGGGAGGGCACGGGGGCCGAGGTCACGGCCACCAGCATGCTGACCGTGCACTACATCGGCGTAGCCTGCTCGACGGGGAAGATCTTCGACTCGTCCTACGAGCGGGGCCAGCCGGCCACGTTCGCCCTCAGCGGCGTGATCAAGGGCTGGCAGGACGGCATCCCGGGCATGAAGGTCGGTGGCCAGCGGCTGCTGGGCATCCCGGCCGACCAGGCCTACGGGCCGGTGGGGTCGCCGCCCGACATCGCCGCCGACGAGCCCCTGTGGTTCGTGGTGGAGATCGTCGGCATCACGTAGTCGGCCACGCCCGAACCGGGCCCAGAAACGGCTCGTGGGCCCGGTGTGGGCCCACGAGCTGATACGGGACGAGGCGGCGAGAGACCCCGAGGCACCACCCTTGCCTTCTCCCTGAAGGCGGCCAAGCCAGAGAGTCGGTCTTGGGTGAGTTCCCGGGACTCGCGCCCCGCCCACGAACGAGCTTCATGGTGCCTGGAACGGGACGCCCCGGCAATCGGGGATGCCCCCGGTTCCGACCCTGAACCGACCCTGACGACTTCGGCGTACCTCTCATGGGATCATCGTGGGCCGTGGCGCCTCCCCGTCCGCCGCTCTCGCAGGCCACCGACAGCCGCATCCTGGCCGGTGTGGCCCTCGGCCTGGCCCAGGTCGTGGTGGGCGCCCTCCTGGTGGCGGCCGGGGCCGGCCTCTACCTCACGGCCGAGGACGGCGTGGGTGCCCGCCGGGCCCTGGTGGCCGCCGCCGCGGTGTGCGCCGGGCTCGCCCTCATCGCCGGCCCATGGTGGTGGCGCCTCTCCCACGACCTGGCGTCGGAGCGGCGGGAACGGATCCGGGTCCAGGAGCGGGACGAGGTGGCGGCCCACATCCACGACTCGGTCCTGCAGACCCTGACCCTCATCCAGCGCAACTGCGGGGAGCCCAAAACGGTGGCCACCCTGGCCCGCCAGCAGGAACGGGAGCTGCGGGCCTGGCTGTACGGCAGCCCGTCGCCGCCCAGCGCCGACGACAGCGTGGCCGCCGCCCTCCAACGCGTCTCCGACGAGGTCGAGGACCTGCACGGCGTGACGGTGGAGACGGTCCAGGTCGGGGACTGCCCCCTCGACGACCGGCTGGCGGCCATCGTGCAGTCCAGCCGGGAGGCCCTGTCCAACGCCGCCCGCCACTCGGGAGCGGTGGCCCTGTCCGCCTTCCTCGAGGTCGAGCCCCACCAGGTCACGGTGTTCGTCCGGGACCGGGGCTGCGGCTTCGACCCCGAGAACATCCCCGGCGACCGCCGCGGGATCGCCGAATCGATCATGGGCCGCATGCAGCGCTACGGCGGCAAGGCCGCGGTCCGGAGCACGCCCGGAGAGGGCACGGAGGTAGAGCTTGTGATGCCCCGATGAGCGAGCACCGCAGCGAAGCGAGGAGCGCAGGTCCATGAACTCAACGTGCCCGCCGACTTTCGGTCACGCCGGTATGAGCGCATGACGAAGCCGAAGGTCTTTCTGGTGGACGACCACAGACTCGTGCTCACCGGCGTCAGGGCGGAACTGGGCGATGCCGTCGACGTCCTCGGCGAGGCGTCGGACGTGGACACCGCCGTGGCCGGGATCCGGCGGACGCTCCCCGACGTGGTTCTGCTGGACGTCCACCTTCCCGGGGGCGGCGGCCAGGCCGTGATCGAAGCCGTGTCGCGGCTGCACCCGCGCGTACGGTTCCTCGCCCTGTCCGTCTCCGACGCGGCCGAGGACGTGATCAACGTCATCCGGGCCGGCGCCCGCGGCTACGTGACCAAGACCATCTCGGGGCCCGAGCTGGTGGACGCCGTCCAGCGGGTGGCCGACGGCGACGCCGTGTTCTCGCCCCGCCTGGCCGGGTTCGTGCTCGACGCCTTCGCCGGGGAGTTCCAGGGGCCGGCAGACCCCGAGCTCGACCAACTGACGGTGCGGGAACGGGAGGTCCTCCGCCACCTGGCCCGGGGCTACTCGTACAAGGAGATCGCCCGCCAGCTGTCGATCTCGATCAAGACGGTCGAGACCCACGCCTCGTCGGTGCTGCGCAAGCTGCAACTGTCAAGCCGCCACCAGCTGACCCGCTGGGCCAGCGACCGCCGGCTGGTCTGAGCCGGGCCCGACGATGTGGCGCTGGTTCCGGATCGGGCTGGCGGTGGCGGCCGGGTTGCTGCTGCTGCTCGCCGTCTGGGCCCCCGACGAGAAGCGGGGTCCGGGGATGCCCGGCCGTTCCGTCGTCGTCAACGACTCGGTGGCCGACCGTCCCATCGTGCGCAGCGTCGAAGCGCCCAACCTGCTCGTCGACAGGCGGAACAGCCGCCTGGTGTACGTGTCCGCCGTCGAGCTGACCTCGGGTGACTGCAAGTTCTACGTGTCGATCGACGGGGGGACGTCGTGGCGGGCCGAGAACGCCCCCCAACTCGAGCCCTACAGCCGCAACTGCGCCCTCGGCAGCGCCCAACCCCAGAACGTCCGCACCGAGCTGGCCCAGAGCTCGGACGGAACCCTCTTCTACGTCTTCCAGGGCAACGACCCCGACGCCGGCGGCACCCGCAGCGTGCTGCTCGGCCGGTCGATCGACAGCGGGCGGACGTGGGAGACGGCGGCCGTCGAGGCCGGCCCGAGGGCCACCGACCCGGCCCAGGTGGAGCTGAACTACATGGCCCACGTGGCCGTCGACCCCCGCGATCCCAAGCTCGTGTACGTGATGTGGCGACGGTCGTACCCGGTGGTGGAGCAGGGGGTGCGGCCAAAGCCGACCCGGCCCTACTTCGCCGTGTCCCAGGACGGTGGGGCGTCCTTCGGCCCCGCCACCCAGCTGGTGGACTCCGACCTCGGGGGGGACGGGCCCCGGCCCGTCGTCGTCGGCGACACCGTGTACGCG
>JBOGID010000487.1:0-4168 GCA_050742295.1 Acidimicrobiales bacterium | reverse complement strand
GCTCGGCGATGCGTGCGTCCCGTGCGGCCAGCGCCTCGGTCAGCGCTGCGATCCTGGTCTCGATCGCCGCCAGCCGCGCGACCTCGGCCACAAGCTCGTCGTAGGTCGGTCGGCGACCCGACCCCCCGGAAGAAGCGCCCTGTCGGTCCTGCACCCGGGGCCCCTCCTGACGACCCCCTTCGCACGTCAGAAGTTACAGGGCTGTTGTTCTCAGGTGGTGGACCCCGCTAAACATGTACAGTCCGCGAAGTCGTTGGGGGTGAGGACCTTGCGTTCCTACGTTCCGCAGGTCGAGTGACGGCTTCGGGCATTTCAGGTCCAGCCGTCCTCGCGTTCGGCGACGTTGAGCGATAGCGCTTCGAGTTCGGCCAGCAGTTCGCGCAGGAGCTTGGCGTTCTCGAACCAGGGCCCGTAGAGGGCTGCTTGTTCGGCGGTCAATCGCCGGGTGACCGTCTTGCCGGCCAGCTTGCGGGTCCACTGGTAGTAGGGCCCGTGGGGGCGGGGGGGATCGGCCATGCACCGGCAGTTCGGCTTCCCGCAGATGTGGGCCCGCTCGATGAGTGTGCCCGGCAGGGCGAAGCCGGCCTGGGCCAGGCGGGCGGCGATGGCGGCCTGGGCTCGTCGGTCTGTCATGTTGGGCCCGGCCATCGCTACCTCCTCGCCCCCATCCTGCCCACGGGATCCACCACTTCGGATCGACAGTAACATACTGTCGATCCCATGAGCAGGACAACCTGGCGCAGGGCACATTGGTCGACGCCGGCCGGCTCGAGGTCGGTCGAGTCCGTATCGGGGCGCTCCCGGTGGTCAACTCGGTGCTGGCCCGGCTGGGCTTGGAGGAGCTGGTCGCCCAGTTCCTGCCCGAACCCGACGCCCGTCGGGCCATCCATCCGGCCCGGGTCATCGGGGTGCTGGTCCGCAATCTGGCCGTCGACCGCCGACCCCTCTACGGGATGTCGGCGTGGGCGGCCGGCCATGACCCGGTGCTGCTGGGCCTTGTGCCCGGTGAGGCCCGGTTGCTCAACGACGACCGGATCGGCCGGGCCGTGGACGAGGTGTTCGCGGCCGACCGGGCGAGCCTGCTCACCGAGCTGAGCGTGCGGACGATCCGCCGCTACGGGATCGACGTCGCCGAGCTGCACAACGACTCGACGTCCATCACCCTCTACGGCGCCTACCAGGCCGCCGCCGGCCGGCCCCGATCGGGGGCGCGGCCCCCGGTCCCCGAACGCGGACAGCCGCTCAAGTTCCTTCATTCGCGTGCCACGAGTCGGCCAATGCCGTAAGCGGCTGCAAGGCCGATGGCTATACAGGGCACCCACAGGACAAATGCTACTCCCCAGAGGTTTGCGCCTCGCGTGCGGGCGGCGCTTGCTCGCCAGGCGAAAAGACCGACGAGCGGAAGGAAGGCCGCAACGAGAAACACTCCCCCTAGCATACGGCGGCGAGACGCCACGATGCTGCCGACCACGGCAGTCACTCCTCCAACGAGGACTACCCGCGGCCACGAGCTATCTAAACGCTCCTTGCGCAGCCTATCTAACCTATCAACCTCGGATAGATCCCAGGGAACGATGAGCAGCCAAAGCACTACAACGAGTGCCACTCCACACGCAAAGGCCGCCACTATGAGAGGTGGACGATCGCCCATCGCTGATTGCTCGTCTCGAAGCAGGGGTAGCGGATCAACCCCACACCATTGGCTATGGAGCTATAGGGCACATCTAAGCACTCTGACCAGTTCGCAGAGGACCGGGGCCGGAAGGTGTATTGATTCACACTTCCGTAGCCTTTGACCCACCAGAGGAAGTGCGTGGACTGCGGTTCGCAGACGCCTTGTCGAATTTCAGTGGAGAGCCCATAGTCCCAGACAGCTACGCACTTCCCGCTCTGCTTCGATCTGAGGTTATAGTCGACTGGGTCGACGAAGCCTGGGTAATTGATCTGGAACTGCTGGTTGTTGCCGTAGTGACACGCCCACTGAATCAGTCGCGCGCCATGATCGAAGCTACCGCCCTCCACGTCGAGGCATTTTCCGGAGTGCTGTGCGATGACGGCGTAGTTCCGGGGTGGATTTGGGCTGACAGAGACTTGCTGAACAAAGTAGCTGTAGGTAGCGGCCCAACCGTTGCAAGCCCCTGAAGCGACGCGATCGTTGCAGTGGGCCAGCATCAAGTCGTAGAAGAGGTTGTCGCAGTCTGCCTTCTTCACGCCCCCGAAGCCGGCACGGATAAGGTCATAACAGTAGTCGTGCGCCTTGCGACGGCAGCTGGAAGTCCCAAGATGGCCCCGTGTCCGGCCCGGCGGTGCAGCCTCCATCCTGCCTAACGACGACGTACCCGTAGTCGTTGTACACGTTTGCCTCGTACGCCCAGACGCCGTCGTACGAACGAATGGAATTGAATATGGCCGGCACTGGGCAGGCACCACTTAGGATATAGCCCCAGGCGTTTGCGTCCGAGACGTAGCCATTGCAGGGCCGCGGATAGTACGTCGGATCAGCGACCACTGGGAAGATCGCACCGGCCGTGTCGACACGTTGGATCAGGGTTGAGCCCTGAACCTCGTACGACGTTGGTAGGCTCATCCCTGCCGCGTCCACTGCCCAGGGAGCACCAATCATACCCAACCCATGTGTCTCAGGTCCGGTGGCGAGAACAACCCGAACGGCACCTCGATCGGTCATCTCTAACCGGATTGTCGACAAACTTTGCCGGGACGAACCGACGCACAGCGGTGTGAAGTCGAATCGAAACTCGGTGGGAGCGTTTGGGCCGCGGAGGAGTAGTGCCGTCCTCGCAGCGTTGACGGATGAGATCTGAAGCATTACGTCGGTTTCATCGAAGGCATCGGGATGAACAGTGGTCTCGTCATCGAGAACGACGAGTGGCTGGGCACGACCTCCCCTTAGAGTTACGCCGAAGCTGTCCACTGTGCTCGGGTCAGAGATGACGAGCGGATCCGTCGCCCGCGTTGGGAGGGCTGGCTGCATCCCCCTGGGCCGTGATGCCTTAACCGATCTTGGCACATCGTTCTTGTGTGCATCCGGGACGGCAGCCAGCGCGGCCGTGGCCCGCGCTGCGACCTGGGGTAGCGAGTCGGCGGCCAGCGGCTTCGCGGCTCCCGGACGATTGATGCACGGACCCGTGGTGTCGAAGTCAATCCGCTTCTCACCCGGGACTGACGTCGGGGGCGACCCCGGAAGTGGAGTCTGCGAAACCGTGGTGGGAGTTGTTGACGCCCTTTGCCGGGTGCGCTCATCACCCTGGGCACCCGCAGCATCTTCAAGTGGACCCGACGCGCCGACTGCGACCAGTACGAAAATCAGCAAATGACGACGCGTTTGCGAGCACCTCAGAGTAGACAAGTGCTTCCCCTCCCCGAGGGGCAGAAGCTGATCGAGCGTGCGGAATCTTTCAGACCTCCGGAAGTCGGCCCGACGCGACTGTTGAAGTCATGAGGCCCCAACCCGGTAGATGACGGGCCTGCGGTCGCCGAGCATGGGTGCAGGGTTCTGGTTGAGCTCGTCGGCCAGGAGCGCCAGTGCCCGGGCCACCCGTGGCTGGTTTGGGGCGTCGATGGTCACGGTGACAGCGTCGGCGCCGAAGTGGATGCGCCCACCTTGGTGCAGCAGGTTGCGGGTGATGGCCCGGTACTCGTCGGGATCGGCGAGGTAGGCGTTGAGACGCCGGGCCAGGTCCGCCTCGGCGTTGTAGGCCAGCAGCCGCAGCACCATCTGCAGGCTGCGCCGCTCCGCCCGGGGGACGGCCCGCTCGGCGCCGGGCTTCACGTCGTTGGCGGGCCGTTCGGCTGGGACGCCCCTGAGGGCCGCCTTGGCCTCCGCCACGTCGTCTTTGGCCATGGCCACCTCGTCACGGCATAGGCGGATTGTCCCCAGGTAATCGTCCCCGGAGGAGGGCCGGGCCATGGCCTGGCCGAGGGCACGCTCGGCGCCGGCCACGGCGGCCTCAGCCGATCGCAGCGTGGCGGTGGCGGTGGCCCGGCCCGGGTTGCGCACCAGGGAGGTGTCGGGGCCGACGTTCATCGTGTAGTCGCACAGCGAGTCGATGCCGTGGTGCTCGGCGAGGTACTTGAAGGCGTTCTCGATGCGCCACCGGCAGCGCAGCAGGTGCACCATGCGGGCCGCGGTGGCGGCGGTGTCGGAGGT
>JBOGID010000486.1:0-15217 GCA_050742295.1 Acidimicrobiales bacterium | reverse complement strand
GCGGTTGGGGTCGTACTCGATGGCCGCGACCTTGGCCGGGATGTCGTCCTTGGTGCGGTGGAAGTCGACGATGCGGTACCGCTTCTTGTGGCCGCCACCGCGGTGGCGGGCGGTCTTGCGGCCGTAGCTGTTGCGCCCGCCCGAGCCGTCGAGGGGCGAAAGCAGGGACTTCTCCGGCGTCTTCTTGGTGATCTCGGAGAAGTCGGAGACGGTCTGGAAGCGGCGACCGGCGCTGGTGGGCTTGCGTTTGCGAAGGGGCATGGTGCGTTCGCCTCAGGTCTCGAACAGGTCGATGCGGCTGTCGGCAGCGAGCGTGACGATGGCCCGCTTGGTGTCGGGGCGCTTGCCGAATGTCGCCTGCCGACGCATCCGCTTGCGCTTGCCCTTGCGGTTGAGCGTGTTGACCTTCGTCACCCGGACGCTGAAGATCTGCTCCACCGCGTCGCGGATCTGGATCTTGGTGGCGTCGCCGTGGACCACGAACGTGTAGACGTTGCGGTCGAGGAGCCCGTAGGACTTCTCGCTGACCACCGGCCGGAGCACGACGTCACGGGGATCGTCGCTCACGAGTCCCCCTTCCCGAAGTCAGGCTCGAGCGGCGCTTCCCAGTCCCGCCCCGAATCGGGAGCCGCTGCGGCGGGCTCGCCCTTGGTCAGCGACACCTCGGACGGCCGGATGGCGGACGACGGCTCGGCATCGGCATCGGTGTCGGCGTCGGCGTCGGCGTCGGCGTCGGCGTCGGCGTCGGTGACCCCACCGGCCTGCTCGGTCGTCACGCCGGGGAGCGTCGAGCGGGTGAACACGATCCAGTCGCAACACAGGATGTCGTAGGCGTTCAGCTCCGAGACGAGCAGCACGTGCACGTCAGGCAGGTTGCGGAACGACCTGATGGCGTTGTCGGCGTCGCGCTCGACAACCACCAGAACCTTGCCCTGGCCGTCGAGGCCGAGGGCGCGGAGGGCGGCGGCGGCGTCCTTGGTCTTGGGCCCATCGAAGGCCCAGGTGTCGACCACGGCCACCCGTTTTGAGGAAGCCCGGTCGGAGAGGGCGGAGTGGAGGGCGAGCTGCACCATCTTCTTGGGCGTGCGCTGCTTGTAGCTCCGGGGCTTGGGGCCGAGGGCCACGCCACCACCGCGCCAGTGGGGCGCACGGGTCGAGCCCTGGCGGGCCCGGCCGGAGCCCTTCTGGCGCCACGGCTTGCGGCCACCACCGCGCACCTCGGCGCGGGTCTTGGTATTCTGCGTGCCGGACCGGGCGGCCGCCAGCTGGGCGGTGACGACCTGGTGCATGACGGGGATGTTGGGCGTGATGCCGAACACCTCGTCGTCGAGGCGGATCGTGCCCTGCGTCCCCCCGGAGACGGACCGGACTTCGACGGTCGCCATCAGGCCGACCCGTTCTTCACGGCGTTGCGGATGAGTACGAGGCCGCCCCGCGGACCGGGAACAGCGCCCTTCAAAAGAATGAGGTCGCGGTCGGCATCTGCCGCCACGACCTCGAGGTTGAGCACGGTGACTTTCTGGTGGCCGACACGGCCGGCCATGCGCGTGCCCTTGAACACCCGGGCGGGGGTGGCGCACGCCCCGATGGCGCCCGGGCCCCGGTGGACCTTGTGGGTACCGTGGGACGCCCCGAGGCCGCCGAAGTTGTGGCGCTTCATGACGCCGGTGAAGCCCTTGCCCCGGCTGACGGCGGTCACGTCGACCCGTTCGCCGGCGGCGAGGATGTCGGCCTTGATCTCCTGTCCGACGGAGTAGGTGCCGGCGTCGTCGAGGCGCAACTCGACGAGTTGCTTCCCCGGCTCGACCCCAGCGGCGGCGAAGTGCCCCAGCTCGGGCTTGTTGAGCCTGGCCGGCTTCACCGACCCGAACGTGACCTGGACGGCGCTGTAGCCGTCGCGGTCAGGCGTCTTGACCTGCACCACCCGGCACGGCGTGACGCGCACCATGGTGACCGGAATGGCCCGGTTCTGGTCGTCCCAGACCTGGGTCATGCCGACCTTTTCCCCCACGATTGCCTTGCTTGCCATGACTGAGCCCAAACCTGAAGGTGGTCGTTGTGACTCCACGCGGACGCTCCGCACAGGCGTGCCTGGCGGAGCGGATTCGGTTGTGCCTCGGTGTACCGAGCTTGCCGGCGACCGAGGACGTCGACTTAAACGGAGGAGCGTACTGCTCCCGGACTGGACGAGTATAGCCGCATGCACCTGGAGTGGAATCTGGCCGGCCTGCGGGAGGGCGGTCGCCAGGCCGATGTCGTGGTGGTGGTGGACGTGCTCTCGTTCTCGACCGCTGTCGCGGTGGCGGTTGAACGGGGCGTCGAGGTCTACCCGTACCGGGTGAACGACGACTATGCGGTCCGGGTGGCGGAACAGCTGGGCGCCGTGCTGGCCCGGCCCCGTCCTGCCGAGGTCTCGCTGTCGCCTGTGTCGTTGGCTCGGCTGGAGGCGGGGACCCGGGTCGTGCTGCCCTCGCCCAACGGCGCCACGCTGGCGCTCGAAGCGGCGTCGTCGGGCGCCACCGTGGTGGCTGGCTGCCTGCGCAACGCGTCTGCCGTGAGTCGGTTCCTGACGGCGCAGCAGCGCCGGGTCGTGGTCGTGGCCGCGGGTGAACGGTGGCGCGACGGCACGTTCCGCGTGGCGGTCGAGGACCTGCTCGGTGCCGGCGCGGTGCTGGCCGGCGTACCCGGCGCCGACCTGTCGGCCGAGGCGACCGTGGCCGTCAACGCCTTTCGGTCGAGCCGCCCCGACCTGGAGGCGGTCTTGCGTTCGTGCACATCCGGCCGCGAACTGTCCGCCGTCGGCTCGACCGAAGACGTCCTGTGGGCCGCCGCCCTGGACGCATCCCCCGTCGTCCCCGCGTTACGCGACGGCCGGTTCGTGTGTCTCTAGCCTCGGCCGGTTGGGTCGCTTGAACGCCGCCCAGCCCGGGGACAGCCGCACGACCCCGGCGTTCAAACGACGATCGGCGTTGAACCGACGTCTGGCGTCGGTTGGACGCCGGCCAGTGGGGAGTGGGGCCACTCCGGGTCGGCGTCGGTTGGACGCCGCTGGTCCTGGCACGAGCCGCGCCCACCCCGGCGTTGAAGCGACGATCGGCGTTGAACCGACGTCTGGCGTCGGTTGGACGCCGGGCGTCAGGCGGCGAGCGCCGATCGGACCGTGACGACGACGAGTTCGGGTCGGTACCGCACGTCGCGCCAGGTGAAAGCGAGGACCCGCCATCCGAGCCGGACAAGCAGGTTGCGCTTGTCGCAGTCGCGCTGGAGGTCCCGCCCGCTCGAGTGCGATGCCAGGCCCTGGCCCTCGATGGCGACCAGTTCGGGCACGAAGGCAACGTCGATGCGAACGGAGCCGTGCCCGGGCACTGAGACGCGATGCTGTCGGGTCGGTTCAGGCAGGCCGGCGTCTCGGAGAAGCTGCACGAGCAGGTCCTCGAGCACGCTCTCGGTTGCCGCCGCGTCACCACGTCCGGTGAGCAGTTCAGCTACCACCCCGGTGCCCGGGCGTCCTCGGCTCGACGGGATGCACAGCGTCCTCTCCAGCCAGGACACGCTGACAAGCTTGCGGTGAAGGGCATCCTCGAGCGCACCCTCGACGAGGTGGCGCGGTGCGACGGCAGCGAGATCAATCAACGTGCGGGCCGGTGTAGTCACGGGCACGGCCCATCGCTCGGTCACGTCGACGGTCAGCAAGCCGGCGGTCGTATGACCGACGACGCCGACCAGTTCGGGACTCCGGCGCGCCGCGACCGTGACGTCAACCGGGCCGGGCTCGCATCCTCGTAACTCCCACAGGGCCGCGGCCGAGCGGTGAGACGCTACGCCGCCTGTCGCGAGGCATGCAGTCATGGCCGCTTGCTCGAACGTGTCCGGACTGCTCGTCAGTCGGAAGACGCCGCGATGCACCCGTACCAGCAGCCCGCTTGCCACACGTAGGCGCGCCTGCCGGCTGGTCAGGCCGGCGTCAAGAAGCTGGGCATGGCTGATAGCGCCGTGCTGGCGCGCCGCGATCTCCAGCCACATGCTTTCATGGACTTTCACGCACGCTAGTCAAGCAGCGGCGTGTGACAGTCAGAACTGGAGGAAAGACGGTGGCGGGGGTTCGATGCCTGGCGGTGGGGGGCCGATCCAGACTCGGCCGTCTTCCACCTCGACAGGGAACACCGTCGCGTCGACGGCGGCGGGGCCGTCGAGGCGTTCGCCCGACGTCACCCGGAACATCGAGCCGTGCCACGGGCAGACGACCACGTCGCCCTTCTGGTAGCCGTCGTCGAGGGGTCCGCCGGCGTGGGGGCAGCGCGACCACAGGGCGCAGACGGTGCCGTCTACGTTAAATAGGGCGATTGGGTACCCGTGGGCCTGGACCGCCAGTGGCGCGTTGTCAGGGATCTCCTCGACCCCGGCAACGTCCCACCACTCTTCTTCGTCGTCGGCCACGATGCCTGCTTCCCGGCGGGTCCCTAACCCGCCTCCTCGCCCTGGGCGGGGCCCCTGCCCCGCCCGGCGCTGTAGGCGAGAAGCCTACGCCTGCTGGATCTTGATCTCGATATCCACGCCGGCGGGCAGGTCGAGTCGCTGCAGCGAGTCCACCGTCTTGGGGCTGGGCTCCAAGATGTCGAGAAGCCGCTTGTGGATCCGCATCTCGAAGTGCTCGCGGGAATCCTTGTCCTTGTGGGGCGACCGGATGACCGTCCAGCGGTGGGTCTCGGTCGGCAGGGGGACGGGTCCCCGGACCTTGGCCTGGGTCCGCACCACGGTCTCCACGATCTTCTTGGTCGACTGGTCGACGATCTCGTGGTCGTACGCCTTGAGCCGGATGCGGATCTTCTGGGCCACGTTCAGTCAGCTACTTCAGGATCTTTACGACGCGGCCGGCGCCGACGGTGCGGCTGCCCTCGCGAATGGCGAACCGGAGACCCTCGTCCATGGCGATGGGCTGGATGAGCTCGACGGTCATGGTCGTGTTGTCCCCGGGCATGATCATCTCGGTGCCCTCGGGCAGGGTGATCTGGCCCGTCACGTCGGTGGTGCGGAAGTAGAACTGGGGCCGGTAGTTGTTGAAGAACGGGGTGTGACGCCCGCCCTCCTCCTTCTTCAGCACGTAGGTCTGGGCCTCGAAGGTGGTGTGGGGCGTGATCGAGCCGGGCTTCACCACGACCTGGCCGCGCTCCACGTCTTCCTTCTTGGTGCCACGCAGCAGGACGCCGATGTTGTCGCCGGCCTGGCCCTGGTCAAGCAGCTTCTTGAACATCTCGACGCCGGTGCAGACGGTGGTCTGAGAGGGGCGCAAACCGACGATCTCGACCTGGTCGCCGACCTTGACGACGCCCTGCTCCACCCGGCCGGTCACGACCGTGCCACGGCCGGTGATGGTGAACACGTCCTCGATGGGCATCAGGAACGGCTTGTCCACGTCACGGACCGGCTCGGGGATGTAGTTGTCCACCGCGTCCATGAGCTCGAAGATGTTCTTGGTCCACTCGGCGTCGCCCTCGAGGCCCTTCAGGGCGGACACCCGCACGACCGGCGTGTCGTCGCCGGGGTACTCGTTGTCGGTCAGCAGCTCACGGACTTCGAGCTCCACCAGGTCGAGCAGCTCCTCGTCGTCCATCATGTCGGCCTTGTTGAGGGCGACGACGATGTAGGGGACGCCCACCTGGCGGGCCAGCAGCACGTGCTCACGGGTCTGGGGCATGGGGCCGTCGGGCGCCGACACCACCAGGATGGCGCCGTCGACCTGGGCGGCGCCGGTGATCATGTTCTTGATGTAGTCGGCGTGGCCCGGCATGTCGACGTGGGCGTAGTGGCGCTTGCCCGTCTGGTACTCCACGTGGGCGATCTGGATGGTGATGCCCCGGGCCTTCTCCTCGGGCGCCTTGTCGATCTGGTCGAAGGCGGTGTAGGCGACCGTGGGGTCTTGATCATGCAGGACCTTGGTGATGGCGGCAGTGAGCGTGGTCTTCCCATGGTCGATATGACCCATGGTGCCGACGTTGATGTGAGGCTTCGAGCGCTCGAACTTCTGCTTGGCCATGAAGGGTCCCCTGCTCCTCGAATCTTGTCTCGGTCCGCCCCTACTCCCCGCGAACCCGGGCCACGATCTCGCGGGAGATGGACTCGGGAACTTCCTGGTAGGAGTGGAACTGCATTGTGTAGGTCGCGCGACCCTGGGTGCGCGACCGTAAGTCAGTAGCGTAGCCGAACATCTGCGCTAGGGGCACCTGGGACCGGACCACGTGGCTCGATCCGCGCTGCTCCATCCCCTCGATCTTGCCGCGCCGCGACGAGAGGTCACCGATGACGTCGCCCATGTAGTCCTCGGGCGTCACGACTTCGACGGCCATAATCGGCTCCAGCAGCGTGGGCTTGGCCGCACGGGCCGCCTTCTTGAACGCCATGGAGCCGGCGATGCGGAACGCGATCTCCGAGGAGTCCACGTCGTGGTACGAACCGTGGACCAGCGTGGCCCGCACGTCGACCAGCTGGTAGCCCGCCAGCACGCCGCTCTGCATGGCCTCCTGGATGCCGGCGTCGACGGCCGGGATGTACTCGCGGGGGATGACCCCGCTCACGATCTTGTCCACGAACTCGAACCCACCGCCGGGGCCCGTCGGTTCCAGGTCGATGACCACGTGCCCGTACTGGCCCCGTCCACCCGACTGGCGGACGTAGCGCTCCTCGACGCCGCGGACGGCGTGGGAGATCGTCTCCCGGTAGGCGACCTGGGGCTTGCCGACGTGGGCGTCGACTTTGAACTCCCGCAGCATGCGGTCGACCAGCACCTCGAGGTGCAGCTCGCCCATGCCGGCGATGATCGTCTGGCCCGTCTCCTCGTCGGTGTGGCGCTGGAAGGTGGGGTCCTCGTCGGACAGGCGCATGAGGGCGTCGGCCAGCTTCTCCTGGTCGGCCTTGGTCTTGGGCTCGATGGCCACGTGGATGACGGGCTCGGGAAACTCCAGCGACTCGAGGATGATGGGCGTGTTGGGGTCGCAGAGGGTGTCGCCCGTCGTCGTCTGCTTGAGGCCGATTACGGCAACGATGTCGCCCGTGAACACCGCGTCCTTGTCCTCGCGGTGGTTGGCGTGCATCTGCAGGATGCGGCCGATCCGCTCCTTGCGGTCCCGCGACGAGTTGACGATGGTCTGGCCCTTGCGGAGTGTGCCGGAGTAGACGCGAATGTAGGTGAGCTTGCCCACGTGGGGGTCGCTCATGATCTTGAAGGCGAGAGCCGAGAACGGGGCCCGGTCGTCGGCCGGACGCTCCAGTTCTTCGATGCCCTTGAGGTCGAGGCCCGAGACGGCCGGCAGATCGAGGGGGCTGGGCAGGAAGTCGATGATGGCGTCGAGCAGCGGCTGCACGCCCTTGTTGCGGAACGCCGACCCGGTGATAATGGGCACGACCTGGTTGGCGATGGTTGCGGAGCGGATGGACCGGCGGAGGTCGTCGGCCGTGATCGGCTCGTCGCCGATGTACTTCTCGAGGATGACGTCGTCGTGGTGGGCCAGGACGTCCACCAGGTTGTGGCGCCACTGTTCGGCGTCGGCCACCAACTCGGCCGGGATCTCGCCGACGTGCCACTCCTCGCCCTTGCCGAGGGCGTCGTCCCAGACCAGGGCCTTCATGTTGATGAGGTCGACCATGCCCTTGAAATGGCCCTCGGCCCCGATGGGGATCTGCAGGACGGCGGGCGACGCGTCCAGCCGGTTCTTGATCTGGTCGACGGCGTGGAAGAAGTCGGCGCCGATCCGGTCCATCTTGTTGATGAAGCAGATGCGGGGCACCTTGTACTTGTTGGCCTGCCGCCAGACCGTCTCGGTCTGGGGCTCCACGCCCGCAACGGCGTCGAAGACGGCCACGGCGCCGTCGAGGACGCGCAGGGACCGCTCCACCTCGACGGTGAAGTCCACGTGGCCGGGGGTGTCGATGATGTTGATCCACGTGTCCTTCCAGCGGCACGTGGTGGCGGCGGACGTGATGGTGATGCCCCGCTCCTGCTCCTGCACCATCCAGTCCATGACGGCGGCGCCCTCGTGGACCTCGCCCATCTTGTAGGTCTTCCCGGTGTAGTAGAGGATCCGCTCCGTCGTGGTCGTCTTGCCCGCGTCGATGTGGGCCATGATCCCGATGTTGCGGGTCCGGGCCAGCGGGAACTCTCTGATGACAGGGGCTTCAGCCATGTTCGTAGATCTCTCTAGGTAATCGGGGTACGGGGGTCCGCCTGCGCACAGCCGGTCGGAACACAGCCGTACGTCATTGCAACACACCGGCGTCGGAGGCCATTTCGATTTGTGCGCGAATTCACACGCTGGTTACGCCCCGGCTAGGGGCGCGCAACGAGGCCCGGGTCAGGGGCGGCGGTTCACCAGCTGCGCCATCACCATCGGTAGTGCGCGAAGGCGCGGTTGGACTCGGCCATCTTGTGCATGTCGTCACGGCGCTTGACCGTCGTGCCCGTGCTGTTCATGGCGTCCATCAGTTCGCCGGCGAGGCGCTCGGCCATGCTCTTCTCCCGCCGCTGGCGCGAGTAGCCGACCAGCCACCGGATGGCGAGGGTGGTGGCCCGGCGCGGGCGCACCTCGACCGGCACCTGGTAGGTCGCCCCACCGACGCGCCGGCTCTTGACCTCGACCTGCGGCTTCACGTTTTCCACGGCCCGCTTGAGAGAAGCCAGCGGCTCCTGGCCCGTCTTTTCCTGCACGATCTCCAGAGCCCGGTAGACCGTGCGCTCTGCGAGTGCTCTCTTGCCCCTCTGAAGGATCTTGTTCACGACCTGCGTGACCAGCACCGACCGGTAGATCGGGTCGGGCATGAGGTCGCGGCGCGGCGGCGGACCTTTCCGGGGCATGGGCTCTAGCCTTCCTTCTTTGCGCCGTAGCGGGAGCGAGCCTGCTTGCGGTCGCGGACACCCGACGCGTCGAGGACGCCCCGGATGATCTTGTAACGGACCCCAGGCAGGTCCTTCACCCGGCCGCCACGCACGAGCACGATCGAGTGCTCCTGGAGGTTGTGGCCGACGCCGGGGATGTAGGCGGTCACCTCCTGGCCCGTCGTGAGGCGGACCCGGGCCACCTTGCGCAGGGCGGAGTTGGGCTTCTTGGGCGTGTGGGTGTACACGCGCGTGCAGACGCCGCGCCGCTGGGGCGCACCCCGCAGGGCAGGCGTCTTGGTCTTGGTGACCTTGGATTCGCGGCCCTTCCGGACCAGCTGGGCGATGGTAGGCATGCGAACTTGAGAGCTTAGCTGGTCTCCGGCCGGTCCCCGGCGGCCGCCTCGTCGGCTTCGCGTCCGACCATCGCCGGCAGGTCGGACCGGCCGAGGAGCTCATAGAGGCGCGCTGCGTCGCGGAATGTCGCGGAGGCGCCGGACGATCCCTGGCGGGCGAGCGTTCTCCCGAGCCCGAGCAGGTCGTTGGCCTCGCCCTGGCGGTCACCGATCTCGCGGTGGATGGGCAGGGCCTGGCCGTAGAGGGCGGCGGCGTCGGGGTCGCGGCCCTGCATGACGGCGGCGTCCGCGAGTCCGGTGAGCACCGACGCTCGCGCCGCCGGCTGCCCACCGTGTGGTCCAGCTCCTCCAACAGATCCCGAAGGACGGTCTCGCGTTGGCGACGTTCGTCTGGCGTGGCTGACCAATCCAGCCCAGCGCCGTCGCCACCTCGGCCGTCGTCACCTCATCGCCCGGTTCGGGGCGGAAGCGGAACACGCCCGAACGTCCCGACCACAGGTCGGTGGCCCGGCGAGCGAGCGCCTGCACCGCGAAGTCGGGAGCCCAGACGACCACCAGGATCCGGACCGTCTTCCAGAGCTTCGCGGTTGAGGTTGAGCTCGCCGATCGGTGCGGAGTTCCCGTCGAGGGGCGCGAGCCGCTCCAGGCCGGTGGCGAAGATGGCTCCTGGCGCCGTGGCGGCGGCTGCCTTCTCGATCGCCCGAGAATCGACCCTGGGAGTTACTCACCGGCTCGGTCGCCGGGTGGCGGTCTAGCACTGCCTCCGCCAGCAACCGACCTTGTGGGATGGAATTGTGGTAATTCCCGCGGGCGCGGGAACGGGCGGGCGAAAGGCAGGGGGCCTTCTTGGAGAATGCCAGTGATCAGGCGCTTGTCGACTTTGGCGAGCGCGTGCGGCGGATCCGCCGGCAACGCAGGATGAGTCAGGCGCAGGTGGTCAAGAGGATCGGTTGCTCCGATTCCTCGCTCTCCCGCTACGAGCGGGGCGATCTGCTTATGCCTGAGTGGGTTGCGAAGGCCCTCGACGAGCTATTCGGGGGTGAAGGGCACATCCTGGCCGAGCGCAACGCCCTGGCCGCAGGGACGTGGCTGCCGCCCGGAGCATTCCGGACGGCGTGGTCACAGAACCACCCTGCCGAGTACTCGGGGCCGATCTGGATGCGCGTCGTTCCCGATCCCCATTTCTCCGGCACGCGGCACCGCATCGAGGTCCGGTGGCGAACTGGAAGCTGTGCCACGAGGCACGGCTCGAGGAGGACGGAGCGTGGTTCGTTCACACGAAGGGCGACGACGGGCAGTCCACCCCCATCGAGGTCACCGTCCGCCCCGCGTGCCGCGTCGCCTTTGGCCAAGGTCTTCCGCCGGGCCAGCCTGTCATCGACATCAATCACGGCTGGAGCTTCTGGATGGTCTACGACGCTCTCGGCGTCCTCCGCCGCGCCGCGGGTGTCGGCACGGGAATGGCCTCGCGTGCGAAGTCCGCGTTCCAGGGACGACTCCGGGGAAAGGGCGATGCGCCCAAGGGCTCATGACCTGTCCCATGCGCGAACAGCGCGGATAACATGGCCAAGCGGCGGGACGCTCCCTATCAGCCGGGCAAGCGTTCGCCGGCGTGGTGGAAGGTGAAGTGCGGACGCCGGCGGGAGTTCGTGGTAGGGGGCTGGTCGACGGGGTCGGGCAGCCGGGCCGAGAGCATCGGGTCGCTGGCCCTCGGCTGCCACGACACCGCCGACGAGGAGACCCAGCGGCTGTTCTATGTCGGCCAGGCCGGGTCCGGGCTCAACGAGGAGATGATCCGCCAGCTCCGCCAGCTGTTCGCCCAGATCTCCGTCCCCGATCCGCCCTTCGTCAACAAGCCTCCGCTCAAGCTGCACTACGTGCGGCCGCTCCTGGTCGTAGTGATCGCCTACAGCGAGGTCACCGAGTCGGGGACCCTCCGCCAGCCGTCGATCAAGGGCCTGCGGACGGACATCCTCGCCAACGAGGTCGTTTTTGACGAGGAGATCGCTGCCAGCTTCGACGGCGGGTAGCCGACGGACATTGAAAACGGCCGGCGACTCATGACGCCCCGTCGGCGCGAAAGGCGACTACGAACCGCACTTCAACTGGTCGGTCGACGCCGAGGCTCCGCTCTCCGGATAGCCCGCCGGCGCTCGGCTGGTCAGCCGGGGTGCGGCCCAGCAGCCCGCGGCGATGGCGACGGTACCGATCGACCACGCCGCGGCCGATGCGGCCCGCGTCGCCTTGGAGCGGTCGATGGCGGCCTGTGTGCACTCGCCGCCGATGCCCTCACGCTCGGCCACGATGTGTTGCCCGGCGGCCGAGTTGCGGCAATCCCCGTTGAGCGGGGCCACGGCCCACCACCACGCCGCGACGATGGCCACGAGGAACGACCAACCCAGCAAGAGGATGATGAAGCGAAGCAGCGTCCGTCCCGGATCGGCGGGCACTCGTCGCCGTCGATCACGGCGGCCCGGTTCGGAGCCCGAGGCATGGGTGGGAGGCGCCAGGCCTGGCGGGAAGGCGACTGGCGCCTCTACCACCTCGGGCGCCCCGGGTGGGCGGACACCCGGAGCACTCATATTGAACCACGTTCGGAGGGCGAACATTCCGCGGGGACGCCCTCCAGCGCCCAAAATCCCCCAAATTGGGGGTTCGCGCCCAGCTAGCAAAGCCGAGAATGACGGCGTGCCCCTACTCGATGACCGACTTGGCGCGTTCGACGTCGCGCTGGCGCACCATGACCGCTGCGCCCTGGGTCTGCAGGCCCGGGTAGGCACCCGGAATGGAATCTCCGACCCGGCCGTGTACGCGGGGATCCCCTCCGACTTCAAGTGGGCCACCAGGGCGTCGGCCTCAAACCGGGTCGGGACATTGATTAACTCGACAATCCTGTCGTCGTCCGCCGCCATGGACCGGAAGCTACACGCGCGGAAGGCCCGACCGTGGGGGCCGGGCCTCCCGCTCTGTGCGGCGGGAACGGAACGAACTCAGTCGACGTAGGTGCGGCGGCGGACGACGCGCCGCACGCCGGGGTCGGCGTAGCCGTCGTCGACGACGGTGGTGCGGGGACCACCCACGCCCCAGCTGTTCAGCACGGCGAGGGCCACGACCAGGCCGATGGTGCCGACGACCATCAGGATGTACCCGACGGCAGTGAGGTCGACGCCCGACGCCGTCACGTTCACCGCGAAGGCGAGGATCGCGCCGACAGCGATCAGAAAGACACTCACTCCGATACCCATGTGCAAGGCCTCCTCTTGAAGTCGGTGAAACCTGTACCCACGAGGCGAAATCGGCATGCCGCCCAACCGGTGCGAGAATGTCGCCGTGCCTCGACCGATCTGGAGCGGCGCCATCAGCTTCGGGCTGGTGAACGTGCCGGTGAAGCTGTTCAGCGCCGTCTCTCCCAAGGACGTGCGGTTCCACCAGATCGACGCCAAGAGCAACGCCCGGGTCCGCCAGAAGCGGGTCTCGTCGGCCACCGGCGAGGAGGTGGCGTACGAGGACATCGTGAAGGGCTACGAGCTGCGCCCCGACACCTACGTCACCATCAGCAACGAGGAGCTCGACGCCCTCGACCCCAAAGCCACCAAGACGATCGACATCGAGGACTTCGTTGACCTCGACCAGATCGACCCCGTCTACTACGAACGGCCCTACTACCTCGTGCCCGACAAGGGCGGGGCCAAGGCCTACGCCCTCCTGCGGGCGGCCATGACCGAGACCAACAAGGTCGGCATCGCCCGGGTCGTGCTGCGCACCAAGCAGTACCTGGCCGCCATCCGCCCCAAGGGCGACGTGCTGGTCATCGAGACGATGCTGTACCCCGACGAGATCAACCCCGTGGAAGACCTCGACCTGCCCGGCGAGGAGATCGAGATCACCGACCGGGAGGAGAAGATGGCCCGCTCGCTCATCGACTCCCTCACCACCGACTTCGACCCCGAGAAGTACAAGGACGAATACCGGGAGCGGGTGCTCGCCCTCATCGAGCAGAAGGCGTCGGGACAGGAGATCGTCGTCGAGGAGGCCACCGAGGAGCCGGCCAAGGTCGTCGACCTCATGGCCGCCCTCGAGGCGAGCCTGGCGGCGGTGAAGAAGGAACGCAAGACCTCGTGAGCGCCGCCTCCACGGGCGTCGACGTGGAAATCGAAGGCCGCCACCTCAAGCTGTCGAACCTCGACAAGGTGCTGTACCCCGAGGCCGGGTTCACCAAGGGACAGGTCATCGACTACTACACCCGGGTGGCCCCCGTCCTGCTGCCCCATTTGCGCAACCGGGCCCTCACCCTCAAGCGCTATCCGAACGGGGTGGAGGGACAGTCTTTCTACGAGAAGAACTGTCCCAAGCACCGGCCCGACTGGGTCGACACGGTCGGGGTTTGGAGCCAGCGCAACAAGGCGGACGTGAACTACTGCCTCTGCAACGACCTCCCGTGCCTGGCGTGGGTTGCGAACCTGGCGGCGCTGGAGCTGCACACGATGCTTTCTCACGCCGACGACATCCAGAAGCCGACGATGGTCGTGTTCGACCTGGACCCGGGTCCGCCGGCGACGGTCGTGGAGTGCGCCCAGGTCGCCCTGTGGATCCGGGGGGCGCTCGACGGCTCGGGCCTGCAGGCGTTCCCCAAGACATCCGGGTCGAAGGGCCTCCAGCTCTACGTCCCGTTGAACACGCCCGTCACCTACAACGAGACCAAGCCGTTCGCCCACGCGCTGGCCAAGAAGCTGGAGGACGAGCACCCCAACGACGTCTTGTCGGTGATGACCAAGGAACTGCGCAAGGGCAAGGTCTTCATCGACTGGAGCCAGAACGACGACTCCAAGACGACGGTGTGCGTGTACTCGCTGCGGGCCCGTCCCCGGCCGACCGTGTCCACGCCGGTCACCTGGGACGAGGTCGAGGGCGTGTTGAGGGCAGGTGACCCGTCCGTGCTGTCGTTCGAGGCGGGCGAGGTCTTGGAACGCGTTGCCACGCACGGCGACCTCTTCGCGCCCGTGGCCGAACTGGAGCAGTCCCTGCCGGCTTCGTACTGACGCGTCAGCCGGGAGGCCCCTTCCCGCGCAGTTAGGCTCGTAGCACGATGGAACAAGCGGCGATCGCGGGGGCGGAGGGGCAGACCGCCCCCATGGCGCTGTAGCCGCCAGCGGGGCGGGCAGGTGGAATTCCTCGTCCTCGGCAGCCTGGAGGTCCGCGACGAGGATCGGGCCGTCGACGTCGGCCCCCGGATGCAACGAGCCCTGCTGGCCGTGCTGCTGCGCGACCCCGGGACGGCCATCTCGCTCGACCGCCTGACCGACGCGCTCTGGGGCGATTCGCCACCGGGGGCGCCCCACAGCGCCCTCCACGTGTACGTGTCCAACCTGCGGCGGGTGTTGGAGCCCGGACGGCCGGCACGGGCGCAGCCCACCGTTCTGGTGCGCCAGCCGCCCGGTTACTGCCTCCGGGTGGAGCCCGGGTCGATCGATGCCGGGCGCTTCGTGGCCCTGGTGGCGGCCGGGCGGGGACGGCTTGTCGCGGGCGACCCGGCCGGGGCCGCCGCGGCACTCGAGGCCGCGCTCGGCCTGTGGCGTGGCTCCCCGTACGCCGATCTGAGCTCGGAGCCGTTCCTCCAGGGAGAGATCGCCCGCCTCGGCGAGCTACGGGCCGGGGCCCTGGAGACCCTGGCCGACGCCCAGCTCGAACTGGGGGCTCACGCCGCCATCATCGCCGACCTCGAGCAAATGGCCGCTGAGGAGCCCCTGAGGGAGCGCCGGTGGGAGCTTCTCGCCCTTGCCCTGTACCGGTCGGGCCGCCAGACGGAGTCGCTGCGGGTCCTCCGGCAGGCTCGCGACTCGCTGGTCGAGGAGTTGGGCATCGAACCGGGCGCCGCCCTGCGACGGCTCGAACAGGACATCCTCCAGCACGCCCCCACGCTCGACTGGCACCCGGCGGCGGACCCCGCTCTGCGTGCCGCGGCCCCGTCGCCTGCCGCCGCGGCGCGGCCCGCGAG
>JBOGID010000485.1:0-1638 GCA_050742295.1 Acidimicrobiales bacterium | reverse complement strand
AAGCCATGCTCGACACGCTTGCCTACGCCGCTTGAGGTCGACCAAGGGTGCGAAAGTCCACGGAACGCTTCTTAACGTTTCTTCTAACGTACGGTCCGATCAAGGCCGTCACGAGCCGGATGCTCCGATACAGGCCAACACGCGCCGAGCGCCAAGGCCCGCAAGGGCTCGTCGTGGGACCACGTGGAGCGCATCCTCGCCGAGGTCGACCCCGTGTGGTCCCGGGCTCGGGTGGCCTCGGGCCTGTCGTCGGGGGAGGGCCTGATCTGGAGGGTCCGCGACGGCGTCGATCCCGAGCCGCAGACCGCCGACAAGCGGTTGCTCGTCCTCGAGAGCGAGTTCGCCTCGGTGCTCAAGTCCACCGCCCGCGAGGGCAACACCCTGTCCCCGGTGGTGCGCAACGCCTGGGACCACAAGGTGCTCCAGGCGCTGACCAAGAACAGCCCGGCCACCGCCACCGGCGCCCACATCTCGATCGTCTGCCACATCACCCGTGACGAGCTGGTCCGCTGGACCACCGCCACCGAGCTGGCCAACGGGTTCCTGAACCGGTTCATGCTCTTCGCCGTCCGGCGTTCCAAGCTCCTGCCAGAGGGCGGCAGCATCGACGCGCTCGAATGGGGGCCGGTGCTCGCCCGGCTGCGGGCCGCCCTCGACCACGGCCGCTCGCCCCGGCGCCTCGGCCTCGACGACGATGCTCGCCGGCGGTGGTGGGCGGTCTACCCGGAGCTGAGCGCCGCCCAGCCTGGGCTGCTCGGCGCGGTGACGGCGCGGGCCGAGGCCCACGTCGTGCGCCTGGCGCTCATCTATGCCCTCCTGGACTGCTCCGAGGAGATAGGCCTGGCCCACCTGGGTGCGGCCCTGGCCGTGTGGGCCCACGCCCAGGCCTCGGCCGAGTGGGTCTTCGGGGACTCCCTCGGCGACCCCGTGGCCGACGAGATCTGGCGTGCGCTGCGCGACGAGCCCGCCGGGCTCACCCGCACCGAGATCCGCGACCTGTTCGGCCGCAACCGCCGCAGCCGCGACATCGACGCCGCGTTGGGGTCGCTCTCCGATGCCGGTCGAATCGACCGCGACAGCCGCCAGGACCGAGGCCGCCCGGCAGAGCTCTGGCGGGCGCGGGGCTGACGCGTGCGAGCGGGTCATCGCCACCCACCATGGGAGCGAAGGGGATGGCGCCCCGGTCCCACGACGGGAGCCGCACCATTGCCCCCCCCGTTGTTGTGGCGCCATCGCCTTCGCCGATGCCCTCGGCACTGTCGACGCGTCGGTTCAGGGCTTCGAGTTCGGTCGTTTCGGTCGTAGGTCGTTACGACGTTCCCACAAGCCTCGTCGCAAAAGGCCTTGACAACATCACCCGCATAATGGCCCAGGTAGCGCTGGATGACGCTCAGGGGGACACCGGAGTTCAACAGTGACGTGGCCTTGGCGTGCCGGAACTGGTGGGTCCGGGTCATGGCGACGGGGTTGCCTTCGCTGTCCTTGAGCCGGATGGCGTCGGCGAGGCGACGGACCCGTCCGATCAACGTCGAGTAGGCGTAGGGGGCGAGGCCCAGCCGGTTCTGCTGCGGTCGCACGAAGAGCCACCGGGAGCGGGCGCCGTTGGCCAGGGTCGCCTCCCGACGGGCGAGCCAATCC
>JBOGID010000484.1:0-29071 GCA_050742295.1 Acidimicrobiales bacterium | reverse complement strand
GTCGAGGTGATGGCGCATGTGATCGCCCGCCACGTTCCAGACGGCGATCAGCACGCACTGGCCCTCATGGTCGCAGGCGCCGCCCTCGTGCGGCTGGCCGAAGTCGCCGAGCGTGATCGGCCCGTCGACCGCCGACACGATCTCCGACAGCTTGATGTCGGCCGGCGCCCGGGCGAGGACGTAGCCGCCGCCCACACCCCGCTTGGACCGCACCAGCCCGGCGCCCTTCAGGGCCAGCAGGATCTGCTCGAGGTACGGCTGCGGTAGCCCCGTGCGCTCGGCGATGTCGCGCACCGACGTCGGCCTCGGGTCGTCGCGGTGGAGGGCGAGCGACAGCAGGGCGCGGCTCGCATAGTCGCCCCTCGTCGACACCTTCACGCCTCCATCGTACGGCCTACGGTGGTCGAGGTGGATGACAGAGCGGACGAACCGGTGGTGCCCGCCTACGGCGGCGCCTGCATCACCGACGTGATGCCCGCGATCCTCGACCGCCACGACGAGCGGCGCCCGTGGCTGCCCGAGCCGCTGGCCGGGGCCAGCCAGGCCGTGCTGCTCGTCCTCGACGGCCTCGGCTGGGAGCAGCTGCAGGAACGTCGCCACCTGGCACCCACGCTGGCGGCCATGGTCGGCGGGCCCGTCACCACCGTGGTGCCCAGCACGACGGCCACGGCCCTGACCTCGCTGACCACGGCGGCCCCGCCCGCCGTCCATGGCGTCGTCGGGTACCGGATGAAGGTCCCGGCTGTCACCGGCATCGGCGACGCGGCCGGTGAGGAGGTCCTGAACGTGCTGCGGTGGTCGACGGCGACGGGTGACGCCCGCCAGCGGGTCCTGCCCGAGTCGATCCAGCCCGTGGAGGCGTTCCGGGGGAAGAAGCCGGCCGTCGTCACCCGCAGCGACTTCGCCGACACCGGGTTCAGCCGGGCCCACCTGGCGGGCAGCGAGCTGTTCGGCTGGCGGTACCCGTCGACCCTCGTCGTGCGGGTGGCCGAGCTGATCCGCGACGGGCGGGAGTTCGTCTACGCCTATTACCCGGGCGTGGACACCGTGGCCCACGAGTGGGGCTTCGGGCCCCTCTACGACGCCGAGCTGGCCGCCGCCGACCGCATCGCGGCGGACCTGCTGGCCGCCCTCCCTGAGGGGACGGCCCTGGCCGTCGTCTCCGATCACGGGCAGGTTCAGGTCGGCGACCGCCTGGTGCCTATCCACCCCGAGGTGGCCGCCCTCACCCGCCTCCTCTCGGGCGAGGGACGGTTCCGATGGCTGCACGCCCGCCCCGGCCTCGAGGCACGGCTCCTGGAGGCCGCGACCGAGCACCACGGGGACCAGGCATGGGCCCGCAGCCGCGACCAGGTGGTGGAGGCCGGATGGGTCGGCGGCGTCCCGCGGCCCGAGGTCGCGGCCCGCTACGGGAACGTCGCCCTCGTGGCCCGCGAGCCGGTGGCCTTCGTGGACCCCGCCGAGCGCGGGCACTACGACCTCGTCTGCCGGCACGGATCGCTCACGAAGGCCGAGATGCTGGTGCCGTTCGTGGCCGCACGGGCCTGAAACCGGGAAGGATGGAGAGATGAGCGACGCCCAGCTGCAGCCTGATCGCCCGCGCCCCTTGGTCGTCAGGCCCGATGACGGCAACAGCCCCCAGCCCCAGGGCGACGGCCCCGAGGACGTGATCAGCTCGCCGGCCAAGGTGCTGCGCATCGGCGCCATGACCAAGCAGCTGCTCGAGGAGGTGCGCCGGGCGCCGCTCGACGACGCGGGACGGGCCCGCCTGCGCGAGATCTACGAGACGTCGGTGCGGGAGCTGGCCGAGTGCCTGTCGGGGGAGCTGCGTGACGAGCTGGCCCGCCTGACGTCGCCCTTCGACAGCGACTCGCCGTCGGAGGCAGAGCTGCGGGTGGCCCAGGCGCAGCTCGTGGGCTGGCTGGAAGGCCTGTTCCACGGCATCCAGGCCACCCTCTTCACCCAGCAGATGGCGGCCCAGCAGCAACTGGAGGAGATGCGCCGGCGCGGCCTCCCCGCCGGCCCGCCGCCGGGGGGCGACCTGTCGCAATCCCGCCCCGGGACCTATCTCTGAGCCCTACGCTGGGCCCATGAAGCGCGTCAGGGGCGCGGCGCTGGTGGCGGGGCTCGTGCTCGGCCTGCGCGAGGTCTTCCGGCCACCGAGGGACCCGGTGCCGATGGTCGTCGACTTCTCGGGCGACCCGCCCGCCCTCGAGCCCATCACCCTCTTCTTCCACCCCGAGATCCCCGAAGCCACCCTGGTCCTGCTCCAGACGTAGATGGGCTGGTGTCCTTCGCGTTCGTCCCTTCGGGCCGAGATGACCGACCTGCCCCTGACCAGCACCTACCAGCGTTCTACAACGCGATCTCGGCCTCCCCACCGTCCCACGCCAGCCGCAGCGACGGGCCAACGACCGAAAGATCGACGCCCAGCGCTTGGATGTGGGCCGTCCCCGCTTTGTCCGGCACGACCCGGACAACGTCGCCGTCGATCAGCCGGCACACCTCGAGGGCCCGCCTCGCCCGATCGATCAGCAAGACCTCCAGGCAGCCGATCGCGGCGTAGAACGGGAGCTTCGCCCGAGGCTCGTCATGCGGTGAAAGCGTCTCGACGACGAGCTCGGGCGGCCCGGCGATGCCCCGCCGTGCCTTGTACTCGGGTCGGGCGAGCACGAGGTCGGGGACCCGGTAGTTGGATTTCTCCTCGCCGGGCCGGTAGATGGCAACGTCGTAAGCCAAGACGAGGCCGCGTTCGTCGGCAAGGGGCAGGAGGGCCGCAAGGAACCGGCCCGTGAACACCTGATGGTCGGTCTCGGGTTGCGGGACCACGTGGACCACGCCCTCCCACAGCTCGTCGCGCACGTCGAGGCCGAGGCGCCGCCGCTCCTCGAGCAGCTCCGGGGGCGCATCGACGAAGAAGACCCGCAAGGGTTTACGATAGCACAGAATGCATCGAAATGTGCAACGGGCCACCCCCGCGAATCCCACCGATGTAACTATCCACAGCGTTCTGAACGGCCTGTGGAAAGACGGGATAACCTGGGGGTAACTACAGCCTTGTAAGTTGCCCCGATCGCAACTACCGTGGGGCGACGTGCCGCAGGGCTCGTTCACCCACCTCCACCTCCACAGCGAGTACTCGATGCTCGACGGTGCGAGCCGGGTCAAAGACGCGGTGGCGGCGGCGGTGGCCGACGGCCAGCCTGCCATCGGGGTCACCGACCACGGCAACATGTACGGCGTCCTCGACTTCTACCGGGTCGCCCGCGACGCCGCCATCAAGGCCATCCCCGGCATCGAGGTGTACCAGGCCGCGGAGAGCCGCTCCGAGCGCCCGCTGCGCAACGGGGTCGACGGCGACAAGCTCTACTACCACCTGACCCTGCTGGCCGAGTCGACCACCGGCTACAAGAACCTCATCAAGCTCACCTCGGCCGCCTACCTCGAGGGCTATTGGTACAAGGCCAGGGTCGACTGGGAGCTGCTGGAGCGCTACCACGAGGGCGTCATCGCCACCACCGGGTGCCTGGGCGGCGTCGTCCTCCAGGCCCTCCTCAAGGACGACGTGGAGGGCGCCACCCGCCTCGCCGCCCGCCTGCAGGACATCTTCGGGCCCGACAACCTGTTCGTCGAACTGCAGGACCACGGCCTGGCCGACCAGAAGCGCACCAACCCCCTCCTGGTCGACCTGGCCCGGCGCATCGGCGCCCCGCTGGTCGCCACCAACGACAGCCACTACACCCACCACGACGACGCCGTGGCCCACGAGGCCCTGCTCTGCGTCCAGACGGGCGCCACCCTCGACGACCCCAAGCGGTTCAAGTTCGAGAGCGACCAGCACTGGATCAAGTCGGCGGCCGAGATGCGCCACCTGTTCGCCGAGCTGCCCGAGGCGTGCGACAACACCCTCCTGATCGCCGAGCGGTCCAACGTCGAGATCGAGTTCGGCAAGGCCGAGCTGCCCCGCTTCCCGCTGCCCGACGGGTTCGAGACCGACGACGCCTTCCTGCGCCACCTGGCGTTCGAGGGAGCCCATCAGCGGTACGGCGCCTCTCTGCCCGGGGAGGCCGTCCAGCGCCTGGAGATGGAGCTGGGCGTCATCGAGGACATGGGGCTGTCCGCCTACTTCCTCATCGTGTGGGACCTCATCCGCCACGCCCGCGACCACAAGATCCGGGTCGGCGTCAGGGGGTCGGCGGGCGGCTGCTGCGTGGCCTACTGCCTGCGCATCGTCGACCTCGACCCCCTCCACTACGGCCTCATCTTCGAGCGCTTCCTGAACGCCGGGCGCAAGGAGATGCCCGACATCGACATGGACTTCGACGACCGCTACCGCCGGGAGATGATCCGCTACGCGGCCGAGCGGTACGGGGCCGACCACGTGGCCCAGATCGTCACCTTCTCCACCATCAAGGCCCGGGCCGCGGTGCGCGATGCGTCACGGGTGCTGGGCTACCCCTACGCCGTGGGCGACCGCATCGCCAAGGCCATGCCGCCCCTGGTCATGGGCCGTGACACGCCTCTCTATGCCTGCCTCGACCCGACCGAGGGCTACGAGGACGGCTACAAGGTGGCGTCCGAGCTGAGGTCGATCTACGCCACCGACCCCGAGGCCAAGAAGGTCATGGACGTGGCCCGCGGCCTCGAAGGCCTGCGCCGCCAGGACGGCATCCACGCCGCCGCCGTGGTCATCACCCGCGAGCCGCTGACGGAGTACCTGCCCATCCAGCGCAAGCCCGAACCCGGGACGCCGCCGGCCGACGCCCCCGTCGTCACCCAGTACGAGATGCACGGGGTGGCGGCCCTGGGCCTGCTGAAGATGGACTTCCTGGGCCTGCGCAACCTCACCGTCATCGAACGGGCCCTCGACCTCATCGAGGAGGCGGCCCTGGCTGCGTGCCCGAACGCCGTGGATGCGCGGCCCGACATCGACAACGTCCCCCTCGACGACGAGAACGTCTATGAGATGCTGCGCAACGCCGACTCCATAGGCGTGTTCCAGCTCGAGGGCGGCCCCATGCGGGCCCTCATGCGGTCCCTGGCCCCCACCTGCTTCGAGGACATCGGCGCGTTGGTCGCTCTCTACCGGCCCGGTCCGATGGCCGCCAACATGCACAACGACTTCGCCGACCGCAAGAACGAGCGCAAGCCCATCACCGGGCCCCACCCCGAGTTCTGCTCGGTGCTGGGCGACACGTACGGGCTGATGATCTACCAGGAGGGGATCATCCGGGTGGCCCAGCACTTCGGCGGCTACTCGCTGCAGGAGGCCGACAACCTCCGCCGGGCGTGCGCCAAGAAGATCCGGGCGCTGATGGGGTCGGAGCGGGAGAAGTTCGTGGCCGCCTGCGACCGCCAGGGCTACGGGGCCGCCCTCGGCAACACCCTTTTCGACATCATCGAGCCGTTCGCCGACTACGCCTTTCCCAAGGCCCACGCCTTCTGCTATGGCAAGGTCGCCTACCAGACGGCCTGGCTCAAGGCCAACCATCCCGTCGAGTACCTCGCCGCCCTCCTCACGTCGGTCAAGGACGACAAGGACAAGACCGCCGTCTACCTGTCCGAGTGCCGCAGCCGGCGCATCCCGGTGACGGTGCCCGACGTGAACACGTCGGCGTCGGACTTCACGGCCAAGCCCCGGCCCGCCGACCGTGGCGGCGAAGCCGCCGGCGAGGCAGTGAACGGCACGATCATCTTCGGGCTGTCGGCCATCCGCAACGTGGGCGAGGGGCTCTGCGGCCTCATCGTGGCCGAGCGGGAGAAGAACGGGCCGTTCGCCGACTACTACGACTTCTGCACCCGGGTCGACCCCATGGTGCTCAACAAACGGTCGATCGAGTCGCTGATCAAGGCGGGCGGGTTCGACTCGGTCGGCCACCCCCGCGAGGGCCTGCTCCACGTCTACGAGCGGATCATCGACGCCACCCTGGCCCGCCGCCGCGAGGAGGAGCAGGGGATCATGAGCCTGTTCAGCGACCTGGGTGGCGGCGCGGCGGGCGACGCCGGCCCGCTCCACGACGAGCGGGTGCCGATCCCCGACACCGAGTTCGACGGGCCCAAGAAGCTGGCCTTCGAGAAGGAGATGCTCGGCCTCTACGTCAGTAGCCACCCGCTGCTGGGCGTGGCCGGGGCCCTGCGGCGGTTCTCGGAGGCGTCCATCGCCGAGTTGCGGGAGTGCCGGGACGGCGAGTGCAAGTGGGTGGGCGGCGTCGTGACGGCGCTGGTCCGCAAGTACACCAAGCGCGGCGACCTCATGGCCGTGTTCACCCTCGAGGATCTCGACGCCGCCATCGAGGTCATGGTCTTCCCCCGGACGATGTTGGAGTTCGGCGCCCTCCTCGCCGATGACGCCATCGTGTGCATCAAGGGGCGCCTCGACCTGAAGGAGGAGCCGGCCAAAATCGTCTGCCTCGAAGTCAAGCGGCCCGACCTGTCCGACGGCGACGACCCGCCGGTCCGCATCAAGCTCACGCCCTCCTCCCTGACCGACTCCACGGTGGGCCGGCTGAAGGCCGTCCTGCAGGAGCACCCCGGAGACACGCCGGTGTTCCTACACTTGGAGACAACCGTGCTTCGCCTACCGGACGATTTCCGTGTCGACTCACGCAACGGGCTGTTCGCCGAGTTGCGCGTTTTGCTCGGACCGAATGGACTAGTGGTCTAGATGGACGATGGACTATTGGTCATGAGCAGCGCCCGATGCTTGCGAAGGTGCTGGTCAGACCGCCAGGCCGAAGGCACGGCCGAGTAGATCAGCGTCCGTTCCGGGCGATGCACCCTTGGGGGAGCAAAGAGGCACCATGGCAATCGACGTCGAGACGAAGGACACCACGGCGCTCAGCGATGCTGAGCTGCAGGACATGGCCGACATCTCGGCCGAGGTAGAGGCTCAGGCCGATGTCGGCATCCTGTCCAAGGTGCGCGACGACTGGGTCCTGGTCACCCAGGCGTCCGACGGCGCCAAGCTCGGCGGGTTCGCCTTCTGCACGCTGGAGCGCATCGGGGGGACGCCGTGCGTCCTCATCGGCATGGCATCGATCAAGCGGACTGCCCGCCGCGACGCTTTGCTGAAGGCCGTGATCGGCGACGAACTGCGCCGGGCCGTGCTCGCCTTCCCCGATGAGGACGTGCTGGTGGCCACCCGCCTGGCCGCGCCCAGCGGCTACGCCGTGTTCGCCGACCTGGCCGACGTCGTGCCCCGCCCCGGCCACAAGCCGACGGGCGAGGAGCGGGCCTGGGCCCGCCGCCTGGCCAAGCGGTTCGGCGCCGAGGGCAAGGTCAACGACCGCACGTTCGTCCTCCAAGGCCAGTCGGACATGCCGGGCATCCTCGACTACGAGAACGGCTCGCCCGGTCCCGACCACGACGCCTTCTTCGAGCCCGTCGACCGTTCCAACGGCGACACCCTCATCGTCTTCGGCTGGGCCATGGCCGAAGACCTCGCCCCCCTCGCCACCCGGTAGGTGCGCAAGCCCGCTCAGGTCTCTTCGGCGCGCTCGACATTGGTGCTTATCGTGCTATATCATGAGCTTTGACACGCACGCCGAAGAGCGAGGAGAGTGCGTCTATGGCTGTCGCGCCGACGACTCGCCGGATTACCGCCGACGAGTACTTCGCGCTCGATCTCCCCGAGCGCCACACGCAGCTCATCAATGGGGAGATCGTCGTGACCGAAGCCGTCGTGCGTCACCAGCGGATCCTGTCGGAACTCTGGTGGCAACTCACCAACTGGTGCCGGGCGCAGCCCGGTCGCGGCGAGGCCGGCACGCCGGTCAACGTCCACCTCGACCAGTACAACGTCTACGCGCCCGACGTCTGGTGGGTGCGCGAGGACCGGGTTCCCGCCCGTGATGCGAAGGGGATTGTCGGTCCGCCGGACCTGGTCGCGGAGGTCCGGTCGCCGTCGACGTGGCGCTGCGACGTCGGCACCAAGATGCGGGTCTACGAAGCGGCAGGCGTCCGGGAGTTGTGGCTCGTCGATACCCACGCCGACATAGTGCTGGTCTATCGGCGGTCGTCGCCCGAGTCGGCGGCATTCGACGTCGAGCTGGAACTCACCGCCAATGACCGGCTCACGACGCCGCTCCTGCCCGGCCTGGCGATCGACCTCTCCGAGTTGTTCGACCGCTAACGCGCCGCCGGCAGCAGGGCGGCTACCGACTTGTGGCAGTAGCCCTGCACGGGCTCGGTGAGCATGATCAGGAGGCGGCGGGGGCGGTAGCCGAGCAACTGCTGCACGTCGCCCCGGGTCGGCCGGGGAAACGCGGCCACGGCCGAGAGGCCGCGTCGGTCGGTCAGCATCAGCTCGTGGTCGGCGCCCTGCCAGACGAAGTGGCACTCGGGCCCGAACGGGCCTTCACGCAGGCGGGCGTCGCTGCGCACCTCGATGAGGGCCAGCGAGGGACTCTCGCCCGCCAGCGTCCAGTACTGGACGGCGTTGCCCGGCATCCCCAACAGCGGGAGCTGGGGCGGGTGGTTGAGGGGCGCGAGGAGGCGCTCGGCCTTGCGGGGCAGCAGCTGGCCGATCACCTCGGGCGTGCCCGCCAACTCCAAGGCCTCGGGCCTTGACGCGTCGGGCGGCTCGATGGAGCCGGCGATCTCGGCGGCCACGATGTCGAACGGCACCGCTAGGTCGGCGGTGGGGACGGGCGGGTGGCTGGGCCGCACGAACGCCCCCGAATCGAGGTCGACGCCGACGCAACCCCCCACATCAGCGGCCAGGATCAGCAGCTGCAGCTCCGCCCCGGCAACGACGACCCGGTAGGGGATGGTGCCTGCCGCCGCGGCGTTCGGGCCACGCAGGCCGGTTCGCATACGGAAATCGTGCCTGAACGAAGCCTGCATATGGTGGATACCCAAATGGACTTCGAATCGGTCGTGCGCCGCCGGCGAATGGTCCGGAATTTCGAGGACCGTCCCTTGCCCGCTGATGTGGTGGACCGCCTGCTGGCGAACGCCCGGCGGGGCCCGTCCGCCGGGTTCACGCAGGGCTTCGAGCTGCTGGTGCTCGACGGTCCCGGGCCCACGGCGCGTTACTGGGATGTTTCACTTCCGGTTGGTGAGCGGGCCGGATTCCGGTGGCCGGGGCTGTTCCGGGCGCCTCTTCTCATCGTGTTCTTCGCTTCCGAGCAGGCCTATCTCGACCGCTACTCGGAGCCCGACAAGACCCCCGCGGGGTGGACCGTCCCGTACTGGCACGTCGACGCCGCCTTCGCGGCCATGCTCACGTTGCTCACGGCCGTCGATGCCGGGCTCGGCGCCCTGTACTTCCGGACGTTCCGGCCCGAGGCGGTGCGGGCCGCCTTCGACGTACCCACCCGGTTCGAGCCCATCGGCACGGTGGCCGTCGGCTACCCGGCCCCCGACCGGCCGTCCGCATCGGTGCGGCGAGGCCGGCGGCCGGCCGGCGAGGTCGTCCACCGGGGCCGCTGGTGACTTTGTGGACAGATCGCGTCGATTTCCGACGCGATCCGTCCACAAAGCCTTGTCAGCCGGCCAGCTGGGCCACCAGTTCGTCGACGTCGCCCGTCGGCAGCTGGCACCCGTAGTTCCGGCACACGTAGGCCATGCCGTCGTCCCGATTCTCGAACAGCGGTGACTCGTAGGGCTCGCCCCACGCCAGCACGGCGTTGGGCAGGTACCTGGCCTGGACCGCCTTCACCAGGTCGGGACGGTCGCCCACCACCGCCACCTCGACGACCGGGGCGTGGATCAGGTCGACGGCGGCCAGCAGGTGGGCGAACGCCGTGGGATGGCGGGCCAGCGGGTCGGCCACAAGCCGCAGGATCGCCTCGGCCCGCTCCCGGTAGCGCTCCTCGCCCGTCAGCGCCGCAAGCCGCACCAGGGCCACCGCCGCCGACCCGTTGGCCGACGGGACCACGTTGTCGAGCACGTCCTTGGCCCGGGTGATGAGGCGCTCGCCGTCCCGTCCGGCGGTGAACAGGCCCCCCGCCTCGTCGTCCCAGAACAGGTCGAGCATGGCGTCGGCCACGGCTCGGGCCTCGGCGATCCACCGGGCCTCGCCCGTGGCCTCGGCCAGCCGGGTGAAGGCGTCCACCAGGGCGGCGTGGTCGGCGGCGTAGGCGAGGTGCTGGGCGCGCCCGTCCTTCCACGAACGCAGCCACCGCCCGTCTTCGCGCCGCAGACTGCCCAACAGGAACTCGGCGTTGGCCCGGCCGTCGTCCAGCCAGTCCGAACGGCCGGTGGCGGCGGCCGCCTCGGCCAGGGTGGCCAGGAAGAGCCCGTTCCACTCGGTCAGGACCTTGTCGTCGAGGCCGGGCCGCACCCGCTTCCCGCGCACGTCGAAGAGGGCCTGGCGGGCGGCCTCGACCTCGGCCGGTCGCACCAGGTCGCCCCGCACGGGCCGCACCAGGATGTTTGACCCTTCGAAGTTGCCCTTGGCCGTGACGCCGTACCAGCCCCGGGCCTCGGGCGGCACGTCGTCCTGGGCCCACACGTAGAACTTGCCCTCCACGCCCTCGGAGTCGGCGTCCTCGGACGAGAAGAAGCCGCCGTCGGGGTGGCGCAGGTCCCGCCGCACGTAGTCGATCGTCTCCGACGCCACCTGCAGCCACCGCTGCTCGCCACTGGCCTGCCAGGCGTGGAGGTACACACCGGCCAGGCCCGCCTGGTCGTAGAGCATCTTCTCGAAATGGGGGACCAGCCACTCCCGGTCGACCGAGTAGCGGTGGAACCCCCCGCCCAGGTGGTCGTAGATGCCGCCCGACGCCATAGCGTCGAGCGACGCCGCCACGACGTCCATGGACGCCTCGTCGCCCACGCGCAGCAGCAGTTCGAACAGGTCGGGCTGGGGGAACTTGGGCCCCGAGTTCCCGAACCCGCCGAACTGCAGGTCGGTCCTCTCCACCAGGTGGGAGGCCGCCTCCCGCACCAGGTCCCGTTCGGGCGGGCCGTCGCCCTCGGCCGACACGGTGAACTGCCCGACGCCCTGGAGCATGCCTGTCACCTTGCCGGCGGCGGCCACGATCTCGTCCCGACGGTCCCGCCAGGCCCCCCCGATGTTCTCGCACAGCTGGACGAACCCGGGCATGCCCTGGCGGGGCGTCTTGGGGTAGTACGTGCCGCCGAAGAAGGGCTGGCCGTCGGGCGTGAGCCACACCGTCATGGGCCACCCGCCGTGGCCCGACATGGCCTGCACTGCCTCCATGTAGACGGCGTCGACGTCGGGCCGTTCCTCGCGGTCGACCTTGATGTTGACGAACAGCCGGTTCATGACGTCGGCCACGTCGTGGTCCTCGAACGACTCGTGGGCCATCACGTGGCACCAGTGGCACGCCGCGTAGCCGACCGACAGCAGGATGGGCCTGTCCTCGGCCCGGGCCCGCTCGAAGGCCTCGTCGCCCCACGGGTACCAGTCCACGGGGTTGTCCCGGTGCTGGCGCAGGTACGGGCTGGTCTCCTCGGCGAGCCGGTTCATGGCCGCAAGCCTAGGTTTGGCCGGTGCCCCCGCTGGTACGCGACGTCCTCGAGGTCGCCATCGTCGCCGCCCTGGGCGGCATGGTGTGGTCGGTCGTCGCCCGCCTGCGGCGGGGCCAGATCGACGTGGTGCGGTGCCCGTCGTGCGACCGCCCCACGTCCCGGGCCTACGCCCGCTGCCCGGGGTGCGGCGCGCCGCGCTGAGCCGCTTTGCAATAAGGGCGCCTGCTCGGTACTCTCGGTCTTTTCGTGGGCTGGGAACGGCGACGGCGGGCGGTGGTGGCCGTCGCGGTGGCGGTCTCGATGGCCACACTGGCGGCGTGCGGGGGTCGCGGAGGGAACGACGACCCCCTGGCCGGAGGCCCGCCGCCCGAGGACATCCGCCTGCAGCCCGGCGACCGGCCCGTGCGGTTCCGTCTGGACACGGCCGTCACCGAGGCCGATAAGGCGTTCATCGTCGAGGCGCTGGGCTGGGCCCACGTCGACCTCGGCGACAGCGGTCCCCTGACCGTCCACGTCTACAGCAACGAGGACCACATGGTCGAGGCCGTCTGGTCGGACGGCGGCGGGCCCCGCCAAGAGGTGCGCCAGGAGTTGGCCGACGGCGAGTTCGCCTTCGCCACCGGGGGCGGCCACATCTGGATCTACCTGCCCAACTTCGAGCAAGACCCCGTCGAGGACCGCCGCTGGACGATCTACCACGAGTACTTCCACACCGTGCAGACGTGGCTCTCCGAGCTGCGGTTCCAGAGCGAGCGCACCGAGGAACGGTCCTTCGTGCCCCGATGGCTGGTGGAAGGGTGCGCCGAGTACGTGGCCGCCTCAGCTGCCTCCGCCCGTGGCATCGGGACGGAGGCGCCGTACCGGGGGCTGATGGTGACCTTGACGAAGGAGAGCGACGAGTCCCTGGCCTCGCTGGGCACCGAGGGCGGTGCCGGCTTCATCGGCGGGTCAGGCGCCGCCTACTACGTCGGCTACCTCGGCTGCGAGCGGCTGGCGACCACCCGGGGGAGGGACGGCGTCCTGCACCGCTTCTGGATCTCCCTGGCGAACCACCGGGACTGGGACAAGGCGTTCAAGGAGGCCTTCGGCCTCACCCCGGCTGCCTTCTACGCCGACTTCGAGGCCTGGCGGCTGACTCTTTGGCCTTAGGCCGGAGTCAGGTTGACCCGGACGAATGGCGAGCGGGGGGTGAAGCGGAGGAGCAACTGGGCCGGTGTGAAGTCGGCAGGCACGTCGAACACCATGGCGTAGCCGGCGCGCTGGTCGGGGTTGAGGCGGACGCCGAGCAGTTCGCGCACCCCATCGTCGAGCACGAGTGTGGTCGGCGGCGATCCACCGCCCGACGGAGGCAGGTCGGCAGCGTAACGGCGGACGCCGTCCGTCAACAGCTGGACAGAGGCGGCGAACACCTCGGGTTGGATGCCGGTATTGCGCGCCGTGAGGTAGACGGCGCAGAACTTGCCGGCCGCCGATGTCCGGGTCACCGGAGGGGTGCCCAGCTGGCTCCCGGGGCAGTCGACCCGGCTGACGATGACGGCGATGGGGCCGACGTTCGCCTCCTGGCCGAGGGCGGCGTCGGGCGCACTGGCGTCCACGCTCGTCTCCGCGTCGCTCGCCTCCGGTTCATCGCTCCCCCCGATCAGCCGAGGAGCGACGACCGCCAGCCCGACGGCGGCGACGGCGGCCACCGCGGCGGCGGCCCTCAGCCCACGGCCAGGCCGGCGGCGCGTAGCGACGTCGGGGGAGCACATCTGGCACTGCAGGCCGACGGGCGTGCGCACGAAACAGGAGGGACAGATCGGCGTCCGGCAGTGGACGCAGGTGAGCTTGGTGGGCACGTCGTCACGAGGGCAGGTCGCCTCGCCATTGGCCGTCACGCCGCCCGAAGTCACGCCACGCGCCGTAGTCGCCGCATATAGCGGGAGTATCGCGTATCCCGCCAGGTGGCTGGTGTCAAAGCCCTCTTCCGGCGGCCGACCGCCCAGTTGGAGCTTCGGCTGTAACGAAAAGGGCTGGTCAGGGGCAGGTCGACCGCCTCGGCGCGAAGCGCCGATCGCGAATAACACCAGCCATCTAGACGATGTGAACGGGCGTCCCAAGCGAGATGAGGCCGGCCAGGGCGGTGATGTCCGCGTTGGTCATGCGGACGCAGCCGTTGCTGGCGGGGGTGCCGATCAGGGCCGGGTCGTTGGTGCCGTGGATGGCGATCTGGCCGTTGCCGCCGCCGAAGCTGTAGTGGACGTTCGAGAAGGCGGCCACGCTCACCTGGAAAGCCCCGTACGGCCCGTTGGCGTAGGTCAGCTTCACCACGCCGTCCACGAAGAAGTCGCCGGTGGGCGTGGGGGTGGCGCCCCTCCCCGGCGCCACGTCGGCCTGGAGCACCACTGACCCGCCGTTGTAGGCGGTCAGCGTGCGGTTCCCGGTGTCGACCACGATGCGACTCGTCACGGTGCGGGTCGTGACCTCCGACGCCTTGATCCACGCCGTGGCCTGGTTGGGGCGCATGGACACCTGCACCCGCAGCCAGTCGCCCCGCTCCTCGTGGACCAGGAACACGCCGGGCAGGCCCTCCCACGTGGGGTTGTCGGCCCAGTCGTCGGGCTCGGCCTGGCCCGGCTCGCTGTAGAGGCCGACGGTCGAGCCGATGGCGTCGGCCACCGTGGCCGGCGAGGCGGCGCCGCCCGCGAAGCCGACCCGCAGCGTGCGCCCGTTGCCCCGGGCGACGACGTCGGTGGGGCCCGGGTCGGTGGCGACCTCCTCCGATGGCGCCTCGGCCCCCGCCGCCTCGCCGGTGGCGGGTACGGAGCCCGGCAGGGGTGGCACCTTCTCCAGGAACGTCAGGGCCCGCTTGGTCTGCACCGAGACGCCGGACGGCGCCAGCGACCGCGGCCAGCTCACGCCCAGGAACGCGACGAAGCAGAAGACCGTGGTCACGACGGCGAGTGCCCACCTCCGCCCCAGCACGCAGGCGAGGCTACCCGCCTCGCGTGGCTTGCTATTGCGTTCAGCCACGCAGGCGGCCCGGCACAATGGACAGGTGGGGTCGATTCTGCTGGTGGAGGACGACGCCTCGGTCCGCGAGGCGGTCGCCCTCGCCCTGGAGGGTGACGGCCACCGGGTGGAGACGGCGGTGTCGGGGGAGGAGGCCCTCGGGCGGTGGCGGCGTTCCCGCCCCGACCTGATCCTGCTCGACGTCATGCTGCCGGGCACGGACGGCCTCGAAGTCTGCCGCCAGGTCCGCCGGGACGACCAGGTGCCGATCATCATGCTGACGGCCCGGTCCGACCCCATCGACGTGGTGCTGGGGCTGGAGTCGGGGGCTGACGACTACGTCACCAAGCCGTTCGAGACGCGGGTGCTACTCGCCCGGGTCAAGGCGGTGCTCCGCCGGCAGGCGGGCCTGGCCGGCGGGGGCCAGGTCCGGGCCGTCCGGGCCGGCGACCTCGACATCGACCCGGGGGCGATGACGGTGACCAAGGCGGGCACCGAGGTGCGGGTCACGCCGACCGAGTTCCGCCTGCTGTACGAGCTGGCCCGCCGGCCCGGCCAGGTGTTCACCCGGGCCATGCTCCTGGAGCAGGTCTGGGACTACAGCTACCTCGGCGACTCCCGCCTGGTGGACGTCTGTGTCCAGCGCCTTCGGGCCAAGGTCGAGGACGACCCCGCCCACCCGGCCGTGATCCAGACCGTACGGGGCGTGGGGTACAAGCTCGTTCCCCTCCCGGCGCCGTGAAGCCGTGAAGGGACTTCGGCCCCGGCTGGTCGCCACCTTCGCCGCCGTCACGGCGGTGACGGCGGGCGCCCTGGCCGGCGCGTCGTACCTCGTGGTGCGGGACGCGGTGCTCGACCGGGCCGCCGAGTCGGCCATCGACGAGGCCCAGGCGGTGGTGGCCCAGGTCGTCGCCTCCGGCCAGCTTCCGCCGGGCGCCACACCGGGCGACGTCCGGGCCGCGGTGTCACGGGTCGCGGCCGCTGCCCTGGGCGACGCCCACGTGGTGGCCGTCGGCGCCGACGGGACGTTCGACAGCACGTCGGTCTCCCTGTCGGCCTCGTCGGTGCCGCGTGCGTTGCTCGACGTGGTGTTGGCCGGCAGCGAGCTGTCCTGGGTGCGGACCGGCACCGGTCGCAACGACCACGTCGTCGTCGGTGGGCAGCTGCCGGACGGCCCCCAGCTCTTCCTGTTCTTCCCCCTGGCCGACGCGGTCGCCGACCTGGAGGTGCTGCGCAACGTGCTGGCTGCCGCGGGCGCCGGCCTGGTGGTGGTGTCGGCATTGGTGGGGGTGGCCGCCGCCAGCGGGCTGCTGCGTCCCCTGCGGCGGGCCCGGGTCGCCGCCCACCGGCTCGAGGTCGGCTTGCTGCAGACCCGGCTGCCCGAGGAGGGGCGCGACGAGTTCACCGACCTGGCCCGGGCCTTCAACCGCATGGCCGATGCCCTGGAGCGCACGGTGGGCGACTTGCGTTCCCTGGAGGCCAGCCACCGGCGGTTCGTGTCCGACGTCTCCCACGAGCTGCGCACGCCCCTCACCGCCCTGACGACGGCCGCCGACGTGCTCGACGACAACACCGGGGGGTTGAACGACGCCGGCCGCCGTGCAGCCCGCCTGCTCGTAGTCGAGTCCCGCAGGCTGGCGTCCATGGTGGAGGACCTGATGGAGATCTCCCGGTTCGACGCCGGCGTCCCGGCCATGGCGTGGGAGCCGGTGGACGTGGGACGGCTCGTCGTGGGCGCCCTGGAGGCCCGGGGGTGGGGCGGGAAGGTCGAGGTGGACGCCCCGCCCGGCGGCGTGGCCACCACGTGGGCCGACCCCCGCCGGGTGGACGCCGTCGTGGCCAACCTGGTCGGCAACGCCCTGCGCCACGGCGCGCCGCCGGTGCGGGTCGAGGTGACGGTCCCGGCCGGGGCCCAGTTGGTGGACGTGACCGTGTCCGACGCCGGTGCCGGTATCCCGGCCGAACACCTGGCCCACCTGTTCGACCGGTTCTACAAGGCCGACCCGTCCCGGTCGAGTGGCGGCGGGAGCGGCCTAGGCCTGGCCATCGCCCGGGAGAACGCCCGCCTCCACGGCGGCGACGTGTCCGTGGTCAGCGAACGGGGCTTGGGGACGCGGTTCACGTTCACCCTGCCCCGCCGGACGGCGGCACCGGCGGACGGCGAGGTGCCGCCGCCCGTTGCCGAACGGTTACCGGCCGGCGACGTGGCCGAGACCACCGCCCGTCACGATGTCTTCGTGAACAAGGTCATCGTGAACAAGCCGAGGAGAGGGCGATGAAGCGTCCGGCCATGGTTGTTGCGGTGCTGTCGTTGGCGCTGCTGGCCGGGTGCGGGGCGGGCGTCACCGATCCCGAGGGCGCGGGGACGGTGCCCGGCCGGCCGGCGACCACCCTCGCCCCCCCGACCGGGGGCGGCGGCGGGGGCGAGACGACCGAGGTGACGCTGTACTTCGTGAAGGGCGAACGGGTCGACACGGTGCGGCGAGCCGTCCCCAAGGTGGCCCGGATCGGGGCCGAGGCGGTGAAGGCCCTGGTGGGGGGGCCGAACGAGGCCGAGCGGGGCGCCGCCTTCACGACCGCCATCCCCGCCGGCACCCAGTTCCGGGACCTCACGATCGACAACGGCCTGGCCCGGGTCGACCTGTCCCGCACGTTCGAGTCGGGGGGCGGCGCCCTGGGCCTCACCCTGCGCCTGGCCCAGGTGGCGTGCACCCTCGACGCCTTCGAGAGCGTCACTGGCGTGCGGTTCGCCCTCGACGGCCAGGTGGTCGATGTGATCTCGGGGGACGGCATCGTCGTCGACCGTCCTGTCACCTGCGACAGCTACAAGGAGTACGTGGGGCCGGCGCCCAGTCCGGGCCCCATCCCGGCCGTGTTCGCCGGGATCTGGCCGTTCGCCACCGCCGCCGAGCTGGCGACCTACGACACGGGCGCCGACCAGACGTTCCGGGAGGCCACCAACACGGCCCGCTTGTTCGCCGAGCGCTACCTGGGTTTCACCGGTCCCCAGCTGTTCCCGTTCCGCTCGACGGGCACGGGCGCCGGCGAAGTGCCGGTCGGGTTCGGACGGGGCGAGGGCGGCCTGCCCGTCGCCAACCCTCAGGCCACGACCGTCGTGCAGCTGCGCCAGCTGGGCCGCACCGGCACCGGCGGTCCGTGGACAGTGGTCGGGGCGACCTCGCCCGACATCGAGGTCGACGCCCCCGCGATCCTGGCCCGGGTCTCGTCGCCCGTGGCCGTCACCGGGCGGGCGCGGGCCTTCGAGGGCAACGTCGTCGTCGAGGTCCGCGAGGACGGCATGGTGAAGGGCCAGTCCATCGGCAAGGGCAACGTGACGGGACGGGGTGACGGGGTGCTCGGCCCCTTCCGGGGCGAGATCACGTTCCGGTCGCCGACAAAGGCGGCAGGCGCCGTCGTATTCTACGAGCCCAGCGCCGCCGACGGGTCCACCCTGCGGGCGGCCGTCGTCCGGGTCGACTTCTGAGGGCCTTTCGAGCGTCAGCCGGTGGGGCGGAGGTGGTACTCCTTCAGCACTACGGGGCCCTGGCCTGTCGCCGGCTCGAAGTCCCCGTGCAGGACGTCCGGGTCGAGGTCGACGCCGTTCGGCCAGCAGATCGTGCCGGCGACGGTGTCCACCGAGACCTTGGCGAACACCGACCGATCGTGCAAAGGCTCGAACACCTCGCCCTCCAGCACCCCCTCGAAGTCGAGCTCCCTCGCCAGGTTGTCGGAGAAGGTAAGCCGGAGCCGGTAATCACCAAGATGCTCGACGTCGACGACTCTGGCGGGTCGGCTCATGATCTCAGTTTACTGAAGGGGCTTGATCGGCACGAGGGGCGTCGAGGCCTGCGCGCGGTCCCAGTTGCTCAGCAGCTCCGGCCGGGATAGCTCGGCCCATTCCCTGACCGGACGAGCCGCCGGTACGAGGGAGAGAGCCGACAAGGACCGTGGCGTCATCGATCCGCACCAGAACCTCGTCCTCGCCGTACATGGCATGGAAGTGCGGCGGCTGGTGATCCTTCCAGTACATGTACACCACGATCCCGTAGAACTGGCTCAGTCGCGGCACGACAAGGAGGATCGGCCGACCAGCGGCTACTTGAACCAGATGCGTTGGTAGTCGCGGCTCTGGGGGTGGAGGAGCAGGGCGACGAGGGCGATGTCGAACATCAGGGCCAGGATGTTGGTGCTGAGCGGGTTGTCGAAGAAGTAGAAGTTGATGGCGAACGGCGCGATCGCCATGGCGATACCGAGGCCGTACCCCCACTTGCGCTCGTTGGCGATCCCGAACCCGCCGAACACGCCACCGGCGACGAGCAGTGCCCGCAGCAGGAAGAAGTCGTCGGTGTTGCCCAGCAGCCCGATGAAGGCGAAGACCGCGTTGAAGTAGAGCAGGAAGGTCGCGATCTGCAGGGTCTGCGGCTGCGCCGGGTTGAAGAAGCGGCGTCGGTTTTCCACGGGCGACAGTCTGGCAGGCGTTCGCCGCGAAAGCCGGTTATGGGCTCGTGGCCGCTCGGGCGGCGAGCTGGCCGCAGGCGGCGGCGATGTCGGTGCCGCGGTTGTGGCGGATGGTGGCGTTGATCCCGGCGGCCCACAGCCGGTCACGGAAGGCCCGCACGCCGGCCGGCGGCGTGCCCCTGGTCGGGTAGCCGGGCGTCGGGTTGAGGGGTATGAGGTTGACGTGGGCGGCGAGGGGTCGGGCGAGGTGCCCAAGCTCGGCGGCGTCGGACGGCCGGTCGTTCACCCCGTCGATCAGCGCCCACTCGAACGACAGCCGCCGGCCCTTGACCGACTGGTAGGCCCGGCACGCGTCCATAAGGACGTCGAGCGGGTACCGGCGGTTCAGCGGCACCAGCTCGTTGCGGAGGTCGTCGTTGGCGGCGTGGAGGGAGACGGCCAGGTTGACGGGCAGCCGTTCGCCCGCGAGCCGGAGGATGCCGGGGACGACGCCTACCGTCGAGACCGTCACGTGCCGGGCCGAGAACCCCATCGCGGCGTGCAGCCGCTCGACCGCCCCCCACGTCGCCGCGTAGTTGGCGAGGGGTTCCCCCATGCCCATGAACACGACATTGTCGATATCGCGCAAGTGGGGGTCATGGACACCATTCGCGCGGAGAGATCGGGCGGCGCGGTTGGCGCGGACGACCTGTTCGACGATCTCGCCGGTGGTCAGGTGGCGGGTGAAGCCGGACTGGCCGGTGGCGCAGAACGAGCAGGCCATGGCGCACCCCGCCTGGCTGGAGATGCAGACCGTGGACCGGTCCGGGTAGCGCAGGAGGACCGTCTCGATGGCGGCGCCGTCCGCCAGCCCCCACAGCCACTTCACGGTGTCGCCCCCGTCGCTCACCGACTCCTGCCGCAGCGACAGGCCGGCGGGCAGGTCGGCCCCCAGGCGGGCCCGCAGCGCCCGCGGCAGGTCGGTCAGCTCCTTGGGCTCCCGGCCGTGGTGCAGGCCGCGCCAGACCTGGCGGGCCCGGAAGGCGGGCTCGCCCGGCATCAGCGCCGCGAGGTCGTCGAGGCTCAGGTCGAACCGGGACACGCGTCGATGATCGCACCAGTCGGGAACGGACCGGGACGCCGGTAGGTTGATGGAGCGATGGACGCCGTCGACCCGACCCCTCCGCCGCTCGAACCGCACCATCGCGACGTGCGGGGCGGGGCGGCGCGGGCCGCCGTGTTCGGCGTGAGCGACGGCCTGGTTTCCAATGTCGCCCTCATCCTCGGCGTCGCCGGCGCGTCGCCGGGAGGCGGTGTTGTCCGCCTGGCCGGGATGGCCGGGCTGATAGGGGGCGCCGTCTCCATGGCCGCGGGCGAGTGGGTCTCGATGACGGCCCAGGCCGAGCTGCTCGAGCGCGAGTTGGAGATGGAGCGCATCGAGCTCAGGCGCCGTCCCGACCACGAACGCCGCGAGCTGGTCCAGATCTACCGGTCCCGCGGTGTCGAGCCCGAGACGGCCGAACGGCTGGCCACCGAGATGATGCGCGACCCCGAACTGGCCCTGGAGACGCACGCCCGCGAGGAGCTGGGCATCGACCCCAACGAGCTCGGGTCGCCCGTCGGAGCGGCCATCTCGTCGTTCCTCGCCTTCGCCCTCGGCGCCCTCGCTCCGCTGGTCCCGTGGCTGGCCGGTTCCGGCACCGCCGCCCTCGTGGCGACGATGATCGTGGGTGTGGTCACGGCGCTGGCCGTGGGCGCGGCGCTGGCCCGGTTCACGGGCCGCTCGACGGTGCGGTCGGCCTCGCGCCAGTTCCTGTTCACCGCCGTGCCCGCGGCCGTCACCTACGCGCTGGGCTCGATCGTGGGCGTCGGCCTCGGGTAGACGTCGCCCGTATACGCCTGGTCGACGTGGTCGACGGTGAACCCCATCGACTCGTAGAGGCGCACGGCCGGGGCGTTGTCCCGGTCCACGTACAGCATCCCCACCTGCAGGCCGGTCCGCCACAGCCAGTCGAGCCCGGCCGTGACGAGCCGCCGCCCCAGTCCCTGGCCCTGGAAGTCAGGGTCGGTGGCGACGACGTAGATCTCGCCCAGCGGGGGCTCGTGGTCACGATGGACCTTGGTCCAGCAGTAGCCCGCCAGCCGACCGTTGCGCTCGTGCAACAGGAACCCGGCGGGGTCGAACCAGTCCTGCTCCTCGCGGCTCTGGAGCGTCTCCAGGTCCCAGCCGCCCTGCTCGTTGTGGTTGTGGAAGGCGCGGTTGTTGACCGCCAGCCACGCCTCCTCGTCGAACCCGGGCATGAACGGGCGCACGGCCAGGTCGGCGGGCGGGCCTTCCACCGGAAGCGGGCGGCGCATCTGCAGCAGCTGGCGGCCCCGGCGCAGGCCGGCGGCCTCGGCGATGCGGTCGTGGAGGGGAGTCGGCTTGGGGACCCAGAGGTGGACGTGGCCGCCGCCTTCCTCCCGGACGATGTCCAGGGCCCCCTTCACCAGCCGCAGCCCGATCTCGGGGTCGCGGTCGCGGTGGTGAGGGTCGACGACGAACTCCAGGGCCCACGACGCGGCGCTCCTTCCCGGGCCCCGGCTCAGCTGGGCGTAGCCGACGGGGTGGCCGTGGCCCGGCTCCCACGCCACCAGCCCCGCGAACCCCTCCCGCCCGCCCTGGACGAGGTCGAGCCACTGGTGCTCGCCGAGGGGATGGTGGTGGTCGACCTCGGTCGCGACGGCCAGCAGTTCGGAGACGGCGTCGATGTCGGCCCGCCCCATCTGGCGCTTGACCTCAAGGCGGGCCATCCCGGCGACGCTACCGTCCCCCCTTGTGCCCAGGCCCCGGACGCCCAAGGGCCGGGCCCGGGAGACACTGGCCCGGCTCGCCGACGAGTACCCCGGCGACGAGCAGGCGCTGTGCGCCCTCGTCCACACCAACCCGTTCCAGCTGCTGGTGGCGACGATCTTGTCGGCCCAGACAACCGACGAACGGGTCAATCTCGTCACGCCCGCCCTCTTTGCCGCCTACCCCACGGCCGCCGACCTGGCCGCCGCCGACCCCGACGACGTGGAGCGGCTGATCCTGCCCACCGGGTTTTTCCGGGCCAAGACTAGGAGCGTCATCGGCATGGCCGCCGCCCTCGAGGAACGGTTCGGCGGCAAGGTGCCCCATGCCATGGCGGACCTGGTCACGCTGCCGGGTGTCGGTCGCAAGACGGCGAACGTGGTGCGCAGCGTCGGCTTCCGCCTCCCCGGGCTGCCGGTGGACACCCACGTCGGCCGGCTGTCCCGCCGCCTGCGGCTGACGGCCGAGACAGACCCCGTCAAGGTCGAGCACGACCTGAACGCGTTGGTCCCGGCGGCCGAACGGGGACGGCTCAGCCTCCGGCTGATCCTCCACGGCCGGCGCGTGTGCCAGTCCCGACGCCCGCTGTGCGAGTTGTGCCTTCTTGCCGATTTTTGCCCGTCCGCCTCGATGGAACAACCGCGGAGGCGCTAACGTTCATTGCATACGGGATTCAGGTTCCCGCCACCTGATCCCCGATGGCGGTTCTCCGGGTTCCGCCGCCCGGGCCGCCCGCCTGACGGCGCCCTTCGGGGCGCCGTCAGTCGCGTGGGGCCTGTCCCTTGCGTTCGGGCCACGCAGGCCGGCCGCTGACCGATGCCCTTCGGGGCGCCGTCAGTCGCGATACGGGCTATAAGTCGGCGCGGCCCAACCGTTCGACCACCTTGTTGAGGCGGCGGCGCGCCTCGCCGAGGGAACGTTCGACCTCGAACAGGTCGGTCGACAGCCAGTCGAGCTGGGTGCCGGTCGAGCGCTCGGCGATGGCGGTCACCCGCCCGTCCAGGTCGTCGAGGGCGGTGGTGATGGACGACAGCTCGGCGCGCGGGTTTCCGGTGGCTCCCATGGGGCCGCGGTTTTACCCCACGGCCACCCGGAACGCCCCTTGTACGATCGACCCGTGCTCACCCGCCTCGACCTGCGCGGCCGCGCCGGCCCCGACCTCACCGCCGGCCTGCCCCGTCCCGACGCGGGCGGCAGCGCACCCCTCGAAGCGGTGCGCGAGATCCTGGCCGAGGTCCGCAAGCGGGGCAACGCCGCCGTGCGGGAGTTCACCGAACGGTTCGACCGGGTCGCCATCGACGACCTGCGCGTCCCGGCTGGCGAACTGGCCGCCGCCCTCGACGCGACCCCCGCCGCCCTCCGTGCCGCCCTGGAAGCGGCACGGGACTCCATCGAGGAGTACCACGCCTCCACGGTGCGGCCCGAGACCGCCTTCGAGCGGGACGGGCTCGTCGTCCGGGCGATGCGCCGCCCCGTCGACAGGGCCGGCTGCTACGTGCCCGGCGGCCGGGCCGTCTACCCGTCCACCGTCCTCATGACGGCCGTGCCCGCCCGGGTGGCAGGCGTCCCCGAGGTGGCCCTGTGCGTGCCGCCGGGCCCCGACGGGCGGGTGCCGAGGGTGACGCTCGCCGCCGCCGCCCTGGCCCAGGTGGACGAGGTCTACCGCGTCGGCGGCGCCCAGGCCGTCGCCGCAATGGCCTACGGCACCGAGTCCATCAGGCCCGTGGACGTCATCGTCGGCCCCGGCAGCATCTACGTGGCCCTGGCCAAGCGGGAAGTGGCGGGGGAGGGCCTGGTGGGCGTGCCGGCCGGGTTCGCGGGGCCGTCCGAGGTCGTGGTCATCGCCGACGGGACCACGCCCGTCGAGTCGGCCGCCATCGATGTGATCGTGCAGGCCGAGCACGGCCCCGACGGGCTGGCCTGGTTGGTGACGTGGTCGGAGGAGGTGGCCGACCGGGTGTCGGAGGCCGTCGAGCGCCTGGTGGCGGCTGCGCCCCGCCGGGCCGACATCGAGGCCACGCTCGCCGCTGGCGGGTACGCGGTCCTCGTCGACACCCCCGAGCAGGCCATCGAGGTCGCCAACGCCATCGCCCCCGAGCACCTGGAACTTCTCTCGGCCGACCCCGACGCCCTCCTGCCCCTCGTCCGCCACGCCGGCGTCGTCTATTGCGGGCCGTGGGCCCCCGCCTCGGTCGGCGACTATTTGGCCGGGCCAAGCCACGTCCTCCCGACGCACGGGTCGGCCCGGTTCGCCAGCGGCCTGCGCGTCGACGATTTCCAGCGCACCATGAACGCCGTGACCCTGGACGAGACGGCCCTGGCCCGCGTCGGCCCCCACGTGGCCGCCATCGCCGAGGCCGAGGGGCTGGCGGCCCACGCCCAGGCCGTTCGCCTGCGGGGCGTCGGGTGAGCTTCCCGCCCCTGCGCGACGACCTGACCCTGGTCGAGGGCTACCACTCGGCCCAGGTGTCGGTGAGCGTCCGCCTCAACGTCAACGAGTCGCCGTTCCCCCCGCCGCCGGGCTGGCGCCACGCCTACCTGGAGGAACTGGGCAACGTCCCGTTCCACCGCTACCCCGACCGCAGGGCCCGGGCCCTGCGGGAGGCCATCGGCGCGTCCCACGGCGTGGCCCCCGACCACGTGTTCCCCGGGAAGGGGTCCAACGAGGTGCTCCAGGCCCTGTGCCTGGCCTACGGCGGGCCCGGCCGCAGCGTGGCCGTCTTCGAGCCGACCTATGCCCTCCACAGCCACATCGCCCGCATCACAGGCACGGCGGTGGCCGTCGGCCAGCGGGAGCACGACTTCACCCTCGACCTCGACGCCGTGCGGCGGGTCCTGCACGACGCCCAACCCGCCATCACGTTCCTCACCACACCCAACAACCCGACCGGACTCGTCGAGCCCCGCCAGGTCGTCGAGGCCGTGCTCGACATGGCCCCCGGCCTGGTCGTGGTGGACGAGGCCTACGGCCAGTTCGCACCCTGGTCGGCCCTCGACCTCCTGGCTGACGACCGGCCCCTCGCCGTGACCCGGACGTACTCCAAGACGTGGTCCATGGCCGCCCTCCGCCTCGGCTATCTCATCGCCCCGCCCCAGGTGGTCGACGCTCTCTGGCAGGTCATCCTGCCCTACCACCTCGATGCCGCCTCCCAGATCGCCGGACGGGTCGCCCTGCGCTTTCAGGCGGAGATGGAGGCCCGGGTCGACGCCGTCGTCCACGAACGGGAACGGCTCACCGACTGCCTCCGCCAGCTGCCCGTCCAGGTGTGGCCGTCGGGCGCCAACTTCGTCCTGTTCCGCCCGCTCGCTGTCGACTCGCCAGCTGTCTGGAAAGGCCTGGTCGACCGGTCGGTCCTGGTGCGGGACTGCTCGTCGTGGCCCCGCCTCGGTGGCTGCCTGCGGGTCACCGTCGGCACCCACGACGAGAACGACGCCTTCCTCGCCGCCCTGAAAGAGGTGTTCGCCTGAATGACTGCCGATCAAGCACTCGTTCGGCGGCCGACGACTCGGCCGCAGACGCAAACGTGCACGTCACGCGTAGTCGGCCGCCCCGCCGCAAAGCAAAGATCGGCAGTCATTTGATGCGCCAGGCCACCCGTTCCCGGATCACCAAGGAGACAAAGATCGAGGTCACCCTCGACCTCGACGGGTCGGGGGCGGTGACCGTCTCGACGGGCCTCCCGTTCTTCGACCACATGCTGGCCCAGCTGGGCCGCCACGGGGGGTTCGACCTCGACCTGATCGCCGAGGGCGACCTCCACGTCGACGCCCACCACACCGTGGAGGACGTGGGCATCGTGCTGGGCGAGTGCCTGGCCGCGGCCGTGGGGGACAAGGCCGGGGTGCGGCGTTTCGCCTCCATCTCGCTGCCGTTGGACGAGGCCCTGATCGACGTCGCCCTCGACCTGTCGGGCCGCCCGTACCTGGAGTACCAGGTCGAGCCGGGCGGCGAGGCCCTGGGCACGCCCCCCTTCGACCCCCAGCTGGCCGAGGAGTTCTGGCGGGCGTTCGTCACGTCGTCGGGGATCACCCTCCACCTGCGGATGGTCAGCGGCAAGAACAATCACCACATCCTCGAAGCCTCGTTCAAGGGGGTGGCCCGGGCCCTGCGCGACGCGGTGCGGGTCGAGGTGGCAGGCGGCTCGGTGCCATCGACCAAGGGCCAGCTCTGATCGCCGTCCTCGATTACGGGATCGGCAACCTGCGGTCGGCGGAGAAGGCCCTGCAGCGGGTGGGCGGCGATGCCGTGCTGACCACCGACCCGTGCGCCGTCGACGGGGCCGACGCCGTCGTGCTGCCCGGCGTGGGTGCCTTCGGGCGGTGCATCGAGGCCCTGCGGGACTCGGGCCTGGAGGGTGCGGCCTTGGGCGCGATCGCCCGGGGCAAGCCGTTCCTCGGGATCTGCGTCGGCATGCAGATGCTCTACGACGGGTCCGAGGAGGACCCCGGCGCGCGCGGGCTGGGCGTGCTGGCGGGCTGCGTGCGCCTGCTCCCGGCCGACGTCAAGCGCCCGCAGATGCAGTGGAACCAGATCGACCGGGTCGTCGCCGGCTCTCCGATGTTCGACGGGCTGCCCGACCCGGCCTGGGTCTACTTCGTCCACTCCTACGCGCCGGAGCCGTCCGCCGACGTGGTTGCGACCTGCGACTACGGCGGGCCGGTGGTGGCGGCCGTGCAGCGCGGGCGGCTGTGGGCCACCCAGTTCCACCCCGAGAAGTCCGGTGTCTCGGGCCTGCGCATCCTCGAGAACTTTGTTCGATCTGTACCCGGCGATTGACCTCCGGGGCGGCCGCTGCGTGCGGCTGTACCAGGGCGACTACGGCCGCGAGTCTGCCTACGGCGCCGACCCGGTGGCGGTGGCCCAGGAGTTCGCAGCGGCAGGCGTGCGGTGGGTCCACGTGGTTGACCTGGACGCGGCCCGCACCGGCGACCCCGTCAACCGCGACGTGATCGCCGCCATCGCCGCCGCCGTTGCGCCGGCCGTGTCGGTCCAAGCGGGGGGCGGGGTGCGGGACCAGGCCTCGGCCGAGGCCCTGTTCGCGGCCGGCGTGTCGCGGGTCGTCATCGGCACCGCCGCCGTCGAACACCCCGAACTGGTGAAGGAACTGGCCGCAGCCCACCCGGTCGCGGTGGGACTGGACGCCCGGTCCGGCCAGGTCGCGGTCCGGGGCTGGACCGAGGGGTCGGGCCGTTCGGTCACCGACCTGCTCGCCACCTACGAGGACGCGGGCGTGGCCGCGGTGGTGGTCACCGAGATCTCGCGTGACGGGACGCTCGAAGGTCCCGATGTCGACGGGTTCGCGGCCGTGCTGGAGTCCACCGCGCTGGCGGTCATCGCGTCGGGCGGGGTGGGCACGCTCGCCGATCTCGAAGCCCTGGCCAGCCTGCGGGCGACGGGCGGCCGGCGGCTCACTGGGGTGATCGTGGGCAAGGCCCTCCACGAGGGGGTCTTCACCATCGGAGAGGCGGTGGCCGCGTGCGCAACGTCCGGGTGATCCCGTGCCTCGACGTGGACGCGGGCCGGGTCGTCAAGGGCGTCCAGTTCGTCGACCTCCGCGACGCCGGTGACCCCGTGGAGCTGGCGGCCCGCTACGACGCCCAGGGAGCCGACGAGGTGGTGTTCCTCGACATCACGGCCTCGTCCGACGCCCGCGACACCATGGTCGACGTGGCCCGGCGGACGGCCGAGGAGGTCTTCATCCCCTTCACCGTGGGGGGCGGTGTCCGTTCGGTCGACGACGCCCGCCGCCTGCTCCGGGCCGGGGCCGACAAGGTGGGCGTGAACACGGCGGCGGTCCAGCGTCCCGAGATCGTGAACGAGCTGGCCCGGGAGTTCGGGGCGCAGTGCGTGGTGGTGGCCATCGACGTGCGGGCCGGCGAGGTGTTCGTCCACGGCGGGCGCACGCCGACGGGCCACGATGCGGTCGAGTGGGCCCGCCAGGCCGAGCGCCGGGGGGCGGGCGAGATCCTGCTCACGTCCATGGACCGCGACGGCACCAAGGACGGCTACGACCTGGAGCTGACCAGGGCCGTCGTCGAGGCCGTGGGTGTTCCGGTGATCGCGTCAGGCGGGGTCGGCACCCTCGACCACCTCGTCGACGGCGCCCTCGTGGGACACGCCGACGCCGTGCTGGCGGCGTCGATCTTCCACTTCGGCCAGCACACCGTGGGGGAGGCGAAGGACTACCTTGCCGCCCGGGGCGTCAGCGTTCGTCCATCTCCCGGCGGAGGCTGAGCGGGCGCATGTCGGTCCAGACTTCGCGGATGTAGTCCTGAACCTCGTCCTGGGTGCCGGCCTTGCCCACGTCCTTCCAGCCGGCGGGCGCGTCCCGATCGGCGGGCCAGATCGAGTACTGCTCCTCGTGGTTGACGACGACGTTGTAGACCGTGCGGTCCCGAGTTGCCATCGCGTGACGGTAGCTTCGGACCAATGGCCGAGAAGGCGCCGATCAAGATGCTGGCCGACCGGGTGCTGGTGCACGTGCCCGCGGGCGAGGGCGAGCGCACGTCGCGCGGCGGTCTGGTGATCCCGGCCACGGCCGAGGTGTCGAAGCGGCTGGTGTGGGCCGAGGTCACCGCCATCGGCCCCCAGGTGCGCAACATCGAGCCCGGCGACCGCGTCCTGTTTAGCCCCGAGGACCGCTACGAGGTCGAGATCCGCGGCGAGGACTTCATCATCCTGCGCGAGCGCGACGTCCACGCCGTCGCCTCCGAACGAATCGAAAGCGCCACCGGCCTCTACCTCTGACCCCGTTGGGCCTTCTGTGCGACATGGCGTACCGCAGGGGGAAGATTCCTGCACCAGTTCGGTCACGGGCGCACGGTGACCGTGACTGACGCCTCCCCCCGGCCCGGGTACTGGGGACCTCGCCCGCAGGTCCACTGGTCGTACGCGAAGCGGGCCGTGTAGGTGCCAGCCGCCTGGTACGTCCACGGGTAGCGGCTCGTGTACTCGTCGGGGACGGGCGCCGGGAGGTCCCACGGGCCGTAGCGAGTGGGGGACCCGGGCATTGCGCAGCTCCGCCCGGTATCGGCCCGGGGCGAGCCGCCATCGCCCGTGGCGACCGACACCTGCCGCACCCGGCCTGCGGCGCTCCGGGTTGTCACCATGAACGCGACCGCCTCGCCGACCCGGGGCGAGGCGGGCTCGACGGTGACCTGTACGTCGATCGGGACTTCGGGCGGCTCGGGGTCCCAGCGGAAGGGGCCGCAGCTGGCGTTGTAGCTGTTCCGGCACGTGGACGGGTCGGCGACGGCCGTGGTCGGCGCGTTGGTCGGCGGGGCGACGGTCAAGGCCACGTCCGATGGCGCGGCGGCGGGCGCCGCGCCCTCGGGCGAACGATCCAGCGCGGCGATGGCCCCGACCAGCAC
>JBOGID010000483.1:0-17896 GCA_050742295.1 Acidimicrobiales bacterium | reverse complement strand
GGAAACGGGGTGACCCCGGTCGGCCATCTGCGGGTCTCGGGCCGGTGTGCTGAGAGATGCCACCACGATGGCCTGGTCGGGACCCAGCCGACCGATCAGTCGCTACCGCGCCAGCGCTCGACCCTACTCACGCACATCTGCGCGAAGAGCAGGAACGGGCGCTTCGTGCTAAGCGCGTCACCGTCTCGAAGCGGATGCGGGCCAAGCTTGCCGAGGTCAGGGACCAACTCAAGCGGCGCCAGCACCAGCCCATCCCCGAACAGGGCCGATGGCTGGCAAGCGTGGTGCGAGGGCACCTCGCCTACTACGCCGTCCCCGGCAACAGCCGTGCGGTCAGGGCCTTCCGGGACCAGGCGACCCGGCACTGGTGCAGGGCGCTACGGCGCCGCAGCCAGCGCCACCGCATGGACTGGGGGCGGATGAACCGCATTGCGACGCGATGGCTCCCGCCCGCCCGCATCCTGCATCCCTACCCGGAGGTGCGCTTGACGCTCGTACCTGAGGCAGGAGCCCAGTGCGGTAGTCCCGCACGCTGGGATCTGTGCGGGGGGCCGCCCGCAAGGGCGGTCCCCACCGCGACTCTGAGCCCTCCCTCGGCGGCCGACCGCCCTGCTGGCGGCGGCTCTGCATCGCAAAGGTGCAGGTCAGGGGCTGGTCGGCCGCCTCGACCCGAAGGGTCGCAAGCGAAAGACACCAGCCTTTTAGTCGTCCAGCTTGCGGCGGTGGCCGTCGGGGCACGTGCCGTACGTCGCTTCGTACCAGCCGGGGTGGTCGTCGGCTCCCGCCACGTCCAGCTGCCAGTGGGCTCGGCAGTAGGACGCGCCACAGCCCGGGCACCACGCAGGCTGGAACTCGGGATGCAGGCCGTGCAGGGCCACGGCGTCAGCGGCCGCGATGGCTCTGTCGACGTCCGCCGGGCGGATGGCGGTGGTGCCCCGCTCCAGCCGGAGCCACGTGGTCCCGAGGAACCCGGACGTGGCGACCCCGCCGTCCTGGCTGCTCACCACCACGGCGACGCCATCGCACGTCCGGCAGCGGAACTCGGCCGGCCGGGTGGCTCGCGACATTCGCCGACGCTCCCGCATCCACGCATCCTCGTCGTAGACGCTACGCGACCCGATGAGTCGGGCGCCGCAGCCGAGTCGGAACGTGTAGAACCGGGCTGGAACGAGCAGAAGGAGCGGCCACCATGAGGAAGCTTGTCGAATCGACGTTCGTGAGCCTTGACGGGGTCATCAGCGACCCGCAGAAGTGGAGCGCCAAGTACTGGGACGACGAGTACATGGGCTACGCCCGCAAGCTGCTGTTCGACGCCGATGCCCTCCTGCTCGGGCGCGTGACCTATGAGGGGTTCGCCCAGGCCTGGCCCAACCGCAAGGGGGCCGGCGATTACGGCGACCGGATCAACGCCATGCCCAAGTACGTGGCGTCGACCACGCTCGAGGACGCCACGTGGAACGCCACGGTCCTCAAGGGCGACGTGGCCGAGGCGGTGGCCGACCTCAAACAGCAGCCGGGCGAGAACATCCTGAAGTTCGGCACGGGCGTGTTGGACCGCGCCCTCATGGAGCGCGATCTGGTCGACGAGTTCCACTTCTGGATGATCCCCGTGGCCGTGGGCGGCGGCGACCGCCTCTTCGACGGCATCGACACGACGCACCTCAGGCTTGTCGACCAGACGACGTTCGGGTCGGGGATCGTCGTCCTCACCTACGCCCCGAAGTAGCGCGTCTCGACGCCGATCCCCCCCGCCAGCCGGCCGCCGGACAGGGGCGCCAGCCGTTCGAGGATCGACATCCACAGGTGAAGCTGCACCTCCTTGCTCATGCGGACGTGCTGATACAGGGCCTTCGACAGCCGGTCTCCGCTGCGGGCCCACGACTCGATGGTGAACACGACCTCGTCGTCATCGTCCTCGGCCCGGAACTCGATCTGGCCCGCCTCCAGGTGGCCGTCCAGCGTGGCCAGGCGGAAGGACGTCGGAGTGGCGTCGACCACCCGGACGGGGCGGTTCCATGGGCCGGGCATCCGCACGAGGAACTCGTCGCCCACCTGCATCCGGCCCTCGGCTCCGGCCGTCTTCGTGAAACGCGCGAACTCTGCGGGCGTGAGCCGGTCGGGGTCCCCGGCCACGAGGGCGAACAGTTCGTCGGCGGAGAGGGGTACGGTTGCGGATCGGCGTCGTCCGCCACAGGTAGTGCCACGACGTGAGCAGGACGCCGACGGGCCACCGGGCGACGGTGACGACGGGACGGGCTGCCACGGGCCATCACTACCCACGAACGAGCCGCGCCGTACGAAATCGAGCGGCCGAACGGGCGCAACCGCGCCACCATGGCGGCGTGCGGCGGCCAGCGATGCGTGACGTGCTCGACCTCCTCGGCGTGGGGCCGGCGACGGTGACCACCCTCAAGGCCCTTCCCAGGGAGAACGCCAGCTGGCTGGTGGAGAAGGCCGGTGGGGAACGACTCGTCCTCCGGCGCTATCACGACCGGGCGACGCCCGGCGACCTGGCCTACGAGCACGAGGTCCTGCGCCACGTCCACCGACTCGGCTAGGTGGTCCCGGTTCCCTTGAGCGGCCTCGTGTCGCACGACGGCCGATGGTTCTGCCTCAACCGCTACGTGCCGGGGGAGCCCGTGCGGGGCGAGTCGGTCGAGCAACGACGGCGGCGCGGGCGCGACCTGGCCCGCCTGGACTTCGCCCTCCGAGACCTGGGCGGGCGTCTGGGGCAGCGGCATGGCTGGCACGCGCAGCACATCGACTTCACGGTCCACACCGATGTCGACTGGGCCGCCGGCATCAACGGGCTCGCCCGGGTGCGCACGGACCTGGCGAAGTGGGCCGTGGCTGCAGCCGAGGAGGTCGAGCGGTGCCTGGCCTCGGCCGGCGGCGCTGACTTGCCCGTGACCGTCGTCCACGGGGACTTCGCCGAGTGGAACGTCCACTACGACGGCGACCGGCTGGCGGGCGTCGTCGACTTCGGCCTCACCCACCTGGACTCACGGCCGTACGAGCTGGCCATCGCCAGGACGTACCGTTCGCCCGAGACCGTGGCCGCCTACGGCGCCGAGCTGGCGAACCTCGGCTGGCCCCTCACCGACCTTGAAGTCGCCTGCATCGTGCCCGTGTACCGGGCCTTCCGGCTCAACATGACCGCCTGGGAGCTGGACCTGGGGCACCGGACCGGCACCTACAACATCCCGATGATCGAACGGCAGCTGGCCCTGACCGGGACGGCCAAGCCGTAGACGCTGAGGCCCGCCGTTGGAGTGACGGGCGAATGAGTCTGCAGCGCGGTGGGTACCGCTCAACCCGTGATCGTCCGGCTCCTGCACGCGTCGCGGTTGCGCAGCTCCCAGTTCGCCTCGCTCGGCAGCGGCGGGCCCTGTTCGTCGGGCTGTGGCCGCCGATGTTCTGGCTGATCGGCGACTCGCTGAAGGACTACGAGTAGGCGGCCAGTTCGTCGACGGCGGCCCGCAGGCGGGCGGGCCGGAGTGTCGCCAGCCCGATCGCCCCTGCGGCCAGGAGCAGCAGGCCGCCCATGACGTACACCGCCCGGATGCCGACCTCGTCGGCCAGGACGCCGCCGGCGCCGATGCTGACCAGCCGTGCCGTCTGCCACACCACGTCGTAGAAAGCGAAGACACGCCCCCGCAAGCGGTCGGGGACCGCGGCCTGGAGAAGGCTGTTGTAGGTGACCATGCCCGTCGACGTGCCCACGCCGTAGACGGCCAGCGCGCCCACCGCGACCCCGAACTGGCGAGACGCGGCAAGCGTCAGGTCGACCCCGCCCCGCAGGAGGTAGGGGCCGAACAACAGGCCAGGGCGCTGCGGGGCGTCGGTGAGCAGGCGCCGCAGCACCAGCGGACCGAGGCCGGCGCCCACGCCGATGGCGGCGATCAGGATGCCGAACCGGCTGGGCCCGACGCCGAGGTGGCGCTCGGCCAGGACGACCAGCAGGGCGGACGTGGCCCCCGCGGACAGGGCGGCCAGGGCCTGGACGGCGGCCAGCGGGCGGAGGAGCCGGCTCCGCCTGATGATGCGCAGCCCCTCGGCGACGTCGGCCCGCGACCGACCCGCCGACGGCGTGGCTGCGGTTGACGGCTCTGGCAGGCGGCGCAGGAAGGCGGCCGACACCAGGAACGAGGCGGCGTTCACCGCGAACGCAGGCCCGGCGCCGGCAAACGCCACCAGGGCCCCGGCGACTGGGGCGAGGGCGATCTGGGAGAGCACGGCGGCCGACCACAGGGCCGAGTTGGCGGTGACGAGGTCCTTGCGCTCGACCAGCGCTGGCAGGAGGCTCGCGGCGGCGGGGTTGAAGAACACGGTCCCGGCCGAGAGGCCGAAGGCGGCGGCGTAGGCCGCGGCCAGGGTGGAATCGAAGACCGCGAGCACGAGGGCGACGGCGGCCCGGGCCACGTCGGCGGCGATCATCACCGACCGGCGCGACCGGCGGTCGACGAAGGCGCCGGCCGCGAACCCGAGGAGTAGCACGGGCGCGATCTCGAAGGCGATCGTGGCGCCCACCTTGAGCCCCGACCCGGTGAGCCGGAACACGAGGATGACCAGCGCCACCGACCCGAAGGTGTCGCCCCACCGCGAGATGGTCTGGGCCAGGAACAGCCGCCGGAAGTCCGGCGACCCGGCCATCAAACGCCGGATCGACGGAACGGTACGACTGGGCCGGCCGCTACGGACGCTACGGAAGCTTTTCAGCACCAGTTCCGGAGCGCAGCCAGGAGTGGTGTTCCTGGGCGAGGCGGCGGAGGGCGACGAGGGCGGCCTCGAACACGACAACGCCGACCACGACCGCCTCGACCGCCTCGGAACGCGTGGCGTCGGGCTCGATGATCGTGACCTCGTGGGCCGCTAACTTGTCGGACAGCTCGGCATAGGGACGGAACACCTCGACGCCGTAGCCTCGGCCGAGCCGCCACAGGGCCACCAGGGCGTCGGCCAGGGCCCGCCGGCCCGGCGCGCCGGGCGTGTTGTGCCACCCCAGCCCGGCGAGGAACCGGTCCACCTCCCCGCGGGCGTGCCGCAGGTCGTCGGGCACGTCCTCCCCCTCGGTGGCGGCCGGGCCGAGGGCGTACTGGGCCCGGCCCGCGACCTCGTGCATCGACAGGCTTTCGTCGGCGATGGCGTCGAGGACGTCCCCGATGGCGGCCACGCTCAGCCCGCCGACGTCCATCAGCACCCGGATGAGCCGCAGGCGGTGGACGTGCGACTCGCCGTAGTCGGCCCGGTTGGGGCCGGTGGACGACCCCGGCTCCAGCAGGCCCTCGCGCAGGTAGTACTTGATCGTCGGCACCGACACGCTGCTCGTGCGGCTGAGTTCGGAGATCCTCATGGCTGGCTCCACATTTCTCGTTGACCTGGGTAGGTATCGATAGTAATACTATCCACTATCGGATAGTCAAGCTATCTACTTGAGCCAAGGAGGCCACCGTGAAACTGTCCCCCCGTTCCCTTGCCCGGGCCACCAGCCGCCACCCGTGGCGGACCGTGTCGATCTGGCTGGCCGCCATCGCCGGCTTCGCCGTCGTCATCTCCAGCCTGCTCGGCTCCACCCTCACCACGGACGCCGCCTTCACCAACAACCCCGAGTCGCGACAGGCGGCCGCCTTGATCGAGGACCTCCGAGGCCCCGAGCGGGACACCGAGGTGGTCATCGTGTCGTCGGCCTCCCTGACCGTCGACGATCCCGGCTTCCGCAGCTTCCTCGAACGGCTCAGGTCGCAGCTGATCGGGCTCGGGCCCGACATCGTGGTGGGGGCCACGACGTACGCCGAGACGGGCGACGCCAACCTCGTGTCGCCCGACCGCCGCACCGCCCTGGTGCCGACCGTGCTGTCCAAGCCCGACACCGAGGCGCCGGAGCTCATTCCCGACGTCATGGAGGTCATCGAGGCGAACTCGGGCGCCGGCTTCGACGTCCGGGTCTTCGGCCCCGCTTCGCTGAGCGAGGACTTGAACCGGGTCGCCGAGGAGGACCTCAAGAAGGGCGAGTCGGTCGGCATCCTCGCCGGCCTCATCATCCTGGCCGTGGTGTTCGGGGCGATCGTGGCCGCCTTCGTCCCCCTCGTGGTCGGCATCGCCGCCATCGTGGCCGCGATCGGTGTGGTGGCGCTGGTGGGCCAGGCGTTCCACTTCTCGTTCTTCGTGACCAATGTCATCACCATGATGGGCCTGGCCGTGGGGATCGACTACTCGCTGTTCGTCGTGTCCCGCTACCGGGACGAGCGGCGGGACGGGCGGGACAAGCTCGACGCCATCGAGACGGCGGCCGGGACGGCTGGGCGGGCCGTGTTCTTCAGCGGGATGACCGTCGTCGTGGCCATGTCGGGCATGTTCATCATCCCCTTCACCATCTTCCGCAGCGTGGCCGCCGGCGCGGTGTTCGTGGTCGCCGCGGCAGTGCTCGCCTCGCTGACGTTGCTGCCGGCCCTGCTCAGCCTGCTGGGGGACCGCATCGACAAGCTCCCGGTGCGGCGGAGGCACCGTCGGCAGAATCGAATCTCCGCCGGCTTCTGGGACGGGGTCACCCGGCGGGTCATGGCTCGCCCGGTGCTCAGTCTCGTTGTGGGCGCCGGACTGCTGCTCGGCGTCGGGTCGTTCGCCCTCGACATGCGGACGGGCTTCGCCGGCGTCAGCACGCTGCCCGACGAGTTCCGTTCCAAGCAGGCCTACGAGGCCCTGGCCAAGGATTTCCCGGGCGGGCTCAGCTCACCCATCGAGATCGTGGTGTCCGGGGACCTCGGCGGCGTCGAGCGGCTGCAGGCCTCCCTCGCCGCCGACGGCTTCTTCGGGCCGTCGAGGGTGAAGACCAACGACGCCGGCGACCTGGCCGTGATCGTCGCTCCGCTGAACGGGGACCCCGCGTCGACGACGGCGGTCGACGCCGTGGAACGCGTGCGCAGCCGGTACGTGCCTGCCGCATCCCTCGACGCCGAGGTGTCCGTCGGTGGCCAGACGGCGCAGAGCAAGGACTTCTTCGACCTGACCGACACGTACACACCCATCGTGTTCGCCTTCGTGCTGGGGCTGTCGTTCGTCCTGCTCACGGTGGCGTTCCGCTCGATCGTCATCCCGATCAAGGCGATCATCCTCAACGTGCTGTCGGTGGGCGCCGCCTACGGGCTCATCGTGCTGGTCAGCCAGAAGGGCTTCGGTGCCGACCTGCTCGGGCTCCAGCAGGTGGAGACCATCGAGGCGTGGCTCCCGCTGTTCCTCTTCACAGTGCTGTTCGGGCTGTCGATGGACTACCACGTGTTCCTGCTGTCCCGGATCCGTGAGCATTTCGACCAGACGGGCGACAACACCGAGTCGGTGGCCCACGGGCTGCGCACGACGGCCGGCATGATCACCGGTGCCGCCCTCATCATGGTGGCGGTGTTCGCCGGCTTCGCCGCCGGCCGGCTGGTGGCCTTCCAGCAGCTCGGGTTCGGGCTGGCGGTGGCCGTGCTGATCGACGCCACCATGGTGCGGTCGGTGCTCGTCCCCGCCAGCATGAAGCTGATGGGCGACCGCAACTGGTACCTGCCCCGCTGGCTGGAGTGGCTCCCCGCCGTGCGGATCGACGAGGCGCCGAAGGTCGAGGAGGACGACCGCCAGCCCGTCGCCGCCTGATCGGTTGAAGGCAAGCGGCGGCCGGCCCCGCATGGGACCGGCCGCCGTGGTGCGTCCGTGCCACGATGAGACGTGACCGATGTCGCCGCCCAGGCCCGCGCGGCGTACGGGCGACGGGACTGGGCCGAGGCGGCACGCCGCTTCGAAGAGGCCAGTCACGGCGGCGGCGAGCTGGCCGCCGACGATCTGTTCGCCCTGGCCGACGCGACGTGGTGGCTCGGCGATGTGGAACGTTCGATCAGCGCCGGCGAGGCCGCCTACCGCCGGTACCTGCAGGGCGACCAGCCCACGTCGGCGGCCATGGCGGCCATGGGCGTCGCCGTCAACCTGCTGCTCCGCGGTGACCTGTCGCTCGGGTCGGGGTGGATGTCGCGGGCCGTGCGGTTGGTGGCCGACCAGCCCGGCACCGTCGAGCACCACTACCTCCGGTACCTCACCGAGGTCGACGGAATGATCGACGAGGCGGGCACGCTCGACGAGGCCGGCCTCGACGGGCTCGTGTTCGCAGCGGCCGAGACGCGCGCCGCGGGCCAACGGTTCGGCGACGCCAACCTCATCGCCTCGGGGACGATGGCCGAGGGGCGGATGCTCCTCAAGGCGGGGCGGGTGGGCGAAGGGCTGCGGCTCCTCGACGAGGCCATGGTGTGCCTGCTCAGCGAGGAGATGGGCCCGGAGTGGGCCGGGAGCGTCTACTGCCACCTGATGGCGGCGTCGCACGAGGTCGGCGACCTGGCCCGGGCCCGCGAGTGGACCGAGGCCACCGAGCGCTGGCTCGAGACGCTGCCTGCCGCCGTGCTGTTCCGGGGCATCTGCCGCGTCCACCGCTCGCAGGTGCTCCAGACGCTCGGTGCGTGGGACCGGGCGGAGGCCGAGGCGGCCCGGGTGGGCGAGGAACTGGCGGCCGTCTCGCCCGCCAACGCGGCCGAGGGCCACTACCAGGTGGGCGAGCTGCGCCGGCTGCGGGGGGACTGGCGCGGCGCCGAGGCCGCCTACCAGCGGTCCCACGAGCGAGGTCGGGACCCCCAGCCCGGGCTGGCCCTCGTGCGCCTGGCCCAAGGCCGGGCCGGCGTCGCCCTGCCCATGATCCGGGCCGCGCTCGTGGCCAAGGGGAACGACCGGCTGGCCTGCCATCCGCTGCGGGTGGCCCAGGTGGAGATCGCCGTCGCCGCCGGTGAGCTGGACGAGGCAGCACAGGCCGCTGCCGCGGTCGACGAGGTGGCCGGTCGCTACCGCACGTCGGGGTTCGTCGCCGATGCCCTCCTGAGCCGGGGAACCGTCGAGTTGGCTGCCGGTCGGCCCGAGACCGCGTTGCCCCCCCTGCGGGACGCGTGCCGGCGGTGGCGGGAGTTGGGTGCCGACTACCACGCGGCCCGGGCGTGCCTGCTGCTGGCCGCGACATACGAGCTGCTCGGCAGCGAGGATGTCGCCGAGATGGAGCGGGCCGCAGGCCAGGCCGTCTTCGATCGCCTCGGGGTCGCCACCGCCGAGAGCCCGCCGCTACCGAGCGGGCTGACCGAGCGTGAATCCGAGGTCCTCGTCCTGGTGGCCGCGGGACGGAGCAACCGCGACATCGCCGGGTCCCTCGTCATCAGCGAGAAGACCGTGGCCCGCCACCTGTCCAACATCTTCACCAAGATCGGCGTCGGCTCCCGCACCGAGGCGGCCGCCTACGCCTTCAACAACGGGCTGGTGCGTGGGTCGTAGTACCCATGCGGCGCGGCGCAGGATGGAAAGTCCGCCCGATGCGCCCGGCGGCACCGCTTCCGTATGGTCGCCCCATGACGATCGACGAACAGAAGGTGGAAGCGTTCGCAGAGAGGATCATCGCCGACCTGGCGGCGACCGCGCACGCGGCGACGGTGGTGGTTGGTGACCGGTTGGGGCTGTACCGGGCCCTGGCCGAGGGCGGGCGCCAGACGCCGGCGCAACTGGCGGGCCGCACCGGCTGCAACGCCCGCCTCGTCGAGGAGTGGCTGAACGCCCAGGCCGCCAGCGAGTACTGCTCCTACGACGCCGCCACCGGCACCTACTGGCTCGAGCCCGAGCAGGAGGCGTGCCTGGTCGACGAGTCGGGGCCGGCGTTCGTCCTGCCCTACGTGACGTTGGCCTCGACGCTCCACAAGGACGAGGAACGGGGCGCCAAGGCGTTCACGGGCGAGGCGTCCGTCGCCTGGGGCGACCACCACCACGACCTGTACACGGCCGTGGCCCGCCTGACCCCGTCGGACTACGCCGGCCTGGTCAGGGACTGGATCCCCGCCCTCGACGGGGTCGAGGACCAGCTCCGGGCCGGCGCCCGCGTCGCCGACATCGGCTGCGGCGAAGGGCTGCCGACCGTCATGCTGGCGGAGGCGTTCCCGGCCTCGACGTTCGCCGGGTTCGACTTCCACCCCGAGTCAATCGCCAAGGCCCGCAAGGCGGCGGCCGACGCCGGAGTCGCCGACCGGGTGACGTTCGAGGTGGCGGTGGCCGACGAGACCCCGGGCGAGGGGTACGACCTCGTCTGCACGTTCGACGCCTTCCACGACATGGGCGACCCGGTCGCGGTGGCCCGGGAGGTGCGCCGGATCCTGGCCCCGGGCGGTACGTGGATCATCGTTGACCGCAACGCGGCTGACACCGTAGAGGGGAACTTCAACACCGTCGGTCGGTTCAGCTACTCGGCGTCGACATTCGTGTGCGTGCCCAACGCGCTGGCGCACGGGGGGTCGTTCGCCCTCGGCGCCCAGGCCGGCGAGGCCAGGCTGCGCGAGGTCATCCTCGCCGGCGGGTTCGCCCAGGTGCGCCGGGCCGCGGAGTCGCCCTTCAACCTCGTGCTGGAGGCCAGGCTTTCGCTTTCGCGCTCGCTGATGTAGAGGCGCGAAGACCGCCACCAGCGCGACTGTCCAGTGCAGCACCAACGTGATCTCATGCCCATTCCGACGACGGCCGCGGCGCGAACTCGTCGCGCCACGAGCGGTGAGTTTGTCCGGTCTGCGTCGTCCTTGGCAGGGTGGGGACAGGGGACGCGGCCGAGCCGATCATCGTCGTCGTGGACGGGGCCAGGTTCGACCGTCCCGACCTCTCGACGGTGAACGCCCTGGCCCGGCTGCAGCTAGCCGCCAAGCGGCTGGGCTGGACGGTCCGGCTCCGCAACCCGACTGCCGAGCTGTGCACGCTGCTCAACTTCGTCGGGTTGCGGGACGTCGTGGGCCTACCGCTCGAGCCGGGTGGGGAGGCCGAAGGCGGGGAATAGCTCGGGGTAGAGGAAGTGGTGGAGGCCGGAGATCCGCCCCCCTGAGACCTCGATCACCTGGATCGAAAAGGGCTCCCAGGTGTCGGGGCTGCTCCTTTTGTAGGCGCCGAAACCGGCGTTGCCGTTGACCGAGATCGGCATAAGGCGGGAGTCCTGGCAGCCAATGCCCTGGCCGACGTACCACTTGGCGATGTCGTCGGTGCCCTTGAGCCACATCTCGAAGGGCGGCATCGAAAAGGTGGCGTCCTCGTGGATGAGGGCGACGAGGGCGCTGATGTCGTAGCGCTCGAAGGCGTCGCAGTAGCGGGCCACCAGGGCCTGCCGGTCGTCGTCGACCTGGAGGGGCCGGCCCCCGTCGATGTCGGTGGCGGCCAGCGTCGCCCGCGCCCGCTGGAGGGCGCTGTTGACCGACGCCACGCTGGTGCCCAGCAGTTCGGCCACCTCGGTGGCCTGCCAGCGCAGCACCTCGCGGAGGATGAGCACGGCTCGCTGCTTGGGCGGCAGGTGCTGGAGGGCGGCCACGAAGGCGAGGCGGATCGAGTCGCGGGCGGCGGCGATCTCCGCCGGGTCGCCGTCGGTGGGCAGGACCCGGGAATCGGCCATGGGCTGGACCCACGTGTTCTCGGGCGGCACACCGGCGAGCGGCGTCTCCGCCGGCAGGGGCCCGCCCAGGTCCATGGGACGGGCGCGCCGCTGGGGGCCCCGCAGCATGTCCAGGCACACGTTGGTGGCGATGCGGTAGAGCCACGACCGGATGGCCGCCCGCCCTTCGAACTGGTCGATGCCCTTCCAGGCCCGGATCATCGTCTCCTGGACGGCGTCCTCGGCTTCGAATCCCGAACCAAGCATGCGGTAGCAGTAGCCCGTGAGCTCACGGCGGTGGCCCTCAAGCTCACGTTCGATGTCGACGTCAACGGTGGTGCGAGCAGCCATGTTTCAGAGCCTAGAACGACGGATGCTGATCGGCAGCCCGCCTCGATCGGGGCAGGAGGTGCCGAGGCGGCGCCCGCCGTTCAGCGGGTCGGCGTGGGCCAGCCCGACCCTTGCATGGCCCGCCACGCGGCCTGCATGGAGTCCTCGGCCTGAGGCGTGGGCACCGTCGGGGAAGGGGTGAGGTGCGAGGGCGGCCCCGGTGGCGGCCCGGGCGACGACGGGTCCGGCGGTGACGCGTCACCCGGTGGCACGTCGCTCGGTGGCATGTCGGCGGCAGCCCGGAAGTGGAAGAAGGCCCAGAAGGCGGCGGCCAGCACCAGGTAGATGACCAGGAGGATGCCGAGGAAGGTCGTGCGTCCCGTGAACGCACCGCCCGAGTCGGGGTTGATGAGCACGTGGATGAACCCGTACAGCCCGAACAGGGCGAGGCCGGCCCACGCCGCCTTCGACCAGGCGATGACCTGGGAGCCGTCGAGGAAGCGCAGCGGGATCATGTTGAACGCCACCGTCTCGGTGCAGGCGACGACCAGGGTGGTCAAGGTCACGCCGACGACCTCGCCCGGCAGCGTCGCAGGGTCGAACGCTTCCAGCACGGACGACCGGCTGAACCAGGCGAGCACGCCGAACACGGCCACGCTGGCGTAGGCCACCGCCAGGGCCTGGCCCTGCTTCTCCTGCGGGAGCTGCTGGCGCAGGCCGACGGTGGCGAGGGGGCCGAGCAGGAGCCCGGGCTGCAGACCGATGAGGCGTGAGATGACCACGCAGACGAGGGCCACGAGCACGAAGCCGGGCAGCAGCCGGAGGAAGGGCCCGGCGTTGAACCGCCGGCGGAGCCAGGCGATCTGGGACAGCCGCTGGACGGCGTTGAGGAGCAGGACGGCGAGGGTCACGCCCACGACAAGGGCCAGCGACGGCTCGTCAAGCCCGAACGACGGCTGGAGGAAGCCGTACAGGACGGCGCTGACGAGGGCGGCCACGACCAGCACCAGCCCGACAGGGAGGTTGCCGATCCAGTCGCCCGCCGTCCGAGCCCGCAAGCGCTGGCCGATGCCCGCCGTCCGGGCCGCCAGCTGCTCGGCGTTGGTCTCTGCGATCCCGTTCACCACGTTGATGGGCAGGCTGAGGAGTGCGAGGAACACGATGGTCAGGAAAGCGTCCTGGGCCAGTTCGCCCAGCTCGGTGCGGGTCTCGAGGGGCGACGGGACGGCTTCGACGAACTGGGCAGCCGCCTTCTCGGAGCGGGGGATGGTCGTGGCCGGCGGAGGCGGTGGCGGTGGCGGCGGCGCGGGCGGGACCGCGGCGAGGGTCGTCGTCGGCGCCGTCGTCGGCGGTGGGAGCGCCGTCGTCGTGGGGGCGCGTGTCGTCGGCGCTACCGTCGGGACCACGGTCGCCGTCGTCACCGGCGGCGGGAAGGTGGTGGCGGGGAGGGGCGCGATAGTCGTCGCCGGCGCGGGCGGCGTCGTGGTCTGGCGGGAGATGGTCACGAGCCGGCTCCCGCTGGCGGCGGTGACGAAGGCGCGGTGGCTGATGGGGTCGACGGCCACGCCGTCGGGCGTGCCCGCCACCGCCACCGTGGCCAGGAGGGCCAGGTCGCCGATCCGCAGCACCGAGACGTTGTTCTGCGTGTTGCCCGTCAGGTACACGTCGCCGATCGGGTCCACGGCCACCTGGCGAGCGCCCGACACGTTCACGGTGCGCACGACCTGGTTGGTGTCGAGGTTCACGACCGACACCGTCCCCCCGGCACCCCGGTTGGCCACGTAGGCCCGGCGCGCGCCGGCGTCGAGGGCGACGTCCCCCGGATCGGCGCCGACCGTAACGGGCACGACTGTGGGCGGTTCAACGAGCGTATTGATGACCGTGAGCGTGCCCGGCAGCGGCAGGAGCTCGGTGCTGAGCGGGTGCGTGGACGTGACGTAGATCATGCCCGTCGACTGGTCGAAGGCGACGCTGGTGGGCGGGCCCGGCGTCTCGAACTGCCGGACGATCTCATTGAAGTTGAAGTCGGCGAGGACGACTCCGGGGGGTCCGGAGAAGCCCGTGGCCGTGTCCGGCGTCTGGGCGACGATCGCAATATTGCGGGGGTTGTCCCGCGCCATGGCCGTCGGGAGGTACCCCACCAGCTGGAAGATCCCCTGGAGCTCCCTGGTCGTGGCGTCGAACACCTCGATCCGGCCGCCGTAGAGCTCCCCGAACTGGGCCACGACGATGGGACCCGTGGTGAGGGTGCCGGACGGGCCGAAGGTCGACAGGGGTGGGGGCGCGCCGTTGCGGCGCTCGAGCACGTACAGGTTTCCGGCGGCGGAATCGAGCGCCAGGTCGACGGGGAGCTGGGCCGTCGGGAACGTGCTGGTGACGGCGCCTGTGACGTCGTCCACGACGGTGATGGCGGCGATCCCGTCGCCGGCCGGGATGGCGTTCTGCACGAACTGTTGGCCGTTGCCGATGTCGACGGCGACGCCCGTGGGGTCAGCCCCGACGGCCACCGACCGGGTGACGGTGTAGGTGGTCGCGGCCCGGGCCGGAGGTCCGGTCTGAAGCCCCCCCAGGGCGGCGACCAGGGAGGCCAGGGCCAGCATCAGGCCGAACAGCTGCCTCCGTCGCGGGCCACGTTCCAGCGGCAACGGGGTGGTGCGGGAATCGGTCGCCAGTCGGAGGGCCACGAACGGGCCGAGCGTAGATCACTCCTCGCACCAATGAGACTGCGGTGCGAAGTCGCCGGGCGGGGCCCCGGGGGCGGCCGGATGGGGCGCTTACACTGCCGCGCCTTGTCGAGTTTCGGGGGTGGGTGGACGTGGACGAAGCCGAGCGGGAAGCCCGGCGCCGGCGGCGGGAGGCGTGGATCACCGGGCACCTGGCGCGCCGGACGGCGGTCGTCGAGGACCTCGGGGCGCGTGCGGTCGACGCCGCCGGGTGGCTTGCGGTGCGCCGCCACGCCAACTCCTACCTCCGCCACCTGGCCACCTGGCAGCGCAGCAGTTGGTACACCAACGTTGCCGCCGTGCTGGCCGCCCACGAGGCCGACCTGGTCGGGTGGCGGGAACGGGCCGGCGCCGCGCTGGCGGCCGCCGACCCCGACGAGGTCGGAGCGGCCGAGTCGCACGCCGACATCCGCCTCGCCCTCATCGGCAAGGGCGGGGCGGGCAAGACCGTCCTGTCCTCGACCCTGGCCCGGGTCCTGGCCCGGCGGGGCCGCCGGGTGCTGGCCGTCGACCTCGACGTGAACCCGGGCCTGTCGTACAGCGTCGGCCTCCTGGGCCGCGACATCACCCTGCCCGTCGAGGCCCTCGAGGAGAACGAGGGGGCCGCCTACGGCTGGCAGCTACGCACCGGCCTGCTGCCGCGGGTGGCGGTCGAGGACCACGCCGTCCCCGGGCCCGACGGCGTCTCGGTCATGAGCGTGGGCAAGATCGGCGACTCGGACAAGATGTCGGCCAAGCGCACGGTGCCGGCCGTGTGCGAGGTACTGCTCGGCTTCGGCGAGGCGGGGTGGGACGTGGTGGCCGACCTGGAGGCCGGCCCGACGACGCCCTTCGAGCACTACCACGCCTTTGCCGACGACGTGGCCGTGGTCGTGGGGCCGGCCTGGCGTTCGGCCATGACGGCTCGCCGGCTCCTGCCCATGGTGGGCGAGGGCCGGCGGACGACGATCGTCGCCAACCGGTTCCGCGACGAGCCCGACCATCCGGGCCTTGCGCCACACGTGCGGGTGCCGTACGACCCCGAGGTGACGGAGGCCGAACGCCAGGGCCTGTCGCCGCTGGATGCCTGCCCCGACTCGCCCACCATTGCCGCCATCGAACGCGTCGCCGACCTGTTCACCGCAGCCTGCGCGGCGGTGGCGCCGCGGACGTAGTTGGCGGAGGTCCTCAGCGGTCAGGCCCTCAATCGGGCCACGCTGGCCCGCCAGCTGTTGCTGCGCCGGTCGGCCGACCGGTCGGTGCTGGACACGGTCCACCACCTCGTCGGCATGCAGGCCCAGGTGCCGCTCAACCCCTACCTCGGCCTGTGGTCGCGGCTCGACGGCTTCCGGCCCGAGCAGCTGTCGCAGCTGCTGCTCGACCGCAAGCTCGTCCGCATCGTGGTCATGCGGGGGACGATCCACCTGGTGACCGCCGACGACTGCCTGCTGCTCCGGCCCCTGGTCCAGCCCGTCCTCGACGCCGAGCTGCGCCGGCACATGGAGTACGGCCCCGACCTGCGGGACGCCGACTTCGGGCCCGTCCTCGCGTACGTGCGCCCGCTCCTGGCGCAGCGGGCCATGACCGGCGCCCAGCTGCGGGCCGCCATCGCCGAGCGGTTCCCGGACCTCAATGCCGCCGCCTTCGCCTACGCCTGTCGCAACAAGCTGGCCTTCGTGCAGGTGCCGCCCCGAGGCGTGTGGGGCAGGTCGGCCCAGGTGGCGTCGACCACGGCCGAGGCGTGGCTGGGCCGGCCCCTGGCCGAGCACCCGGCCATCGACGAGGTCGTGCTGCGCTACTTCGGTGTGTTCGGGCCGGCGTCGGTGGCCGACGTGGGGGCGTGGTCAAGGCTCACCGGCCTGCGGGAGGTCGTCGAACGGCTCCGGCCGCGGCTGGTCACCTTCCGCGACGAACGGGGGCGCGAGCTGTTCGACCTGCCCGACGCGCCGCGCCCCGACCCGGGCACGCCCGCGCCCGTCCGGTTCCTCCCGGAGTACGACAACGTGCTGCTGTCCCACGACGATCGGTCGCGGTTCGCCAGCGGCCGGGCGTTTGTCGTTCAGGCGCCGGTACACGGCTCCGTCCTGTCCGACGGCTGCTTCTTTGGGACATGGTCGATCGCGCGGGCTGGCGACCGCGTCACGCTCGTCTTGCGCCACGGCGTCGGGGCCGACAACGCGGCGTTGGCGGCCGTCGAAGCCGAGGGCCTCCACGCGATCCGCTTCCTGGAGCCCGACGCCGTTGCGCACCACGTCCGCCTGGAGGCATCCGGGGGGTGAACCGCCTTCCGACCTTCGCTCCCAACGCCAAGCCTGCCTACGTCACGCACGGCATCGGCAACTGGCTGGCCGAGGAGCTGGGCGACGGTTGGCAGTACCTCCGATCGCGTGGGGCGATTCCTCCACCTCGACGCCGAGTCGGTGCTCGAGTGGTTCCTCAGCCTCGACCTGTTCGACGCTGCCCAGGGCCTTGTCGGGAGCCTATGGGACTCGTCAGCGAAACAGAGCCGGCGACATGCCGACTCCGTTACTCCACCGATCCTGCGGTTTCCTCCGGCGCCGGCTACCCGTGGGACAAGGCGTTCGCCCTCGCCGCCGTCGAGACCCTCGAAGGCTCGCTGCGGCCCTTGGCCCGCCAACGTCGCCGTCCGGCGCGGTAGCCGTCAGTCTGGGTCGTCGCCGAGGAGGTAGCGGGGGCCGGGGCCCATCGACGCGGCGGCGTCGCCGGGGTTGCGGAGCCGGCACGTGTCGAGGGACAGGCAGCCGCACCCGATGCAGCCGTCGAGGTCGTCGCGGAGGCCTTCGAGGAGGCGGATGCGCTGGTCGAGCAGGGGCCGCCACGACGCCGAGAGCCGCCGCCACTCCTTGGCCGTGGGGCCGCGCTCGGCGGGCAGGGTGGCGAGGGCGCGGCCGATCTCGTCCAGCGACAAGCCGACCCGCTGGGCGGCCTGGATGAACGCCAGCCGGCGGAGCACGTGGCGGGGGTACTGGCGCCGGCCGCCCTCGGTCCGGTTCGAGGTGATGAGCCCCCGCTCCTCGTAGAACCGCAGGGCGGGGACGCTCACGCCCGCCCGCGCCGCCACCACGCCGATGGAAAGTTCGTCGTTGTCGTCCACTGGACCTCAAGTTTACTTGAGCTATGCGCGCCGCGGCCCCCACCCGGGTTCTCGGTTCATTTTCAACTTCGGTGGAATAGTCCAGTACCGACCCCTCCAGGACGGGAAGGGGAGCCCTGTGAGCTACGACTCGCGCGTCCCGGTCGAGCACGGCTTCGGACTGGCCTATGACCTGACGACGATGTTCGACCGGGTCCACCGGCGCCGGACGCTGACGCTCGTCGGGTGCGGGTCCGACGACGACGACGAGGAGGCGGGCGGCGGCTCGTCCACGACCGGGGGCGCGGCGCCCCAGACGAC
>JBOGID010000482.1:0-16358 GCA_050742295.1 Acidimicrobiales bacterium | reverse complement strand
TTCGGGGCTTGTCGGCAGGAACTCGGTGCCGACGGCCCGGCCCACGATGAGGGTCGGCACGAAGCGGATCACGAGGCCCTTCTTCTCGGCCCACCAGAACAGGTCGAGGTCGTCGCCCGTCGCGTAGGCGGGGTCGAAGAGGCCCTCCACCTCGGCCAGCCGCTGTTCGAGGACGTGCCGCCGCACGATCACGCAGGCCGCGTTCCCCGCGCTTACCACCTCGGCGTCGCCCCGGAACGGCGTCTGCACGGTCACCAGGCGGTGCGTCTTGCCCCGCCGCGTCGCCCCGGTCGCAATCTGGCCGTCATCCCCTTCGCGGACGGCGGGCGCCAGGAAGTCCCACTTCTCGGAGGCCTCGATGCGCACACGGCGCAGGAACCGCTGGTGGAAGCTCACGTCGGGCTGGGCCACCACGACGATGTCCCCCGTCGTCTTGGCCACGCCGGCGTTGGCGGCCTGGCTGTACCCGCACCCTTCGGGCAGGCTGATTACCTGCGGCGTGAGCGACGTGCCCACCGTCAGGGCGACGAGCTGCTTGGCCGCCTCCCCACCCGCCGGGCCGGCGGCGACGACCACCACCTCCATGGGCGGGTCGCCGCCCGTGCGCTGCGCGGCCTCCAGCCCGCTGCCCACCCGCGTGGCCGCGGCGATATCGCCGAACGTCACGGTGACGAGCGAGACGTCAGGCATCGCCGCGGCACGTCATGTGATCTCGAGCATCCGTTCCAGTGCCACCCGAGCCCACCTCGCTGTCTCTGCGTCCACCGTGATCTGGTTGACGATAATCCCCTCGACGAGGTTCTCGAGGCACCAGGCCAGGTGGGCGGCGTCGATGCGGAACATCGTCGAGCACGGGCACACCAGCGGGTCGAGGGAGACGACCGTCCGGTCGGGGTGCTCGGCCGCCAGCCGCTGCACGAGGTGGACCTCGGTGCCGACGCCGATGACCGAGCCGGCGGGCGCAGCCCTCACCGCCCGGATGATGTAGTCGGTGGAGCCGACCTGGTCGGCCACCTCGACCACCTCGTGGGCGCACTCGGGGTGGACGATCACGATGCCGTCGGGGTTCGCCTCCCGGAACGCGGCGATGTGCTCGACCTTGAACCGCTGGTGGACCGAGCAGTGGCCCTTCCACAGCAGGAACGTGGCCTCCTTCACGTCCACGTCGTCGAGGCCGCCGAGGTCGCGGCGAGGGTCCCAGACCCGGACATCGCCCGCCCCGAAGCCGAGCTGGAACGCGGTGTTGCGCCCCAGGTGCTGGTCGGGGAAGAACAGCAGCTTCTCCCCCCGATCAAGCGCCCACGAGACGACCGACCTCGCGTTGGACGAGGTGCAGACGGCGCCGCCGTGCCGCCCCACAAACGCCTTGAGGGCGGCCGACGAGTTCATGTACGTGATCGGCACGATGCGGTCGACGTCGGTGACGCCGGCCAGCTCCTCCCACGCCGTTTCGACCGAGTCGAGGTCGGCCATGTCGGCCATGGAGCACCCGGCGTTGAGGTCGGGCAGGATCACGACCTGGTGTTCGGCGGTGAGGATGTCGGCGGATTCAGCCATGAAATGCACGCCGCAGAAGACGACGTACCCGGCCGTGTGGTTGTCGGCCGCCAGCCGGGAAAGCCCGTAGGAGTCTCCCCGGGCATCGGCCCAGCGCATCACCTCGTCGCGCTGGTAGTGGTGCCCCAGGATCAGGAGCCGGTCGCCGAGGGACTTCTTGGCCGCGGCGATGCGGGCGGCCAGGTGCTCGGGGGACGCGTGGGCATACCGGTCAGGGAGCGCCGCCTGAATTCGGAACATGGATGTCCCTCCACCCTTGAAGCTCCGATTGCGGCCGGCCGGGACAGCCTGGTCGCCCACGGCGGGGTTGTCGGCCTCGGAGCAGATTGTCACCGGGAGTACCAGGCCCGGCGTGAAGGACAACCTTAGTTCGACCCCGATTGTTCCTGCACACGAAGCTCGTCGCGAAGGGATTGCAAGAGGTGCAGGTGGGCCTCGTCCTTCGGGCGGCTCGCCGCCTCCTTCATGCGGATCAGGTCGTCAAGGCTGCACACCCGGACGATGAGGCCCTCGCCGAGGTCGTAGGCGGACGCTGCGGCGTTGAGGTCCCGGAAGCCAGCCGTACCGCTAGGCGTGCCCAGCACGTCGAGGTCGCCCACCCTCGTTGTGAACGTGAAGGAGTCCCCGGCCGCCAGGGTCCGGGCATCCAGGAGGAACGGGAGGTCCTCGTCCACGCCCGCGACTCTCAGGACAGCATTGAGCTGACTCAGCGCTGCCGCGAGGTGTTGCATGTTCTGGGTCGTGCGCTCGTAGCAGATGTCGAGGTCCAGCGTCATGACCGGCGCGCCGAGGACGCCGGCCGCGTATCCCCCGATGACGACGAACTTCACTCCGTGTTGCGTGAAGACCCGCAGCGCAGCCAGCGGATCGAACGTCAACTGACCTTCTTGGCCTGGCGGAGCCGTGCGAGGGTGCGTCCATAGTCGGCCGTTCCGGCCGCCCGTTCGGCAGGCGACAACCGCAGCCACCGCTGAATGAGGCCCCGGTCGACGCCGCCGCCCCGTTTCGGCCCCAGGCGCAATTCGAAGCCGCACGCGTCGAGCAGCCGCGCCAAGGTGTCGGCCCGAGGCACCTGGTGGCCTTTCTCGATGCGGGCGATGGCGGGCTGGGGGACACCGGCGCGGGCGGCAAGCTCCCGCTGGCTGAGTCCCGCCGCGCGTCTCGCCTGGTTCACGTAACTGGCGACGTCCATCGGCCATCACGATACCCCAAACGGCATCGCTAGAATGGTCACGCCATGCTCCAGCGGCCGCCGGCCGGGACGATCCCCGACACGCCCGGGTCCTACCAGTTCAAGGACCGGGACGGGCGCGTCATCTACGTGGGCAAGGCCAAGTCGCTGCGCAGCCGCCTGTCCAACTACTTCGTGAACCCGGCCTCGCTACCGCCCCGCACGGCGCAGATGGTGGCGGCGGCCGAGTCGGTGGAGTGGATCCAGGTCCGCAACGACGTCGAGGCGTTGATGCTCGAGTACAGCCTGATCAAGCAGCACCGGCCCCGGTTCAACATCCGGCTGCGCGACGACAAGAGCTACCCGTTCCTGACCATCACCCTGGCCGAGGAGTGGCCCCGGGCCATGGTCGTCCGGGGCGCCAAACGCAAGGGCAACCGCTACTTCGGCCCCTACGGGCACGCCTACGCCATCCGCAAGACACTCGACCTGCTGCGGCGCACGTTCCCCATCCGCAACTGCTCGCCGGCCAAGTTCAACACCCACCACCGCCTCGGTCGGCCGTGCCTGGAGTTCCACATCGAGAAGTGCGCGGGGCCGTGCGTGGGGGAGATCGAGAAAGCCGAGTACGACCGGCTGGTCAACGAGCTGATCGAGTTCCTGGACGGCGACACCGAGCCCGTCGTGCGCCGCCTGGAACGGGAGATGCGTGAGGCGGCCGACCTCCAGGAGTTCGAACGGGCGGCCCGGGTGCGCGACCGGCTGTCCAACGTGCGCAAGGTCATCGAGAAGCAGGGGATGGTTACCGAGAAGCCCGAGGACTTCGACGTGATCGGCATGGCCGGCGACGACCTGGAGTCGTCGGTGCAGGTGTTCTACGTGCGCAAGGGCCGCATGGTGGGGCGCAAGGGCTTCGTCCTGGACAAGGTGGAGGACGTCACGCCCGCCGAGCTGATGGGCCATGTGCTGGAGCAGCTGTATGCCGAGCCGGAGGCGGCCGGCATCCCTCGCGAGGTGCTGGTGCCGGTCGACCCCGAGGACCTCGACCTCTACAACCGGTGGCTCACCGAGCAGCGGGGGACCCGGGTGGCCATCCGGGTGCCCCAGCGCGGGGACAGGCGATCCCTGATGGCGACCGTGACCCAGAACGCCCAGGAGGAGTTCGTCCGCCACCGGCTCAAGCGGGCGTCGGACCACAACGCCCGGGCCCGGGCCCTCAACGCCCTGCAGGAGGAGCTCGACCTGCCCACCGCCCCGCTGCGCATCGAGTGCTTCGACATGAGCCACATCCAGGGCAGCGACTACGTGGGGTCCATGGTCGTCGTGGAGGACGGGCTGGCCAAGAAGTCCGACTACCGGCGCTTCAAGATCCGCGAGTCCTCGGTCAACGACGACCTGGCGGCCATGGAGGAGGTGCTGACCCGCCGGCTCACCAACCTGCTGAACGAGCGGGCCCGGCCCGTCAGCGACCGGCCCCGCCGGTTCTCCTACGCGCCCAACCTCCTGCTCGTCGACGGCGGCCAGCCGCAGCTCAACGTGGCGTCCAAGGTGGTCGAAAGCCTCGGCCTGGAGGAGGAGATCGCGGTGGCGTCGCTGGCCAAGCGGTTCGAGGAGGTGTACGTGCCCGGCCTGGCCGACCCGGTGCGCATCCCGCGCCAGTCGGAGGCGCTGTACCTGCTCCAGCGCATCCGGGACGAGGCCCACCGGTTCGCCGTGACCTACCACCGCGAGCTCCGGGGCAAGCGCATGACCCGCTCGGCCCTCGACGACGTGCCCGGCCTGGGCCCGACCCGCAAGAAGCGGCTCGTGAAGGAGCTGGGCGGCATGGCCGCGGTCAAGGCCGCCTCCGTCGATGACCTGCTCAAGCTCCCGTGGCTCCCCGACAAGGTGGGCCAGGCCGTCTACCACGCCATTCATGGCTGAGGCCGACCCCTGGGAGACGCACGCCCGGTGGTGGCAGGACGAGTTCACCGACGGCGCCGACCCCGAATACGTGGAGCAGATCCTGCCCCTGGCTGCCCGGCACCTGGTCGGCGCGGTGTCGGTGCTCGACGTGGGGACGGGCGAAGGCCAGGTCGCGCGCCTGGCGGCCGGCACCGACGCCCAGTCGGTGGTCGGTGTGGACCCGTCGTGGGCCCAGGTGGCCGTCGCCCGGGAGCGGGCGGGTGGACCGTCCTACAGCCGGGCCGCGGCGGCGGCGCTGCCCTTCGCCGGCGGCGCCTTCGATGCCGTCGTCGCCTGCCTGGTGTTCGAGCACATCGACGACATGGACGCCGCCGTCGTCGAGGTCGGGCGGGTGCTCCGCCCTGGCGGCCGCTTCCTGTTCTTCCTCAACCACCCGCTGCTCCAGACCCCCGGCTCCGGGTGGATCGACGACCACATCCTCGACGAGCAGTACTGGCGGATCGGTCCCTACCTCGTCGAGGACGTGTCCATGGAGGAGGTCGAGAAGGACGTCCTGCTGCCCTTCGTCCACCGGCCCCTGTCGCGGTACGTGAACGCCATGGCCGCCGCCGGCCTGTTCGTCCGCCGCATGGAGGAACCCGCCCCGCCGCCCGGCCTCCTGGCCCGGGCCGCCGAGTACCAGGACGCAGTCTCGATCCCGCGCCTGCTGTTCATCCTGGCGACCAAGGAAGTTTCCCGATGAATGTCATAGCCCTTCGCTAGAGTGGACACATGAACGCTTCCCCCCTGGATGTGACTTGACCAAGGGGAACCGATGGCCTCTGACAACGATCGCCGCGAGCTGCACGTCGCACTCGAACGGCAGCTGGGCGAGCGCCCGGCGACGATCCTGATGGAACTGCTCCCACCCGCGGGCTATGCCGACCTCGTCCGCGAGTCCGAATTTCGTGTCTTCCGCTCCGAGGTCAAGGGGGAGTTCTCGGCGGTGCGGCGAGATCGCCGAGTTGCGGGGCGAGTTCGCCGGGTTGCGGGGCGAGGTCGCCGAGCTCCGAGGCAAGGTCGACGGGCTCCTGGGGAAGTTCCTCGCCGCGACCGTCCCGATGATGTTCGGCTCCTCGGCGCTGGTTCTCGCCGCGGCCAAGCTGGCATGAGGCCGTGAGCGAGTTCCTCATCATCACGGGGCTGTCGGGGGCGGGGCGGTCACAGGCGGCGGACACCTTCGAAGACCTGGGCTGGTTCGTGATCGACAACCTGCCGCCCGCTCTCATCGCCAAGGTCTCCGAGCTGGTGCAGTCCCCCGGCTCGACCACCGAGCGGGTGGCCCTGGTGGTGGGCACCGGGCAGTACTTCGACGAGCTCAGCCCCGCCCTCGACCAGCTGCGCAGGGCCTCGCCCCGGGTGCGGGTGCTGTTCCTCGAGGCCTCCGACGAGGTCCTCGTCCGCCGCTACGAGAACACCAGGCGACGCCACCCCTTCGGCGACAGCGAGCGGCTACTGGAGGGCATCCGCCAGGAGCGGGAGGTGCTCGACGGCGTCAAGTCCGTCGCCGATGTCGTCGTCGACACGAGCGACCTCAACGTCCACCAGCTGCGTGACCGGCTGCTCGACCTCTTCGCGCGCCAAGCCGAGGAGACCATGCGCACCAGCGTGGTGTCGTTCGGCTACAAGCACGGGCTGCCGCTCGACGTCGACGTCGTCCTCGACTGCCGGTTCCTGCCCAACCCCCACTGGGTCGACGACCTCCGCCCGCTGACGGGCCTGCACGGGCCGGTGCGCGACTTCGTGCTCGACCAGCCCGAGAGCAAGGAGTTCCTGGGCAAGCTCGAGGAGTTGCTCGAGCTGCTCCTTCCCGCCTACGTCCGCGAGGGCAAGGCCTACTTCTCGCTGGCGGTGGGGTGCACGGGCGGAAACCACCGGTCGGTCGTGATCGCCGAGGAGATCGGCCGCATCCTGGAGCGCAAGGGGTTCTCCCCCACGGTCTCCCACCGCGACATCAACCGCTGACCCGAACCCCGTCCGCTTGCAGAGCGACCCGCGGTAGGCCACCGTTGCTGACGTGTCGCTGGGGGGACCGCGCGTTGTGGCCCTGGGCGGCGGGCACGGTCTGGCCGCCACCCTGCGCGCTGCGCGCCGCTACGCCGGCGACCTCACGGCCATCGTCTCGGTGGCCGACGACGGCGGGTCGAGCGGACGGCTCCGCCAGGCCTTCGGCATCCCGCCGCCCGGTGACCTGCGCCGGTGCCTCGTGGCTCTCGCCGACCCCGACTCGCCGTGGACCAGGGCCTTCGAGCACCGCTTCGACGGAGGCGGCCTGGAAGGCCACGCCTTCGGCAACCTGGTGATCGCCGGGCTAGCCGAATCCAGCGGCGACTTCGAGCTGGCCCTGCTCGAGGCCGGCCGAATCCTGGGCGCCGCCGGCAGGGTCATCCCCGCCACCAGGGAGCCGGTGACGCTCAAGGGCGAGGTCCGGGCGCCCGACGGCAACGGCGGCGTCTCCGTCGAGGGCCAGGTCGCCCTCCAGGAGTCAGGCCGGATCGCGGGCGTCTCGCTGATCCCGTCCGACCCCCAACCGCCACAGGCCGCCCTCGACGCGCTCGCCGCCGCGAACCAGGTCGTCGTGGGGCCGGGCTCGCTGTTTACCAGCGTGCTGGCCGTCATCGCCGTGCCCGCCATCCGCGATGCCCTCGAGGCGGCCTCGCAAGCCCGCAAGGTCTACGTCTGCAACCTCCGTCCCCAGGAGCCGGAGACGGCCGGCTACGACGTCGCCGCCCACGTCGATGCGCTCCAGGCCCACGGCCTCGAGGTCGACGTCGTGCTCTGCCATCCGGGCGCTTTGGCTCGCGGCCGCGTCACCGCCGAGTGCGTCGAGCGGCACGTCGCCAACCAAGACCTGACCGCCCACGACCCCCTCCGGTTGGCGGCAGCCCTCGCTGATCTGGTCGGATAGGCGGTCAGGCGCGGAACGAGGGCGGTTTGTTCCGCGCGAAAGGTCACGACAAGGGAGGAAACGGCATGGCAGTACGTGTAGGTATCAACGGCTTCGGACGGATTGGACGCAACTTCTTCCGCGCCGCCAAGAAGCGCGGAGCGGACATCGACATCGTGGCCGTCAACGACCTCACGTCCCCGGCCACCCTCGCACACCTGCTCAAGTACGACTCCGTGCTCGGCCGGCTCGACGACGACATCAGCACCACCGACGACGGCATCAAGGTCGGCAACGACTCGTTCAAGGTCACGGCCGAGCGCGACCCCAAGGCCCTGCCCTGGGGTGAGCTGGGCGTGGACGTGGTCATCGAGTCCACCGGCCTCTTCACCGACCGCGACAAGGCGGCCGCCCACCTCGACGCCGGCGCCCCCCGCGTCATCATCTCGGCCCCCGCCACCGGGGCCGACGCCACGTTCGTGGTCGGCGTCAACGAGGACACGTTCGACCCCGACCAGCACTCCATCGTCTCCAACGCGTCGTGCACAACCAACTGCTTCGTCCCCATGGTGCAGGTGCTGGACGACGCCTTCGGCATCCAGAAGGGCCTGATGACGACGGTCCACGCCATGACCAACGACCAGAATCTGCTCGACCTCCAGCACAAGGACCTGCGGCGGGGCCGCTCGGCGGCCATCAACATCGTCCCGTCCTCCACCGGTGCGGCCCGCGCCACCGGCCTCGTGCTCCAGTCCATGAAGGGTCGCCTCGACGGCACGGCGCTCCGCGTCCCCGTCCCCGACGGCTCGATCACCGACTTCACGGCCATCCTCGACAAGGAAGTGACGATCGAGGAGATCAACGAGGCGTTCAAGAAGGCGGCCACCGACGGACGGCTGAAGGGCATCGTCGAGTACGCCACCGACCCCATCGTCTCCACCGACATCATCGGCTCGGCGGCGTCGTGCGTGTTCGACTCCGATCTCACCATGACCATGGGCAACCTGGTGAAGGTGTGCGGCTGGTACGACAACGAGTGGGGCTACAGCAACCGCCTCGTCGACCTCGCCCTCATCGTCGGGGCCGCAAACAAGAAGTGAAGGTCCCCCAGCTCGAGGACCTTCCCGACCCGTCGGGCAAGCGGGTCCTGCTCCGCGTCGACTTCAACGTCCCCATTTCGGACGGGAAGATCGACGACGACATGCGCATCCGCGCCGCCCTGCCGACCATCGAGTGGCTGCTGGATCACAGCGCTTCCGTCGACGCCTGCAGCCACTTGGGACGCCCGAAGGGCAAGCCCGACGACAAATTCGCCATGGACCCGGTGCGGGAGCGCCTCCAGGAGCTCGCCCCTGACGTCAACCTCTTGGAGAACCTGCGCTTCGACGCCGGCGAGGAGGGCAACGAAGCGGCGTTCGTCGCCAAGCTCGTCGAGGGCCACGACGTGTACGTCAACGACGCCTTCGGCGCGTCCCACCGGTCCCATGCTTCGGTCGTCGGCCCCCCGCAGCATCTGCCCAGCGCCGCCGGACGCCTCCTGGCCAAGGAGGTGGAGGTGCTGGGCGGCCTGCTGGAGGACCCGACAAGGCCGTTCGTGGCCATCCTCGGCGGGGCCAAGGTCAGCGACAAGCTGGGGGTCATCAAGGCCCTGCTCGACAAGGTCGACGCCATGATCATCGGCGGCGGCATGGCCTTCACGTTCCTCAAGGCCCAGGGCCACGAGATCGGCGACTCGCTCCTGCAGGCGGACCAGATCGACGCCTGCCGCCAGCTCCTGGAGTCGGGCAAACGCATCCTCATCCCGACCGATTTCATCGCCCTCGGCCCAGGCGACGAGGTCAAGACCGTGGGCACCGACTTCGACTCGGGCTGGAAGGGCCTCGACATCGGCCCCGAGAGCGCCGCAGCCTTCGCCGCCGAAGTGGCCGAGGCGGGCACCGTCCTCTGGAATGGTCCCATGGGCGTCTTCGAAGACCCCCGGTTCGAGGCCGGGACCAAGACCCTGGCCCAGGCCGTGGCCGACGCCAAGGGATTCACCGTGGTCGGCGGGGGCGACAGCGCGGCGGCCATGGCCAAGTTCGGCCTCGACGACCAGGTCGACCACGTGTCGACGGGCGGCGGCGCCTCGCTGGAGTTCATCGAGAAGGGCGACCTGCCCGGCCTCGCCGCCCTTCGAAAGGCAGCCAGTGCCTCGTAAGCCCCTCATGAGCGGCAACTGGAAGATGAACTACAACCACCTGGAGGCGATCCAGGTGGTGCAGAAGCTGTCCTACCGGCTGACCCAGGCCGACTACGAGGCGGTGGCCGTGTCCGTGCACCCGCCGTTCACCGCCCTGCGCAGCATCCAGACCGTGCTCGACGCCGACCGGATCCCCATGTCACTGGGCGCCCAGAACTGCTACTGGGAGGAGAAGGGGGCGTACACGGGCGAGGTCAGCGCGCCGATGCTGGCCAAGCTGAACTGCTCCTACGTCATCGTCGGGCACTCCGAGCGCCGGGAGATCTTCAAAGAGACCGACGAGGACGTGCGGCGCAAGCTCGAGGCGGTCTACGAGCACGGCATGACGCCCATCGTCTGCGTGGGCGAGACCCTCGACGAGCGGGAGGGGGGCGCCACCGACGCCAAGGTCACCGGCCAGGTCGAGGCGGCCGTCACCGGCCTCCCCGCCGAACTTGTCGAGACCCTGGTGATCGCCTACGAGCCCATCTGGGCCATCGGCACGGGCAAGACGGCCACGCCCGAGGACGCCCAGGCCACCATCGGCCTCATCCGCAAGACGGTGCGGGGCATCCACGGCGACGGTCCGGCCGGCGCCATCCGCATCCAGTACGGCGGCTCGGTCAAGGCCTCCAACATCGCCGAGATCATGGCCGAGCCCGACGTCGACGGCGCCTTGGTCGGCGGCGCCAGCCTCGACCCCGACGAGTTCGCCCTCATCATTCAATACAGGATCCCGAGATGATGAATCTGAATTGCAGCTCAGCCACGTTTCAAGCACTCGAGCGGCTGGTACCCTGAGGCCATGCTCACGGCGTTGGTCGTCGTGGTCCACGTGATCGTGTCTCTGGGCCTCGTCCTGCTGGTCCTTCTCCACAGCGGACGGGGAGGTGGGCTCTCCGACATGTTCGGTGGTGGCATGGGTGCCGCGGCCGGATCGACTGTGGTAGAGCGCAATCTCGATCGCATTACCGTTGCGAACCTGGTCATCTTCGCGTTCACCACGGTAATCCTGGCCCTCCGGCTTCAATAATCGGAGGCCAAACAGGAGGTACCGAGGGTGCTTCGTACGGGACGCAGATGGCCAGTAGTCGCCGCCGTCTCACTCGCATTGGTCGCCGCCGCGTGCGGTAACAGCGGGGAAGGCACATCGACAGGACAATCCCAGGGCGAGCAGGGGACGCCCGTATCGGGCGGGACCCTCGTCGACTACTGGAACTTCTCAGCCGGCGACGTGCCCCACGTCGACCCCGCCAGGGCCGAAGAGATCCAGGGCGCCCAAGTCGGCAACCTGGTGTTCGACGGGCTGGCCGACTACGACGCCAAGACGGGCGACCTGAAGCCGGCGGTGGCGGAGTCGTGGAGCAGCAACGCCGACGCCAGTGTCTGGACGTTCAAGCTCAAGAGGGGCGTCACGTTCAGCAACGGCGATCCCGTGCTGCCCAGCGACTTCAAGTTCGCCTGGGAGCGGATGATCGGCAAGCCGCTCGCGTCGATCATGGCGTTCCACGTCACCGAGACACTGCGCATCAAGGGTGCCGCCGCGGTGGCGGCCGGCACCGCCACCGAGATGTCGGGCCTCAAGGCCGACGATGCCAACCTGACGCTCACTGTGGAGCTGGAGGCCCCGTTGGCCTTCGCGCCGGCGGTGACCGCCCACGTGTCGCTGTCCCCCGTTCCCAAGAAGGTCGTCCAGGCCCTCCCCGATAACACCAAGTGGGAGGAGGGTGTGATGATCGGCAACGGCCCCTACAAGATGGTCGAGCCCCGCAAGGCCGATCAGTACGTGAAGCTCACCCGCAACGAGACGTACTACGGCGGCATCTACGGGCACAAGGCGTACATCGAGAACATCGAGTTCAGGATGTCAAAGGACCTCGACTCGGCGTGGGCCGCCTTCGAGGCCGGCCAGGGCCAGACCGGCCGCACCCCGCCGGCACGCTACGCCGACGCCAAGGCGAGGTACCCCGGGCACGTCGCCGAGCAGGCCACCAACGGCATCTACTACTACGTCTTCAACAACAAGGACGCCGTCGTCGGTGGCCCGCAGAACCTCAAGCTCCGCCAGGCGATCTCCCTTGCCATCGACAAGGAAAGGATCGCCAAGGACATCTACAACGGCTCCCGTAAGGCTGCGAGCGGCGTCACCATGCCGGGGATCCCCGGGTTCAAGGAGGGGCTGTCAAAGTTCGGGGCCCGCGACGTGAACCGGGCAAAGCAGCTCATCGGCGAGTGGGAACGCGACACCGGCAAGAGGGCCGCCGACCAACCCGCCATCAAGCTGAACTTCGGCCAGGGGGCCGGCCACGCCGAGATCGCCACCATTATCCAGGCCAACCTCCAGGAGCTCGGCCTCAAGTCAGAGCTCGACCCCCGCGAGGCGCGGACCTACTTCGCCCAGATGCGCCAGGGGCAGGGGCAGTTCCTCCGGGCCGGCTGGATCGCCGACTACAACGTCTACGACAACCAGCTGTTCCCCCTGCTCCACAGCAGCCAGATCGGCGGGGGCAGCAACCACGCGCAGTACAGCAGCCCGAAGTTCGACGGGCTCGTCGACCAGGCCCGGAAGGCCACCGATGTGGGCAAGGCCAACCAGCTCTACCAGGACGCCGAGGCGGTTGCGCTCAACGACGACGCCATCATCGTGCCCCTCAACTGGTACTCGGGGACGGTTGCCTGGAGCACCCAGGTGTCCAACATGGTCCAGAGCGCCCTCGAGTTCGTGAACTACGAGAACGCGTGGATCGGCACCAAGTAGCCATGTCGGCGGGATACAGGAGCCGGCGGCGGGCCTCGCCACCGGCTCCTGGTCCCGCACCACGGCAGCACGGCTGACCCGGGCCCGTTTCCCATGGGTGGCTACATCCTCAGGCGGACGCTGCTCGTCGTCCCCGTCGTTTGGGGAGCGGTCACGCTGCTGTTCCTCGCGTTCTTCGTTGTCCCGGGCGACCCGGTCGACGTCATGGCGGGCGACCGCAGCGTCAGCCCGCAGGTCCGGGAGAACATCGAGGAGAAGTTCGGGCTCGACGAGCCGTGGTACGTCCAGTACGGCAAGTACTGGAACCGGCTCGCCCACGGCGACCTGGGCGAGTCCTACCGCAGCGGCCGCCAGGTCAATGACATCCTCGGGTCGGCCGCACCCGCCAGCGTGCGGCTCGCCTTCTGGGCCATCATCATCCAGGTCGTCATCGGCATCGGCACGGGGCTGCTCTCGGCCATCAAGCGATATTCGTTCATAGACGCGCTGACGACCGTCAGCACAACCATGCTCCTGGCCGTGCCCGCCTTCGTCATGGGGTACATCCTCATCTTCATGCTCGGGGTGTATACGTTCCAGCACGATTTCCCGTCGTGGGCCAAGTTCCCCGTCCAGGGCATCGGCCCCGACAAGTGGGGGTTGTTCTTCATCCCACTGGGCGGCCAGTGGCGGTACCTACTCATGCCTGCGCTCACCCTTGCGTCGGTACAGACCGCCCTGGTCGCCCGCATGGCCCGCGGTTCGATGCTGGAGGTCCTGCGGACGGACTACATGCGCACGGCGGCCGCCGGCGGGCTCTCCAAGAGGACGATCTTCCTCAAGCACGGACTGAAGAACGCCATGATCCCCGTCGTCACGCTCCTCGGCCTCAGCGTGGCCGAGATGATCGGTGCCGCCATCCTGACCGAGACGGTGTTCAACTGGCCGGGGATCGGCAGCAGCATCGCCACCGCCATCACCTTCCTCGACGCGCCCATCGTGCTGGGGCTGTCGCTCGTGCTGGTGCTGACCTACGTCGTGATCAACCTGGCCGTCGACCTGAGCTACGCCTTCTTCGACCCCCGCATCCGCTACGGCGGGGCCCGCTCGTAGTGGCGACGTTCGAGGGCGCCGCCCCCGGCGTCCCGCCGACGGCCACCCAGACCGGCGTCGGGTCGGCCGCCGGCGCCGTCCTCACCGACGCCGAGGCCGCTCGCGGCGCGTCCCTCCGCGGCGACGTGTGGCGGCGCTTCCGGCGGAACAAGCTGGCGGTGGCCGGGCTGACCGTCATCGTCCTGATGGTCGTGGCCGCCGTCTTCGCCCCGCTGGTCACGTCCTACAGCCCGACCGAGTTGGGGTCGGCCAGCCGGGCCAAGCCAGGCTCCGACCACTGGTTCGGCACGGATGTGCTGGGCCGCGACCTGTTCACCCGCATCGTCTACGGCGCACGCGTGTCGCTGCGGATCGGCGTCCTGGCGGTGCTCATGGCCACGTCGATCGGGCTGGTCATCGGGGCCGTGACCGGCTTCTACGGCGGCAAGCTCGACGGCCTGCTGATGCGCACGACCGACGTCTTCCTGTCGTTCCCCTACATCCTGGCCGCCATCGTGATCATCACCGTGATCGGGCGGGGCGAGAACAGCGTCATCGTCGTCCTCGGCCTCCTGGGCTGGATGTCGGTGGCCCGCCTGTTCCGGGCCGCGGTCCTGCAGGCCAAGCAGGCCGACTACATCGAGGCGGCGCGAGCCGTGGGGTGCAGCGACCGCCGCCTCATCCTCCGGCACATCCTGCCCAACGCCATCCAGCCCGTCATCGTCTACAGCACGATCTTCGTGGGCACCGCCGTCCTGTCCGAGGCCGCCCTGTCGTTCCTCGGCGCAGGCGTGACCGAACCGACGCCGGCCTGGGGGCTGATGGTCGCCCAGGGCCGCAGCTACCTGTTCACGTCGCCCCACCTGCTGTTCTTCCCGGCGGGCGCCATCCTGATCACCGTCATGGCGTTCGTGTTCGTGGGGGACGGCCTGCGCGACGCTCTGGACCCCCGCCTCAAGTGACGTCCGCCCTCCTGTCGGTCCGCAACCTGCGGACCACGTTCAAGACCGAGGCCGGCGACGTGCGGGCGGTGGACGGGGTGTCCTTCGACGTCCTCCCTGGCGAGATCTTCGGCATCGTGGGCGAGTCGGGGTCGGGCAAGTCGGTGACCGCCCTCAGCATCCTCGGACTGGTGCCGCAGCCGCCCGCCACGATCGAGGCCGCCGAGATCCGATGGAAGGACCGCGACCTGCGCAAGCTCTCCGATGAGGATTTGCGCAAGGTGCGCGGCGACGAGATCTCGATGATCTTCCAGGACCCCATGACGTCGCTCAACCCCGTCTTCACCATCGGACAGCAGATCTCCGACGTGGTGCGGGCCCACAACGAGGTCTCCAAGGCCGAGGCCCACGACCGGGCCGTGGCCATGCTCGACCTGGTCGGGATCCCCAACCCCACGTCGCGGGTCGACGACTACCCCCACCAGTTCTCGGGGGGGATGCGCCAGCGGGCCCTCATCGCCATAGCCATCGCCAACGACCCCGACCTGATCATCGCCGACGAGCCGACCACGGCCCTGGACGTGACCATCCAGGCCCAGGTGCTGGAGGTATTGCAGAAAGCGGCCGCCACCACCAACTCGGCCGTGGTCATCATCACCCACGACCTGGGCGTGGTGGCTGGACTGGTCAGCCGGGTGGCGGTCATGTACGCAGGCCAGATCGTCGAGGAGGGCTCGGTCGACTCGCTCTACTACCGGTCCCGGATGCCCTACGCCTGGGGCCTGATGGAGTCCATCGCCCGGCTCGACCAGCGGCGCCTGGGGCGCCTGCGGCCGATCGACGGCCAGCCCCCGTCCATGCTCCACCCTCCCGCGGGCTGCCGTTTCCACCCCCGGTGCCCCTACCGTGACGACGACCGCTGCGTCACCAAGGAGCCCGAGCTGATCGAGATCGAGGTCGACCACAAGGCCCGCTGCCACTACTCGCTGGAGCCCGGCTGGTTCTCGCCGGCAGAGCGCATGACTCAGCCCGACTCCCACTGGCACAATCGCGTGCTCGAACGCGAGCGCGCCACGGCAGCGGAGGGGGTGGGATGACGGTCGACATCGGGAAGGGCGAGGCGACCGCCACCATTCCCGGCGACGGGCCGGGCGAGCGGCTGCTGCTCGTCCGCGACCTCACGAAGCACTTCCCCGTCACCAAGGGGGCCATCCTGCGCCGCCAGGTGGGCGCCATCCACGCCGTCGACAACGTGTCGTTCGCGGTGCAGAAAGGCGAGACGTTCGGCCTGGTGGGTGAGTCCGGGTGTGGCAAGTCGACGACGGCCCGGCTGATCCTCAAGCTCCTGCCGCCCACGTCGGGTGAGGTCGAGTTCGATGGGCGCCAGATCTTCCCCCTGAACGCCAAGGAGACGCGGGCCCTGCGGGCCGAGATGCAGATCGTCTTCCAGGACCCCTTCGCCTCGCTCAACCCCCGCCACACCGTGGGCCAGATCGTGGCCGAGCCCCTGATCGTGCAGGGCCGGGGGCGCAAGGAGGCCCGGGCCCGGGTCGAGGAGCTGCTCGTGCTGTGCGGGCTCAACCGGGAGCACGCCTCCCGCTACCCCCACGAGTTCTCGGGGGGCCAGCGCCAGCGGGTCGGCGTGGCCCGGGCCCTGGCCCTGAACCCCAAGCTGATCATCCTCGACGAGCCCGTGTCGGCCCTGGACGTGTCGATCCAGGCCCAGATCGTCAACCTGCTGGCCGGCCTCCAGCGCCGGCTCGGCCTGACGTACGTGTTCATCGCCCACGACCTGGCGGTGGTCCGGCACG
>JBOGID010000481.1:0-1997 GCA_050742295.1 Acidimicrobiales bacterium | reverse complement strand
CCAGGCGCCGGCACCGGAGCGTGAGCTTCGACCCCCGTGCCGGCGCGGGCGTCGAGGCACCGGTCTCGGCCTCGTCGCCGCTCCAGGCTGCGCCCGACGAGGCGCCGTCGCCGCGCGTGCGGGGCGCGGCCGCCCCCTCGGGCAGGGCCAGCGCCATCTCCGTCACCGGGAGCCCGGCCCGCCGCTGGACCTCCTGCAGCTGGCGGCCGACCTCGACGGCGGACGGCTGGCGGGCCGCCGGGTCTTTGGCCATGGCCTGCTCGACGACCCGGCATGCCCCGTCGGGCACCCCCCGCGGCCGCAGGTCGGGGATGGGGTCGCGGGCGACCCGCAGGTAGAAGGCCATGAGCGGCTCGTCGGTGCGGCGGGTGAAGGCCGCCTCCCCGTGCAGGAGGGAGAACAGCGTCGAGCCGAGCGAGTAAACGTCCGACGCCACGCTGGCGGACCGGCCTTCCAGCACCTCGGGGCTGGCGTGGGCGGCGGACAGGACCACCTGGCCGGTGCGGGTCTCGTAGCGGCCCTCCACCCGGGCGATGCCGAAATCGGTGAGCAGCGGCTCGCCGTAGTCGGAGAGTAGGACGTTCTCGGGCTTGATGTCGCGGTGCAGCGTCCCCGCCCGGTGGGCGGACTCCATGGCCCCCGCCAGCTTGATGGCGATGCGGACGGCCTCCGCCCACGGCAGCGCACCGTCCACGTCGATGCGGTCGGCCAGCGACCCTTCCCGGAGGTAGGGCATGGCGATGTAGGGCCGGCCCGACGCCGACGTGCCCGCCTCGATCACGCTCACGATGTTGGGGTGGCCCGACAGGGTGCCCATGGCCCACCCCTCCAGGGCGAACCGCTCGGCGCCTGCCTCGTCCAGCCGGGCGGACAGCATCTTGATGGCGATCGTCCGGTTGAGCTCGGGCTGGCGGGCCCGGTAGACGACGGCGAACCCGCCCCGTCCGATCTCGGTCGCCCCCTCGATGCCCGGGATCCCGAGGTCCACCGTCGCCGTCGAGGGCTCTCCGACGTCACGGGGGTTCTCGGTGCTCACCGGCCCGTTCCCGCCCCCGGCCCTTGCTCTCGGTGCTTGCGGATGTCGGCCATGTTGATGGCGCCCCTCCGGAGGGCTTCGTTGGCCAGGCGGAGGCGCCGTCGCTCGCCCTCGACGATGCCGAACTTGTCGTAGAGGCGGGCCAGGTGCTGCTTGACGGCGGCCTCGCTCACCGCCAGGTCGGCGGCCACCGCCCGGGTCGAGGCCGGCTCGGCGAACACCTCGCTGGTCTGGGCCGGGCGGTAGAGGGCGACCAGGACTTCACGCTCCCGCGGCGTCAGGTCGGGCGGGCGTTCGGCCCCCTCGGTCACGCCCTGCTCGGCCGCCGACCGTTCGGCCCGGAACACCAACCTGGTCGAGCCCACCTGGATCTCGTCGCCCGGCTGCAGGGGCCGGTCCCGGTCGATGCGCATGCCGTTGACGAACGTACCGTTGCGGGACGTCAGGTCGCGGATGCACCAGCCTGCGGCCAGCCGTTCCAGGGCGGCGTGGAGGCGGGACGCCTTGCCGTCGGAGGCCAGCACGACGTCGTTGGTGGCGGATCGCCCCAACGTCACGCGCCCGGCCTCAAGGGAGACGAGCTCGGCTCCCTCCGGCCTCCAGACCTCCAAGTACGCAGGCACCGTCGTTCGCCGACAGGGTACCCGCGGCGATGTTCAGGTCCCGGGCGGACAGTCGTGTCAAGACCCGAGTTCCTCGGCCAGGGCGAGCCACCGCTCCTCCACCTCGCTGAGCTGGGACTCGGCGGCGGCCAGTTCCTGGGCCAGGCGGGCCACGGCGGTGTGGTCGCCCCCGGCTGCGAGGTCGGTTGCCAGACGGTCGCGCGTGGCGGTGGTGTCGGCCAGGTCGCGTTCGGCCTGGGCCAAGAGCCGGCGGAGCGTGGAGGGGGTGCGGGCCTTGGTCTTGGCGGGGGCGACGGCCGACGCTGGTGGCTTGATGGGCGGCCGGCGGGCGGCGGCGG
>JBOGID010000480.1:0-7600 GCA_050742295.1 Acidimicrobiales bacterium | reverse complement strand
GGCGGAGGGGGCTGTGGTCGGAGCCGGGGTCGGGGCGGGCGCGGCGGTGACCGGCGGTGCCGACAGGGTGGTGGGGACGGGAACCGTTGTGGTGGTCATGGTCGTCACTGGCGCTGTCGCGCTCGCGGCGCGCCGGGCCGTGTTCGCCTCGCCCATGGCCCGGACCGCGGACCCGGTCGCCTCGTAGGTCGCGGCCGGCGACGCCGACCCTCCCAGCTCTGCGCCGCCCGTCCCGCCACACGCGGCCAAGGCAAGGAGTACCCCCGCCGCTGCCACCCATCGCTGCCCCGTGCTGGCTCCGGCCACGACGTCGTTGTCGGATTGGGGAAGTTCCGACTGAAGGGGCGATTCAGTTCGGGCGGGCCCCCAAGCCGGGGACGAGGAAGGTTGCGGCCGTCGGGCCCGTGCCGGTGATCGTGTCGGCGGCCAGGACGATGGCGGCGGCGGAGTAGGTCGTGCGCTCGCCGCCGGGGAAGTGGGCCCGTTCGGGGTGGACCATGCCGGTGAAGTAGGAGCCGTCCTCGGCGCGGAGGTGCTGGGCCCATTGGAACAGGCGGTGGGCGTGGTCGAGGCGGCCGGCGGCGGCACAGGCCATGGCCGCCTCCGAAGTCTCGGCCGCCGTGACCCACGGACGGTCGGCGACGCAGCGCACCCCGAGCCCGCCCATCACGAACCGGTCCCAGTCCCGGTCGAGCCGTTCGGTGGCCGCGTCTCCGGTGAGGATCCCGGCCAGCACCGGGTAGTACCAGTCCATCGACCACCGGTCCTTGGGCAGGAACGACCAGGGCCGGTCGGCGATGGCTTCGCGGAGCCGGGCGGCGGCGTGTTCCAGGCTCGCGGCGTCGGCGTCGAGGCCCAGCCGCTGGGCGATGGCCGCACCGCAGCGCAGGCTGGCGGTCGTGCTCGACGACGCGGTGAGCAGGGCGAACGACCACGGCGTCCCATCGGCGTGCCGGGCCCAGATCACCTCGCCGCCGGGCGCCTGCAGGCCCCGCACGAAGCCCAGGGCCCGTTCGACCACCTGCCACATGGCAGCCAGGAACCCGGCGTCGCCCGTCGCCAGGTAGTGGTGCCAGACGCCGCTGGCCACGTAGGCGGTGACGTTGGCGTCGAGGAGCGGGACCTCGACCGTGTAGCCGGCCACGTAGTACTGGTGCCACGCGCCGTCGGGCCGCTGGGTCGCCATGAGCCACTCGAAGGCCCGGTGGGCCTCGTCCATCCGCCCGCCGACGGTGAGGGCCATGGCCGCCTCGACGTGGTTCCACGGGTCGGCGTGGCCTCCGGGGAACCACGGGATCATGCCGTCGTCGAGCTGGACGGCGGCGATGCTGTCAACCGTCTGCGCGAGCTCGCCGGCCGTCAGCGGCACGCGTACACCACCAGGCTCTTGCCCACGACCGGGTTCAGGGCCCGCTCCAGCAGGCGCACCGACGGGCGCGGCCGGAGGATCTCCCGCACGAGGAACCCGTGGTACCGCCGCACGAGCGCGTGGTCGTCGTCGGACACGCCCACCGCGCACTTCAGCCACCAGTAGGGCGAATGCAGGGCATGGGCGTGATGGGCGCCCACGACCCGCAGGCCGGCGTCCTGCAACCGCCGCACCAGCTGGCGCCGGCCGTAGATCCGCACGTGGCCGCCGGGCACCGCCGGCGCGTGGTAGTCGTCGGCCAGAGCCCAGCACACCCGTTCGGGGAACCATCGGGGGACGGTCACCGCCAGCCGTCCGCCCGGCTTCAGGACCCGGACCAGCTCCGCGATCGCGGCGCCGTCGTCCTCCACGTGTTCGAGGACCTCCGCAGCCACGATCCGGTCGAAGGTGTGGCCGGGAAAGGGCAGGGCGCGCCCGTCGCCGTTGACCGCCCAGCCGCCGGCCTGCGTGGCCTGAACGCCATGGGCCTGCGTGGCCTGAACGCCATGGTGGTCGCCCTCCATGGCGGCGGCCGTGTCTTTGCAGTCGCCGGCGTTGCGGTCGAGGGCGACAACCCGTGCGCCCCGTCGCAGGCCCTCAAAGGCGTGCCGTCCTTGGCCGCAGCCCAGGTCGAGGAGACGCATGCCGGGCCGCAGGTCCAGCCGGTCGAAGTCAACCGTCAGCACGGAGAGATCACCTGGCGGTACTGCTCGAAGGTGGCTTCGGCGGTGGCGCGCCATGAGTAGCGCTCGACGACCCGGGCCCGACCCGCCTCGCCCAGCCGTCGCCGCAGCGCCTCGTCGTCGAGCGCCCGCCCGATGGAGGCCGCCAGCGCGCTGGGGTCGCCTGGGGGCACGAGCAGGGCCGTCTCGCCATCGCGGCCGACGACCTCGGGCAGGGCCCCTCCCGTGGTGGACACCAGGGGCACCCCGCACGCCATGGCCTCGATCGCGGGCAGGGAGAACCCCTCGTACAGCGACGGCACCACGGCCAGCTCGGACTCGGCGTACAGCTCGACAAGCCGTTCCGCGGGCACCACCCCGGCGACGGTGACGGCGTCCTCCAGGCCCAGCCGCTCGATCGTCGCCCGCAGCGGGCTGTCCGGCCTGGGTCGGCCCACGATGACCAGTTCGGCGTGGCGCTCGGTGCGGACCTTGGCCAGCGCCTCCAGCAGCGGCACGAGCCCCTTCAGGGGCACGTCGGCGCTGGCCGTGGTCAGCAGCCGGCCCGGCACCCGGGCGACGCCCGCCACGGGGCGGAACAGGGCGGTGTCGACGCCCACGGGCACGACGGCCATCTGCTCGGGCCGGCCCCCCATCTGCCCGCACACGTCACGCGCCGACGACTCCGACACGGTGAGGATCCGCGGCAGCCGCCGCACGACCCGCTTCTGCATGCGCAGGAAGCCGTACCAGCGGCGCAACGTCAGCCGGCGCTTCCACGTCGGCGCCTGGGCCAGGTCGAGGGCACGGTCCACCGTGATGGGGTGGTGCACGGTGGCCACCAGCGGGAAGCCGTCGCGCACCAGCCCGAGGATCCCGTAGCCCAGGCACTGGTTGTCGTGGACGACGTCGAACTCGTCACGACGACCTCCCAGCACCCGACGGGCGCGAAGGCTGAACGTCAGCGGCTCCGGGAAGCCCGCCCCGCACATGATGGCGAACTCAAGCACGTCCACTGCGTCTCGGAACTCCGACCGGGCCGGCGTCCGGAACGGGTCGTCGGGCCGGTAGAGGTCGAGGCTCGGCACCTTCACCAGGGCCACACCGGGCGCCAGCTCGGGGTAGGGCGGCCCGCTGAAGACGGTCACGGAGTGGCCGAGGGCGGCCAGCTCCCGGCTCAGGTAGTGGGTGTAGACGCCCTGCCCCCCCGACTGGGGATTGCCCCGGTACGTGAGCAGGGCGATCCGCAGGGCGTCAGGCATGTCCGGTGAGCCTGACCGCCCCGCAACGGGCCGGTCAAACCATCACGGCGTTCGGGCCACGCAGGCCGGACCGCCCCGCAACGGGCCGGTCAAACCATCACTGCGTTCAGGCCACGCAGGCCGGACCGGCCGGTCAAGCGGGTAAGGCCGCGGTCCGGATGACATCGAATCGCAACAGGAACCCGCACGGCGATTGGCGCGAGACTGATACTGGAAGGCGTTTTTTGCGCGGGCAGAAGCGGGAGGCGGTCGGCGTGACCTTGATTCGACGATGGACGTATGCGGTAGTCCTTGCCGGCGTCGTGGGGGCGACCGTGCCCTCCGCCGGGGGGGCGCAGGCCCCCTGGCCGGCGATCCGGGTGGGCGACAATACTCTGGCCGGCGACCCCGATGATCCGCTCCGGGCCCGTGAGTTTCCGGGCATCGCAATGAACCCGGGCGATCCGCGCCACCTCGTGCTGCTCGACCAGGACATGCTCAACGGCCACTGCGAGTTCCACACCACCTTCGACGGGGGCGGCACCTGGACCGACGGTCGCCTCACCGCGCCCGCTGCGTTCACCAACCCGCCCTGCCCGACGTTCGACTCCGGTGGGTATGCCCACGTCAACCAGAGCCTCGCCTTCGGTTCCGGCCAGAACGTCTACGTCACCTTCGCCTCCCAGCTCATGCCGTCTGAGCTGCCCGAAACCAGGCTCCGGTTCGGCGACGCCGTCCTGGTCGCCAAGTCGACCGACGGCGGGCGCACGTTCGGCACCGCCGTCGTAGCGATCCCCAACACCGCACCCTTGGCGCAGCCGTTCTACATCCGGCCCGGCCTGGCCGTCGAGCCCACCCCCCAGGGCGATCGCATCTATCTCACCGCATGGGGCCTGGTCGTCACGACCGGCGGCGCGGGCGGTGGCCCCGGCGACCGCCGGGCCGTCACGACGAGGTCGGACGACGGCGGCGCCACGTGGACCCCGACCGTCGACGCCCAGGCTCCGGGCGAGCAGGTGCGGGAGACGACCGCACCCGTCATCGCCCGCGACGGGACCGTCTACTTCGCCTGGCGCAACCGCGACCCGGAACCGGCCGTGAACAACATCACCGTGGGCCGCTCCACCGACTGGGGGGCTACCTGGAGCCAACAGCGCGCCGGCGTCGTGACCGGAGCCGGCATCTCCAACAACGGCGGTTTCCCGCGCCTAGCCATCAACAAGGGGTCGGGCGCGCTGTACCTCGTCTACCAGGCGACGAACTTCGGCGACCTCGACGTGATCTTCCAGCGCTCGACCGATGGTGGGGCGACCTGGTCGGCACCCGTCCGGATCAACGACGACGCCCGCAACAACGGCGCCGCCCAGCTCACGCCCAACGTAGCGGTGGCCTCGAACGGGCGGGTCGACGTGATCTGGTTCGACCGCCGCGGTGGCTTCATCATCAACGGCCAGAACCCCGAATCCCGGGGTGCCGGTGACATCTACTACGCCTCTTCGAGCGACGGCGGAAACACCTTCTCCCCCAACCGCCGGGTCACCGACCGCTCGCTGAACCTCGACACCGGCCTCAACGCCGAGGCTGGCAGCTACATCTGGTACAGCCCCCAGGTCGTGCCCATCGGTGACGACGAGGTGCTAGTGGCGTGGCAGGACCCCCGCAACGGCAGTATCGACAGCGAGACGCAGGACATCTTCTGGTCCCGGATCGACCTACGGCCCAGCGGCGATCCCCCGACGGAGGCGTTCGAGCCGGGCAGCCGGGTCAAGCTGTCGGTGGCCCTCTCCCAGCTCGCCTACCCCGGAGGATCGGAACGGGTCGGCCGCGTCGACCCCTCCCGGATCGTCGTGGTAGGCGACGGGGCGACAGCCTCCACCGCCCTCGTGGGCGGGGTCCTCGCACGCGGCTTCTACGGGCCACTCCTGATCACGCGGGCGGACGGGCTCACCGGCGAGCTCAAAGACGAGGTCCGGCGGCTCGGTCCCGCCGGCGTGTTCGTCCTCGGTGACGAGGAGGAGGTGTCGGCACGAGTCATGGCCGATCTGGCCGAAGCGGGCGTGAAGGAGAACGTCGTGCGCATCGCCGGAGCCACGCCCGCGGAGATGGCCAAGGCGGCTGCCGTGGCCATGGACATGCGCACCGAGGAGATCCGGAAGGAGGGCAAGGTCGGCGCCTTCGGTAGCGCCGTGATCGTGAACCCCGACAGCGCCGAGGTGGCGACCGCCGCGTCCCTGGCCGCCGCCGACCGGGCGCCCATCCTGTTCGCTGGCGGCACGAATCTCCCCGGGCCGACCGCCGACGCAATCCGCGAGCTGGGGATCCCCGAGACGCTCGTCGTCGGAAACTCGCGCTCGGTGTCCGACGACGTGCTGGGCCGGCTCCCCAAGCCCAAGCGGCTGGACGGCGACGGGGTGGAGGGCGTCTCGCTGGCCGTGGCCCGCGAGGCGATGGCCCGCGACCTCCCGTCGAACATCCTGTACATAGCTGATTCCGGGCGGCCGTTCGACCAGGCCATCGTGGGCGCGGCAGCCGGACGCCTGGGCGGCCTCATGCTGGCCGTGCCCGGGGCGAGCGCCAGCCGGGCCCTCGATCGCCTGGGGACCTCCGTGCCCTCGGCAGCCATCGACGAGGTGGTCGTTGCCACCAGTTCGGGCTCGTCGGGGATAAGCCCCGTGTTCGTCCTGCTCAGCGCCCTCCTCGCCGTGGCTGGCCTCGCCCTGCTGCTCGTGGCCCTGACCCGCAAGCGGGAGAGGAAGGCGCACGACCCGGCCCGGGAGGGCCGACACCAGGAGAACTCCGCCTCACGGCCGTAGCCCCGGCCCGGGTATGGGCCGGGTCTCGTGCCGAGCGTCGGTTGGACGGCGTCCTCTAGCCGACGTAATGATCGCGCTCTTAAACTCTAACCACCCGCTGGAGGGTCCAGCACGTTGCTGGGCTTGGCCGCCTCGGCCACGGGGATGGTCAGGGCGAGCGTGCAGTGCTCGTGAGTGGCCTCGATGCGGTCGGCGTCGAGCGTCTCGCCGAGGAACATCTGGCGGCTGTAGCTGCTGTGGGGGCGCTCGGCGACCAGCACCTCGACAGCATCCTCGCCGGAACCGTTCCACCACGAGCGGCGGGCGGCACACGCCGTCGGCACGTCCTTCTCCACCGTCAGGTCGATGCCCGAGGGGTCGATCCCTGGCGGGTCGAGGTGCACGTGATACGTCTCCCCCCCGATAGGCGTCCATCGGCATCGCAGCCGGGCGCAGCCGGGTGGCGTTGAACACCCTTGCTCAGACGGTCGAGCACAAGGCACCGCGCCGAATCGCATGACCGTCGGAGGGGCTTCCTCTCGTGTCCTCCGTACTGCACAGAACACTTCTACCGTGTTGACTAAGCTTTTCTTCTGGTCAACCACATCCCGCCCACCATGAGCGCGGCGAGCACAACGACAGGCGCTTCGCCGAGGAAAACGGCGAGCGTGCGGCCCGTCCGCAGGCCCACCGCCTCGGTCAGGACGGCGGGCGAGCCCAGGCCGCTTCGGGCCCGGACCCGGCCGCGGTGGTCGATCACTGCGCTGTAGCCAGTGGGGGCGGCCTGGACCACCCAGCGCCCCGTCTCCACCGCCCGCATGCGGGCCACCGCCACCTCCTGGGACGGAACCTGCGACGTCGTGTACGACGACGCGTTGGTGGGGACGAGCAGTAATCGCCCGCCCGCGCGCACGCCGGAACGGGCCCGGTCGGCGAAGAACACCTCGTAGGAGATCGTCACCGCCATGCGACCCGAAGGGGTGTCGGCCTGGGCCGCCCCCCGACCGGCGATGGCGTCCCGGGGGATGGTGGACACGTCCACGATGCCGTCCAGCAGCCACCGCAACGGCACGTACTCGCCGAACGGCACCCGGTGGACCTTGTCGTACCGGTCGACGATCGTGCCGTCGGGCCCGAACACAACCGCCGCGTTGCGGAACCCCCGACGGGGGGTATCCACCTCCTCGACCACGCCGGCCACCAGGGTCGCCCGCAGCTCGCGGGCCAGCGCCGCCAGCGTCGCCTCCTCCGTCGACCCGGCCAGCGACCCCTCCAGATCGACCACGTCCTCGGGCCACAGCACGAGGGCCACCGAACCGGGGGCGATGCCCCGGCTGGCGGCCAAGTGGGCATCCACCACCGCCCGGGGGTTGGCATCGACGGCCCGGACACCCCGCTCACCCCCGCCCTGGACGGCGGCGACAACGAGTGATCCCGAACCCGTTCCGTCCGACGCCAGCGCGGCCCCGACGGCCGCCACGACGGCCACCCCCAGGC
>JBOGID010000479.1:0-10714 GCA_050742295.1 Acidimicrobiales bacterium | reverse complement strand
GGCCTGGCCTGGGGAGCGCTGGCCGCCACCGTCGTCGTCCTCGCCGCCGCCGTGCCCGCCAGCCGGCCGCTGTTCCGCGACCGACGCATGGCCGGCGTGGGCGCACGGGGCACGGCGTGGTGCGCGGCGGTGCGCATCCCGTTCGGCACCGTCGTGCTCGAGGAGGTGGCGTTCCGGGGCGTGCTGGCCGCCCTTGGCGTCCCGGCCGCCGTGTCGGCCACCTTGTTCGGCCTGTGGCACGTCCGCCCGACGGCGAAGACCCTGGGCACCAACCGGATCACCCGCCGCCGCACCAGGGCCGCCGCCCTCGCCGCCGCCGTCGTGGCCACCGCGGTCGCGGGGTTCGGCCTCTCGCTGCTGCGGACGGCGTCCGGCGGCCTGCTCGCCCCCGCCATCGTGCATGTCGCCATCACCTCGACCGCCACGGTTGCGTCGTTCGTGGCCTTCGCCCGGTACCGTCGGGCGACGTGGGTGAGCCCATGAGCAAGTCCGTCACCCGGCGGCCGGCTCCCGTCCTGCGGCCGTTCATCGACGGCTACGTCGGGTACCGGATCGACAGCGCCGAGCCCGGCGTCCACCGCGGCCTGCCGTCCCGCCATCTCACGTTCATCGTGAGCATCGGCGACCCCATCGACGTCGTGGCGCAGACCGACCCCCGCCAGCCGCCCGACCGCTACCGGTTCGTCGCCGGCGGCCTCCAGGCCTCGGCCGCCGCCATCGCCTGCGGCCGCCACCAGGAGGGTGTGGCCGTCGCCCTGACGCCACTCGGCAGCCAGGCCCTCCTCGCCTCCCCCGCCAGGGCCCTCTGGAACCTGTCCATCGAGGCGGCGGACGTGATCGGCCCGCCCGCCGCCGAGCTCTGGGAGCGCGTCAACGCCGCACCGACGTGGGACGGTCGCTTCGCGGCCTGCGACGACGTTCTCCTCCGCCTGGCGGGCGCCCGGCGGTCGCGACCGCCCGCCACCGACGACACCCTTGCCGCGGCCTGGGACCTCCTCGTCGTCACCGGCGGCGGCATCGGGGTCGCAGATCTGGCGGCCGAGGTGGGCTGGAGCCGCCGCCACCTGGCCAACCGGTTCAGCGGCGAGTTCGGGCTGGCGCCCAAGCTGGCCGCCCGGGTCGTCCGCTTCGAACGGGCCCGCCGCCTCCTCCAACGACCAGCCCGCCTGTCCATCGCCACCGTGGCCGCCACGTGCGGCTACTACGACCAGCCCCACCTGACCCGGGACTTCGTCGAACTGGCGGGCTGCCCGCCCGGCGAGTGGCTCGCCACCGAGTTCCCATCCGTCCAAGACGACCTCGCCCCCGGTCCCGCACAATCCGGGGCATGAGCACCACCGACGAAACACCCGCACCCACCATCTGGCCCTGCTTCGCCTTCAGGGACGCCCGGGCCTCGGTCGCCTTCCTCGTCGCCGCCTTCGGCTTCGAGGAGCGGGCCGCCTACGCACGGGAGGACGACCCGTCCGTCATCGAGCACGGCGAGCTTCGGTGGCCCCTCGGCGGTGGCGTCATGTTCGGCTCGGCCGGCAAGGACGACACGCCCTTCGGCAGCCGTACCCCCGGCAACGACGCGCTCTACGTCGTGTGCGACGACCCTGACGCCCTGTTCTCCCGGGCCACCGCCGCCGGCGCCGAGGTCGTACGCGGCCTGAAGGACGAGGACTACGGGTCCCGCGGCTTCACCGTCCGTGACCTCGACGGCAACCTCTGGAGCTTCGGGACCTACCGCGGCGAGTAGTCGGCGGGGCGAGGACGCCCAGCAGCCGCCGGGCCGTCCCCTCGTCGGTGACGAGGGTCGTCGGGGCGCATGTCGGGCACCGCCGTCAGCGCCGCCAGCACGGCCGGGAACTTGCACCGCCCGCCCGCCACCAGCACCCGCTCCCGGGTCCGTCCCAGGATCGACGGAGCCACCGACACGACCCGTGCGTTCAGGGCGGCCACGACCTCCTCGACCACCGCCCGCAACCCCGCGGGCACGTCGTCACCCACCAGGTAGTGCTCGCAGATGTCGATCACGGCGGCCGGTGCCTCGGGCCACACCTCCGTCGCCAAGCGGTCGAGTTGCGCCCGCACCGGCTCGGTCGCCCGTGACCGGTACGTCACCACGTGGTGGCCCTCGGACATGACCCCGCAGCCGTACAGGGCGATGTCGAGGTCGAGGGGCGCCGCCCCCGGAGCGGGCGGCGGCGGGTCCAGGGCGGCCACGACCGCGAGGTCCTGCGGGCCACGTTCGACTCGGTGGCGGAGCTGTACGACCGGGCTCGGCCGCAGTACCCGGACGAGCTGTTCCGTGGGTTGCCGCCGGCCGGCTCCTCGAGATCGGCTGCGGGACGGGCCAGGCCACCGAGTCGTTGGTCGGCCACGGCGGCGAGATCGTGCGCGCTGTTCGCGGGGCTGACCGCGCTCATCGACTCCGGCGAGTTCGGCGGCACCGTGACCAAGCGCCAGATGGCGACGCTGACGCTGGCCCGCAAGCGGTAGCGGCAGGCGGCGGAGGGGTAGAGCACGGTCATGGCCCTGACGCGCCGAGTCGCCCGCCCCTTCCTCGCCGCGCCGTTCGTGCTCGGCGGCATCGAAACGCTCCGCAACCCGGCGCCGAAGGTGGCCCAGGCTGCCGACGTGGCGCCCAAGGGGGCCGGGCCCCTCGGCCTGCCCCAGGACACCGAGAAGCTCGTGAAGATCAACTCCGTCGTGCAGATCGTCGGCGGCCTGCTCCTGGCCTGCGGTCGGTTCCGGCGGCTGACGGCGCTGGCCCTGGCCGGTTCGCTCGTCCCGACCACGCTGGCCGGTCATGCCTTCTGGAAGGTGACCGACCCCGCCGCCCAGAGCCGCCAGAAGATCCAGTTCAGCAAGAACCTCGGCCTGCTGGGTGGCCTGATCCTCGAACTGGTCGACACCGAAGGCGCCCCCTCGCTGGGCTGGCGAGCGAAGCGCGCCGCCCGCAAGGCCAAAGAACGCATCGAAGAGGTGCTACCGGGCGACTGAATTGCCGATCCCCTTTCGCTTGCAATGGGAACGTATGTTTGGTAGCATGAGCTTCTCTTCCCCCCGGACGGTAAAGCGCGACCAGGGGAGACAAGAATGGCGCTCGCTGATTTCAGCGGATCGGTGGACGAGCGGCGGTACTGGTCGACAGCCGAGCTGGGTGATGCGGTTGCGACCTGGGCCGTACGGACTGCTGCCGCAGAATGCCGGTGGCTCGCACTGCTGGCGGAGTTCGACCTCAGGGAGGGCTGGTCGCTCGACGGTAAGCTGTCGGCTGTCGAGTGGCTGGTGTGGTGTTGCGGAATGAGCGCCCGCACGGCGAGAGACAAGGTGCGGGTAGCCCACGAGCTCAACCGCCGCCCCGAAGTCGCCGAGGCCTTCTCGTCGGGGAGGCTCTCGTACTGCAAGGTCCGGGCCATCACCCGCGTCATCGGCGCCGGCGAGGAGGTCGACCGGTGGCTGCTCCGGTTGGCCGGCGCGGGCACGGTGGCCGACCTGGAGCGGGCGGTCCGCCACTGGCAGCACCTCGAGGAGCAGGAGCGGGGTGTCGACGACTACCTCCAGCGGTTCGACCGTCGGGGCGTGAGCGCGTCACGCACCTACGACGGGATGGTCGTGTTGGAGGTGGTGCTGCCCCTTGAGGAGGGCGTGGTGCTGCCCCTTGAGGAGGGCGAAGAGGTGCTCCGCCTGCTCGACGCCCAGGGGGGCGGTTCACGTGAACCGCAGTCCGGCGCCCACCGGCGAGCTGACGCCCTTGTTGAGCTGCTGCGGGCGGGATCCGGTGGTGCGGGAACGCCAGGCGTCGACCGCTACACGCTCCACCTCGTAGCTGACGTCGATACGGCTACCGGACGGTTCGGGGACCACGCCGAATTGCTCGATGGGAGCCCGATCTCGGCTGAGACGCTACGGCTTATGTCGTGCGACTGCGGGGTGGTTCGCCACCTGTTCCGTGGGCGGAGTCAGCCGCTGGATATCGGCACCCGCACATCGGTGTGGACGGTCGCCCAACGACGGTCCATTTCCGTTCGAGATGGAGGGCGGTGCCGGTTCGTGGCGTGTGAGCGGAGAACCTGTGACGTCCATCATGTTCGGCACTTCGAGGACGGTGGGCCGACGGCGGTCCACAACGGAATCCTGCTCTGCCCTCGCCATCACACCGCCGTTCACGAGGCCGGCCTTCAGATCACCGGAGAGCCGAACGGCACGGCCACCTTCCACCGGCCCGACGGCATCACGCTGGGCTCGACCACTGGCGGGCGGCAAGCACCGCGGGCGTGACGCCGGTGAGGTCCCGGCATTCCCGGGTGAGGTGCGCCTGGTCGGCGTACCCCGCTTTGGCGGCAAGCCCGGCCAGATCCCCCTGGGTGGCGGCCGAGGCGACGAAGGCGCGTAAGCGCAGCACCCGCTGAAGTGTCTTCGGCCCGTAACCGACGGACTCGTGGAACCGGCGGCGGAGTTGGCGCTCGCTGATCCCCACGTGGTCGGTGAGGGCCGGGAGGCGGGTGGCGGGGTCGGCCAGTAGGCGGGCAGCCGCCTGCACGGCGCCGTCGGGGGGCCCATCGCCGACCATGCGGGCGGCGACGGTCAGCAGCCGCACCAGGGCCTGGTCGGCGGGGAGGTCGGCCGGTAGGGCAGAGGAGAGCGAGGGCACGGCGTCGGCGATGGGCACCCGCTGGTTGCGGACCTCGTCCAAGGGCAGCCGCAGGGCCGGGCCGCCGGCGCCGGGGAGGAAGCGCACGCCCAAGAGCACGGTCCCGGGCTCCAGCACCACGTCCCACGCCGCAGTGTCGGGGCCGGCCACCAAGGCCCCGTCGCCTTCGTGCCAGATCAGGTCCGAGCACGCATCAGGCAGCACGGACACCGACCGTCCCGGCGCACCGTCGACGACCTGGGACCAGACGCAGGCGACGGCGCCCCGCAGCGCGTCGGGCGGCGCCCACTCGCGGTAGCCGGGCCTCAACTGCACCCCACCAGTGTGGCCGTTTCGTTCAAGACTGGGCGCACGGGCGCGCAGTTGACTGTCCCCATGACCGACATCACCGCCGCTGCCCGATTCCTCGCCGCCTCCGGCCGGGTCCTCGACCGCCGCCGGTTCGAGCGGCTCTTCGAAAACGGCCCAACCGAGCCCGTCGTCGCCGCTGTCGCCGCCTATCGCAACGACGACGGCGGGTTCGGGCACGGCCTGGAGCCCGACGGCCGCACGCCCGCCAGCCAGCCGGCCGCCGTCCAACTCGCCCTCCGCACCCTCGACGAGGCCGGTGCCTGGGACGAGGCCCTGGTCGCGGGCGCCCTCGACTGGCTGGAGCGCACGGCGCCCCCTGAGGGCGGCACCGCCTTCGTGCTGCCCACCGTCGAGGGCTGGCCCCACGCCCCGTGGTGGCAGCCCGAGCCCGGTCCTCCCGCCTCGCTCATCACCACCGGGGCCATCGCCGGCACCCTCCACGCCCGCGGCGCCGACCACCCGTGGCTCCACAAGGCCACGACATGGCTGTGGTCGCGGGTGGACGACCTCGACAAGGTGGGCCCCTACGACCTGCGGGGTCTCCTGGCCTTCCTCGACACGGTGCCCGACCGCGACCGGGCGGCCAAGGCCCTCGTCGACGTCGGCGCCCGTTTCTTCGACACCAACCTCGTCGCCCTCGATCCCGACGCCACCGGGGAGGTCCACGGCCCTCTCGACTACGCCCCCCGGCCCGGCTCCATCGCCCGCAGCCTGTTCGACGAGGCGACCATCGCCGCTCACCTCGACCGCCTCGCGGCCGGGCAGCGGGAGGACGGCGGGTGGACGTTCAACTGGCCCGCCTGGTCCCCCGCAGCCGAGGCTGACTGGCGGGGATCGCTCACCGTGGACAACCTCGAGACCCTGCGCGCCAACGGCGCGCTCGCAACCTCAGGCTGAGGGAGCCTCCCGGGTCAGCCGGGCCCGCCGGGACCGGGCCAAAGCCGGCGCGCCCGCCCCGCCGTCGGGCACCGCAGCCTGAGCCGAGCCCCCGAGCACGTCAAGCCGCACCGTCACCACGTCTAGCGGGCGGGTCGGGCGGCGTCGAGGCACGGCCCCCTCGGGCACCGGGCCACGCCGGACGGACTCCTCCGGCCCGGGACGGCCCAGGTCGATGCGGGCCTGGAGCTCCCGCTCGGCCTGCGCCTCCAGCTCGGCACGCGTCGGCCCGTTGCGGGGGCCGTGCCCGATCACCAGCCGGGGTGCCACCCGGTCGGTGAGGAACTCTGCTGCGCGCTCGAAGAAGGCCATCCTCGTCCGATCCCCGGCCGTAGACGTTGCGGGGAGCCGATCAAGCCCCTCCCCGGCAGTATCGCGCCCCCCCTGCCGCCGTCCAATCAGTGTTCAACACACGTAGGTGACGCCTGTCTAGGTGCGTAGGCTCCGCTTGGCGGCCGCCTTCTTGAGCGGCGATGACCGGGCCGGGGGTGTCATGGCCACGAGGACGGCCTCGATGATGACGTCGATGTCCCTCTCGTCGAGGCGGACGGGCTTGGGCCGGGCCGGCACCCGCTTCGTTAGCGCCGCCACCTCGGCCCGTAGCTCGGCCACGGCCTGGCCCATGGCCGAGATCTCGCCCTGCAGCTCCTGGATGTCGCCCCGCACCGGTTCCATGAGGGCGTCCAGCTCGGCGCCGTCGACGGCGAGGTCGACCGTGGCCGTCATCCCTCGGGCCGGCGCCGAGCCCTGGTCGTCTTCGACGTCCCACTCGAGGACCTCGTCGCCGTCCTGACCGGTCCGGTCCAGCTTGATCAGCTCGACGGGCTTGGCCGGCGCGGCCGCAGAGGCCGACTCGGCGGCGGTGGCCGCCGTCGCCGCCGCATTCGCCGCCTCGTCGGCCCGGGCCGAGGCCTCGGCGGCCACCGCCGCGACCTGGTCGAGCCGTTCGATGAGCTGGTCGCGGGCCTTCACGAACCACTTGTTGGCGGCGCCCACCGTCTTGGCGATCTGGGCCCGTAGCTCCTGGCGCTCCTGGGCGAGGTCGCCGGTGGCCTGGTTCAGCGACGACTGGAGGTCGACCCGCATGGTCTCCAGCTCGTCACGCAGGCCGTCCACGGCCACGGGGATTTGAGCCTGGACCAGCTCGGTCAGGGCCTCCATGGTCTGGCGGACCCGCTCCTCAAGCGCCGCCCCTGCCCCGGCGCCGGCCGCTCCGCCCGCAGGCCGGCCTGACGCCACGGTCGCCTGCTCGGACTCGACAAGGGCCTCGAACCCGCGGGCGACCCGCTCGCTGATGTCCTGCGGCCCACCCTGTCCAGACGTCATCCGGACCGGAACGTTACCGACTCACCGGTGGGCCCGGCTTCCCTCCACCTCGAGGTCGTTCGCCACCATCGACTCCACCAGCTGCTGGAACGACGTCCGGGGCTCCCAGCCCAGCTGCTTGCGGGCCTTCGACGCGTCGCCCGTGAGGATGTCGACCTCCGACGGGCGCATGAACCGCTCGTCCGACTCGACCAGGTGCTTCCAGTCGTCAATGCCGGCCGCCTCGAAGGCGGCAACCAGCAGATCGCCGATGGTGTGGGTCTCGCCGGTGGCGATGACGTAGTCGTCGGGCTCGTCTTCCCGGAGCATGAGCCACATGGCCTCGGCGAAGTCCCCGGCGAACCCCCAGTCCCGGGCCGCGTCGAGGTTGCCCAGGGCGATCCGGTCCTGCAGGCCGAGCTTGATGCGGGCCACGCCGTTGGTCACCTTGCGGGTGACGAACTCCATCCCCCGCTTGGGCGACTCGTGGTTGAAGCAGATGCCGGAACAGGCGTAGAGCCCGTAGGACTCCCGGTAGTTCACGGTGATGTAGTGGCCGAACACCTTGGCCGCGCCGTAGGGCGACCGGGGGTAGAACGGCGTCTGCTCCGTCTGGGGCGTCTCCCGCACCTTGCCGAACATCTCCGAGGACGAGGCCTGGTAGAAGCGGATGCGGTTGTCGGACGCCCCGCCCACCACCCGGATCGCCTCCAGCATGCGCAGGACGCCGAGGCCGGTGATGTCGGCCGTCAGCTCGGGCTGGCGGAAGGACAGCGCCACGAAGGAGATGGCGCCCAGGTTGTAGACCTCGTCGGGCTGGACCTGCTCGACCACGGCGATGAGCGACGACAGGTCCTGGAGGTCGCCTTCGACGAGCTCCAATTCAGGGCATTCGTCCTGCACCATCTGGGCCTTGGGGTTGTTCTGGCCCCGCACCATGCCGAACACGTCGTACCCCTTGGCAGCCAGAAAAGGGGCCAGGTAGCGGCCGTCCTGGCCGGTGATGCCGGTGATCAGTGCGCGAGGCATGACGTTCGAACCTAGTGGTGCGGGCCGGTCCGGGCCACGTTGGGGGAATGCTGACGCGGCGGGGGGCCCGGCGTGCGCGATCGTGGAGGTACGTGAAACGCAGGCGGGCGCGCCCCCTGATCTTCCTGGCGCTCGGAGCGTTCGTCGGGTTCCTGGCCGTGGTCGCGGCCTGGGCCATCGACAGCCGCGCCCAGGACGGCGGCGTCCTCCCCAACGCCGAGGTAGCCGACAAATCCGTCCGGGGCATGGACCGCGACGAGCTGGCGGCGTGGGTCCACACCACCGCCGAGCGGTTTGCCACGGCCGCCGTCGAGGTGCGGACGGCGGGTGAGGACGGGGGCGGGTTCGAGGCCACCGTCCCCGAGCTGGGAGTGGCCGTGGACGAGGAGCGCACCGTCGCCGACGCCCTTGACGCGGGCCGCAAGGGGGCCCTGCCAGCCCGGGTCTGGCGGTGGGTGCGCAGCTTCATCAGCCCGATCCAGCTCCCGGTCGCCATCAAGGTGGATCGGGCCACGCTCGACCGGGTCGTGGCCGAACGGGACCGCTCCCGCACACCGCCCACCGAGCCCGACCTGGAGGTGAAAGGCGACCGTCTCGAAGGCGTGGCCGGCAAGAACGGCCGCGGCGTCGACCCCGAGGAGCTGGCCGAGGCCCTGGCCCGGGCCGAGCCGACGACCGGCACGCTGCAGGTCACGCTCGACATCGCCTCCATCCCGCCCCGGTTCACCAAGGCCGACGCCGACCGTCTGGCCGCCGAGGCCGAGGAGATCGCCAAGGCCGGCCTCCAGGTCGGAGCGGGCGGCAAGTCGGCCGCCATCCCGGCCGAGTCGCTGCGTTCGTGGCTGCGGGCCGTGCCCGGCGAGGAGTCGCTGCAACTGGGCCTGCGGGCCGACGCCGAGGTCGCCGGCGGACTGGCCGAACTGCTGCCCGACGCCGGCACCAGGCCGGTCGACGCCGGGTTCACGGTCAGCGGCGGCCGGGTATCGATCACCGCCCCCCGCACCGGCACGGCCTGCTGCTCGCCCCAGGCCGCCGAGCTGATCGACGCCGCCCTTCGCGACCCGGCCAAGCGGGCGGCGCCCGTCGACCTGCCGCTGAAGTCGGTCCCCGCCGCCCGCGACGAGGAGGCAGCCCGCAAGCTCGGCATCGTCGAGCAGATCGGGACGTTCACCACCCCCCACGCCGCCGGCGAGCCCCGGGTGACGAACATCCACCTCATGGCCGACACCATCCGGGGGACGGTGATCCCGCCCGGCGCCACGTTCTCCATCAACGGGACGGTCGGCATGCGCACCAAGGAGAAGGGCTACGTCGAGGCTCCCATCATCAGCGGCGACTACAAGTTCGAGGCCGACGTGGGCGGCGGCGTGTCCCAGTTCGCCACCACCATGTTCAACGCCGCCTTCTTCGCCGGCCTGGACATCACCGAGTACGCCATGCACGGGCTGTACATCTCCCGCTACCCCTATGGCCGGGAGGCGACGCTGTCGTTCCCGGGGCCCGACCTCAAGGTGCGCAACTCCACGCCCTACGGCGTGCTGGTGTGGCCCACGTACACGGGCTCGTCGATCACCGTGACCCTGTACTCGACCAAGTTCGTCACCAGCAGCGACCAGTCCAACCAGGTCCGCACCGAGCGGCCAGCCGCCCCACCCTCGGACGCGCCGAAGGACCCGCCGCCCGAACCGCCCGGCCCGTGCGTGGCCGTGACCACCGAACGGACCCGGGTGTACCTGGACGGGCGTAGCGTCAGCGACCGGTTCTCGGGCCTGTACGCCCCCGCCGAGGGGTGGTCGTGCCCGAACAGGGGGTGACCGTGATCGACCCGCAGGTGGCACAGCAGGTGAAGGCGTTCGCGGCCGGACGCATCGGGATGGGTGCCGTGGCGGTCGTCGCGCCGAAGTCGGCGCTGAAGCGGTGGCTGGGACCGGACGGGACCCGGCCCGACACCCGCCTGCTGGCCCGCATGCTCGGGGCCCGGGACGTGGCCATCGGGATCGGCACCCTGTTCGCCGTGAAGCACCAGTCGCCGGTGCGGGGCTGGCTCGAGGCCGGCGCCCTGGCCGACGCCGGCGACCTGGCCGCCAGCGTCCTCGGCCTGCGCGGCGGCCTGCCCCGGAGGCCGGTCCTCGGCACGGCCGGCGCCGCCCTCGCGGGCGTGGCCTGGAGCCGCCGCCTCGTCAGCCGCCTGCCCTCGTCGTAACCTCGGAACGTGTCCGTGCTGGTCGCCGAGGTCGCCGTCGTCGGGGGCGGTCCTGCCGGTGCGGCCGCCGCCATCACGCTGGCCCGGGCCGGGCGGGACGTGGTGCTGGTCGACAAGGCCCGGTTCCCCCGCGACAAGTGCTGCGGGGATGGCCTCACCGTCGCCGCCCTGCGGGAGCTGGAGGAGCTCGGCCTGCGGCCCGAGGGGGTGGCCGGTTGGCAACGCGTGCAGGACGTGTACCTGCGGTC
>JBOGID010000478.1:0-4065 GCA_050742295.1 Acidimicrobiales bacterium | reverse complement strand
CTTGACAAGCGGCCTGCGGAACGGTCGCCGTTCGAACCGGCGCCGGCCGAACCGCAGGCCCGGCCGCGCGTCCGCACCACCGAGCCGGCGCCAGCGCCGGAGCCGTTGCCGGGCCGCCCGTCCCCGTCGCCGTCCGGAACGAGTGGGAGTCGCGGCAGGGGCGGGTCCCGGATCCCCACCCTGCCCGCCATCGGCAACGTCCAGCTCACACCGGCGCTCATCGGCGCCGCGGGCGTGCTCCTGGCGACGATCCTGTCCTGGATCCGCGTCGAGGGGGCCAAGAGCAACGCCTTCGACGTGCCGCTGGCGTTCCTGTGGGACTACGAGGCAGGCAGCGACGGTGGCCTGAAGGTGGGCCTGCTGCTGCTCGCCGTCGCCATCTTTGTGGGCGTGTTCTCGATCCTGCCCGGCCAGGTGGCGGCCCGCCGGGCCCTGGGCGGCGTGGCCGTCGCCGTCGCCCTGCTCTACACCATCCAGCTCCAGCGGTTGCTGTCGGCCGCCGGCGACGCGGCCCCCAGCCTCCTGTCCGCTCTCGGCTTCGGCGTGCTCGTCACCGTCGCGGCCGGCGTCGGGATCGTGATCGACCGCACCGAGCCCGGCCACCAGCGCTGAGCCGGCCGCTACGGGAACACGTAGCGGCGGGCGGTGTCGGTGGCGAGGTTGACTTCGAGGGCGGCCAGGCCGAGGGGCTTGGCCGCGTCGACGGAGAAGAGCGAGCTGGCCCGGGGCGGTACCCGCCGGGCCGGAGGTCCGTAGGCGTAGTCCCCCGAGAGGCCGTCGAAGCGGAGCGTCCCGACGTCCTCCATGGCCTTGACGATGCCGGGCCGGGTGAAGTCGCCCCGGTCGGCCGCCTTCTCCAGGACCTGGGCCGCGGCCCACGCCTGGTAGTACCCGAACACGAAGTAGTAGTCGGGGGCCTGCCCGGGGCGGTAGCGGGCCAGGCGGTCGAGCATGTCGGCCTGGCCCTTGACCGACCGGTCGCCCCACTCCGTGCCCTCGCCCATCACGGTGACGGACCGGGCCATGACCGAAGCCAGCGGGCCCGTGGCCAACGACGGGTCCCAGCCCGTGGCCTGGACGAAGAACCGGGGACGGAACTGCAAGGCCTCCGCCTCGCCCACGATGCGGGACGTGTCGCCCGAGAACGTGGCCATGAACACGGCGTCGCACCGGGCGTCGCGCAGCTCGGTGACGGCGCCCGTGAACGAGGTGTCGCCCGAGTTGTAGCGGGCGGTGGCGGCGATGGGGAGGCCGAGGCTGCGGGCCGCGAACGCCAGCCCGGCCAACCCCGCGTCGCCGTAGGGACTGGCGATGCCGGCGAAGCAGATGCGGGCTCCGGTGCCGCCGCGGCCGGCGCCGTTCACGAACCAGTCGGCGGCGTTGGCGAACTGCACCTGGTAGGGGGCGCCTACGGCCAGCAGGTGGGGCTGGCGGACCCAGTCGGCGTCGAGGGAAGCGGGCGACGCCACCACCCCGTCGCGGTCGAGTTGGGGCAGGAGGGCCTTGACGATGCCCGTCCCCAGGGCCTGCTCGACGAGGACCACCCCGTCCTTGACCTTCTGGTACTTGGCGATGGCCGTGTCGGCGTTGTAGCCCGTGTCCTCGATGACCAGCTCGACCTTGTACTTGCCGGCGATGCCGCCCCGTTCGGCGTTGAGCCATTCGAAATAGACCTCGCCGCCGGTGGTGAGGGGCCGCCCGACGGCGGCTACCGGCCCCTGCAGCGGCGTCAGCACCCCGAGCCGGATCGTCGTGCCGTCGAACCCGGGCGCCGCCGACGGTTCGTCCCGCCCGCAGGCGGACAGGGCCAGGGCGAGGACGGCGACGGCGACAAGGGTGACGGGGAACCGGAACCGGAGCATCTGGGTATTGACCGATCGGGAGGCTGTCACGGTTACATCGCCGGTTGAACCGTAGCCCGGACCGGCCGGCGCCGTCCCCGTGCCCGCACGAGGACGACGGCGATGATCGAGGCACCGAACAGCAGCTGGGTGACCTGGGCCGCAGTCACGGCCGACGCCGGGCCCGTCTTGACAACCTGGTCGACGAGGTGGGGCAGGGCGGTGACGAAGGCGGCGCCCACGAGGGGGCCGCGCAGGGTGCCCAGGCCGCCGATGAGGACCATGGCCAGGTACTGGATGGAGACGAGCAGCCCCCACTCCTCGGGGCCGACGTACTGCCTGTACGACCCGTAGAGGGCGCCGGCCACGGCCCCCAGGGCGCCGGCGGCCACGAAGGCGAGAATCTTGGTGCGGGCCACGTCCACGCCCATGACGGCGGCCGCCTCCTCGCCATTGCGGACGGCGACCATGGCCCGCCCGGTGCGGGAGCGGACGATCCGGGCGCTGGCCAGGGCGGTGACCGCCACCAGCGCCCACACCAGCCAGAACCACCCCTGGTCGTGGGTGCCCGGCAACGGGGGCGACGGGAGGTCCGAGCGCCCGGCGTTGCCGCCCGTGAGCCACGTCCACTCCCGGAACACGTGCTGGGCCACGAACACCAGGGCGAGGGTGACGACGGCCAGGGTGTGGCCCTTGAGGCGGACGGCGAACGGCCCCACGGCGGCGCCCAGTGCGGCACCGACGAGGGCGGCCGCTCCGAGCCACACCGGCAGCGGACCGCCGACCGCGGCGCAGGTGTAGGCGCCGGCGCCCAGGAACACGGCGTGGCCCAGCGACAGTTGCCCGGTGTAGCCGGTGAGCAGGTTGAGGCCGTAGGCCCCGATGGCGGCGATGCCGGCCAGGTTGAGGACAGCCAGCCAGTAGTCCGACACCCGCAGCGGCAGGACGGCGTAGGCGACGACGGCTGCCGCTACGGCCGAGGCCGCGGCGCCGAGCGGGGCCCGACGGTTGCCGGTCACAGGCGCCTGGCCTCCCGCACCCCGAACACGCCGTCGGGGCGGACGAGCAGCACACCGAGCATCACCAGGTAGGGCACGACCAGCTCCTGGCCGGGGGCGTAGCCGGCGGTCAGCACCTCGACCACGCCGATGAGCGCGCCGCCCGCCAGCGCACCGCCGAACGAAACGAACCCGCCCAGCAACACGGCCGGGAAGGCCCGCAGCGCCATCTCGCCCAGGTTGGGCGTGGCCGCGCCCGGGCCCGAGGCCAGGAGCACGCCGGCGGCGGTGGCCACGAGCGCGGCCAGGGCCCACGCCGTCCGGGAGACGAGGGCGGGGCGGATGCCCTGGGCGGCGGCCGCCTCGGAGTCGGCGGCGGCCGCCCGCAGGGCCAGGCCCAGGTCGGTCCGCAGGAAGAACAGGCTGAGGGCGGCGACCATGGCGGCGACGATCACGAGGCTGGCGATGTCGACGTGCGACACGACCAGGCCCCCGAGCCGCACGCTGCCCGCCCCCCACGGGTCGCCGATGTGGTGGGGACGGAAGCCCCACACGACGGTCACCAACTGGTCGACCACGATGGCCACGCCCAAGGTGGCGAGCACCACCGCGACCGCGGGCTGGCCCACCAGCGGGCGCACGACCAACCGCTCGACGGCCAGGGCCAGGGCGACGGCACCGGCGGCCGCGGCCATGACGGCGAGGGCGAAGGGCAGGCCCCACAGGACCGACGTGGTGTAGGTCAGGTAGGCGCCGGTCAGCAGCAACGACCCGTGGGCGAAGTTGATGACCCCCGTCGCCTTGAACACGACGACGAACCCGAGGGCCACGAGGGCGTACACGCCGCCCAGGGCCATGCCCTTCACCACGAGCTGGGCGAACTCGGTCAGCCGGACTCCCGAACTCTCCGCGCGAATGGTGGCTCTGACCCCCACTTGCGCGATGGCGACGATTCCAGGCAGCCGCCGTCGAGTGCCACCATCCGGTCGCAGAGGGCGAGGACGGTGTCGAGATCGTGGTCGACGACGAGGGCGGCCGCACCCCGTTCGGCCGTGGCCCGGCGGATGGCGGCCACCATGAGGTCCACCTCGTCGGGGGCGGCGCCGGCAAAGGGCTCGTCCAGCAGGAGCAGGGCGCCGTCCATGGCCAGGGCGCGGCCCAGTTCCAGGCGCTTGCGGGCACCGGCGGCCAGGTCGGCGGCCGGCGCCGTGGGGTCGAGGCCCAGC
>JBOGID010000477.1:0-3504 GCA_050742295.1 Acidimicrobiales bacterium | reverse complement strand
GTGCTGATGGCGGCAGGGTTGGAGACCCCCGGCGACGCCATTGTGCGCCAGACTGAGTATCTCGCTCAGCTTGACGGCGTGGTCAACGCCGGCGAGCAGATACAGATCGACGGGGCGCGGCGCGACGCCGTGGCCATGGGGAATCTTGCCACCGGTGGCGAGGTCGCCGGCCCGCCGCCGTATGGACTTCCCCGGTCGTACTGGGTCGACATCTACAGCTACGACCCCATCGAGACAATGAGGCGTGCCTCCCGGCCCGTATTGCTCATGCAAGGCGGGCGGGACTATCAGGTGCGTCCCGAGGACCTCGCACGTTGGGAGCAGGGCCTGTCCGGCGAACCCGACGTCAGCGCCAAGCGGTACCCGCGCGCAGACCACCTGTTCATCGAGGAAGGCATTCATGTCGCCGAAGTGGTGGTCGCCGATGTCGGGGCTTGGATCATGGCGCATTGATTGGGGGTTGACAGCGGCTTTGCTCTGGGCAGTCCAAGATGACCCCGACTTGAGCGCAGAAGACGGTTTACAGAGGCCGTATGTTGGCGTCGTAAGCAGCTGTGGCCCCTGGCGGGGCAACGGAAATGACCCCCCTCCCCGTCGCTCGCTCGCCACTCCCAGTGCCAAGGCGTGTCCGGGCTACGCGGCCCGGGGATGCCGGGCGGCCCGAGGCAGGCTGCCCGTTTGGGACAGCCCCCAGTGCCCCGACGGAGGCAACCGAGCGAGTCGGGCGCCGCTGGTTCGGATCCGTAAGACTGCAAGGACGGACGGCGAACTGCCAATGGGGCCTTGATGGACCTGCACGGCCTGCTGGTCGATCTGTCTGACAACGTCTTCGCGCGGACCACGCGCCGACTCGCAGGGCTCACGGACGCGGAGCTGCTCTGGGAGCCGGCACCGAACTGCTGGTCGGTGCGAGAGCGTGTAGACGGCTCGGTACGGGTCGATTGGGCTCCCTATATCGGTGGCGGCGAGGTGACCGACTCAGGCTTCGTCCGCACGACGAGCACGGGCGGCGACGCACTTCGGCCACCGCCTTTCACGAACCTGGCCTGGCGTATATGGCACCTCACGGAGGTGTACGGAAGGAGCCAGAACGAGCGGGCCTTGACCGGTCGGGCCGGCGAGGAGGTCGTCGGGACGCCGCGTCGAACGGCCGTCGCCGCGATGGCGGATCTCACCGCCGCGCACGGCCGTTGGCGGGCAGTTCTCATGTCACTGACGGTCGAGCATCTCGGTGAGCTCCTCGCGGGAGGTCGTCACGCCGCCGCGACAAAGGTCGGCTGCGTGATGAACATGATTGACGAGTTCACCCATCACGGCGCCGAGCTCGGCGTACTGCGCGATCTCTACGCGCAGGTCCACCGTCCCGATGCGCTCGACGCCGACCCGGCGAACCTGGCCGAACTCGCGTGGGCGGGGATGTGGCATCTCATGGCCCCGCTCGTGGAACGCGCCGCCAATCCCGACAGCGAGAGTCGCGGAGTTCGGGCGCTCCACCTCGCCGCAGCCGCCGGCGAACGGGACATTGTCGAGCGCCTCCTGCAACGAGGTGCCGACGTTCACGCCACATGCCCTCTCCCGGTGGTCTGGGGCGGCGCACCGAGCAGCAGGTGGCCCGGTGAAACCCCACTCCAGTGGGCTGCGCACTTCGGGCGCGCTGACATCGTCGAACTGCTTCACGCGCATCTCGGCTAGTCCCCGTTCGGAATCTCCGACGGCAAGCGAATCTCGAAACAGCCCCGCAACGAGCCCCCTTCGACGGTGCACTGGCACGCGTCCTCGCCGCCGAAGTCCTCGGTGGTTCCCAGCAAGCTCGATGGCTGCGCGAGGCCCTGGATCTCTACGAGGCGCACGACGGACGCGTCGCCATCGACCGCGTCCGGCGAATGCTCCGCCAAGCCGGTGGAACAGTGCCACGGCGGCGGCGTCGGAGCGAGACCGTTCCCTCAGACCTCATCCGCCAGGGGATCACCGCCCGCGAAGCCGAGGTGCTCGCCCCCCCCTCGTCACGGAGGGGTACGCCAACCCCGCCATCGCCCAGAAGCTCTACCTGTCGGTACGCACTGTCGAAAGCCACATCTCGTCGCTCCTCGCCAAGCTCGGCGCAGCCTCCCGTGTGGAGTTCGCCCAGTCGAGGTCCCGCGCTCCGACGATTCCGCACTGAGGACCCGGCAAGCCTGGCCGGAGATTCGGTCCACGGGGGAGGCCGCCGCCGGCCTCCCCGCCGCTCGCTTCCATCCTCAGCCACCAGCGGATTGCTCAGGGCTTCCCATTCGCAAGCGCTCAATGTTCTCGTGCAACTCGCAACGGGCCTCACGGCCCCGGCGGTCGAGGTAACCCATGTGCGCCGCTCCTAGGGCGACCGTCCCATCGTGAAGCCGTTGCGCACCCTCGCTGAACGCGGGTCAGACGCCATACGGGACCGCCTCCGAGTCACCCCCGGGGCTGCCCCCGCGCCCTCTACATCACCTTCGCTACGGGCGCGATGCGTGATCGGCATCGACGTCGACGCTCGAGGGGCTTCGATCGCCAGCGACGAGAAGATGCCGGATCGGCAAGCCTGCTCGGTACCCTGAGGGGGTGGAACGCTCCCGGGTAGCTGGCTCCCGTCCGCTCGTCGCCGGTTGGCGTGCGCGACCCGTCGCCATCCCCGAGGATGTGGACGACCTGACGATCATCAAGGCTTCGGGCCGGGTGCGCCTACCGGACCACATCGCCTGGAGCGGGCCGGGTGCCGACTATGACCTCGACGACCGCGCCCAGCGGGCGTACGTCTACGAGCAGGTGATGCGAGAGGGCACGGAGGACGACGTCCGCCATTTCATCGACGTCGACGAGCTGGTGGCGCTGTGGCCCAAGCTGTACCTCCCCCCGTGGGTCAGGGAGGCGTGGGCCCGGTGGATCCGGGAGCGGAGGGGCCTCGAGCTGGCGTGCTGAGCGCGCTACAGACCCGCATCGCCTCGATCGTCTCCGAGCTCCCCCAAGCCGCCGAGCTGGCTCTGGCCGGCGGTGCGGCTCTCATCATCACCGGCGCGGTCGCCCGAACCACCCGTGACCTCGACTTCTTTGTCGCGGATCCCGGCGCGATCGCCCGAGTCCTTCCCGCGCTGGAGGCAGCGCTCGCCGAGGCGGGCCTCGATGTCCGGCAGGTGCAGGTGAGCGAGGGATTCGTTCGCCTCGAGGTCGGCGGTTCCGACGACCGCACACAGGTCGACCTCTGCTACGACACCCGCCTGCTGCCGGCTGAGCCCGGGCCGCTCGGGCCGGTCCTCGCCGGCGAGGAGCTTGCCGCCAACAAGCTGCTGGCCCTTTTCACGCGGGCGGAAGCCCGTGACTTCATCGACGTCCATGTCCTGTCGCGTCGATACGGTTTCGATCGACTGTGCGAACTGGCTCACGCCAAGGACCCCGGCTTCCATGCCGCCGCTTTGGGCGATGCGCTGGCGGCCTTCGCCCGGCTGCCCCGCCAGGCGTTCGAGGTCGACGACGCCGTGCTCGAGGAGATCG
>JBOGID010000476.1:0-3485 GCA_050742295.1 Acidimicrobiales bacterium | reverse complement strand
GCGCGTCGTGGTGCGGTCGTGGCCTTCGCCCGCCGACCACGCCGGCCTGCATGGAGCGCTGTTGGCCTTGGCGGACGAGGCCGGCCGCCTCGTCGGAGGCAGCGCCGGCGCCGAGGTGACCACAGCCGTCGACTGCCGCTACGCGGGCCAGAGCCACGAGGTCACCGTGGCCGACGTCGACGCCTTCCCGGACGAGCACCGCCGGCGCAACGGCTACGCCCGTCCGGGTGCGCCCATCGAAGTCGTCGCCCTGCGGGCCACCGCCCGCGTGCCGGCGCCCCTCGACCCCGGCGACCTCCCGCCCCCCGATGGCGTCGTCCGCACGCCGGCCAGCGGCCCAGCCGTCATCGCCGAGCCCGACTGCACGATCTGGGTGCCTGACGGCTGGTCCGCCGACGTCGCCCCCGACGGCAGCTGGGTCCTCACCCGGGCCGGCCGACGCGCATGAACCCGGCCGCCCTCCAGATCCTCATCACCAGGCTGACCGGCATCGCCGAGGAGATGGGCGCCGTGCTGCGACGGGCCTCGTGCAGCCCCAACATCAAGGAACGGGCCGACTGTTCGGCCGCCCTCTTCACCCCCGCCGGCGAACTGCTGGTGCAGGCCGAACACGTCCCCGTCCACCTCGGGTCCATGCCCGCGTCGGTGAAGTCCGCCATCGACGTGTTCGGCGAAAGGCTGCAGCCCGGCGACCAGATGGCCCTCAACGACCCGTTCGCGGGCGGCACCCACCTGAACGACCTCACGCTGGTCGCACCTTGCTTCGCCTACGGGCGCCTGGTGGGGTGGGCCGCCAACCGGGCCCACCACGCCGACCTGGGCGGGATGGCGCCGGGGTCGATGCCGGCCGATGCCACCGAGATCTACCAGGAGGGCCTGCGGGTCCCGCCCGTGCTGTTCACGCCCGAGGTCGAGGCCATGATCGTGGCCAACTCCCGCACGCCCGACGAGCGCCGCGGCGATCTCGACGCCCAGCGGGGCGCCAATGTGGTCGGGGTCGAACGGCTGGCCGCCTTCGCCGATGCGCCCCTCGACGAGGTCACGGACTACGGCGAACGCCGCATGCGCGCCGCCCTGGCCGCCATGCCCGACGGACGGTGGGCGTTCGAGGACGTGATCGACTCGTGCGGCCCCCGCCCCGACCAGCAGAGGCCGGCCCGCATCGTCCTCACGCTGACCATCGACGGCGACACGGCCACGTTCGACTTCACCGGCACCGATGCGCAGCGACCCGGCAACATGAACGCCGTGGAGGCGGTGACGGTCAGCGCCGTTTCGTTCGCCATCCGGTCGGCCACCGACCCGACCATCCCCGCCAACGGCGGCGCCATGCGACCGGTGACCGTCATCGTGCCCGCCGGCTCGCTCGTCGCGGCGCGCCTTCCGGTCGCCGTGGGGGCCGGCAACGTCGAGGTCAGCCAGCGGGTGGCAGACGTGTGCCTCGGCGCCCTCGCCACCGCCGCGCCCGCGCGGGTCGGTGCCGCGAGCCAGGGGACGATGAACAACACGCTCATCGGCGGGGCGTCGTGGGTCTACTACGAGACGGTCGCCGGCGGCCAAGGCGGGCGCCCCGGCCGCCCCGGGATGTCCGGCGTTCAGACCGGCATGACCAACACAGATCAAGTCGACTACCGGTCGCTCATCCCGACGCCGGGGCAGTCAGGGATTCAGACGGGCATGACGAACACGGATCAAGTCGACTACCGATTGCTGGTTCCGTCGCCCGGGCAGTCGGGGATTCAAACCGGCATGACCAACACCCAGAACACGCCCATCGAGGCGCTGGAACGCGCGTACGGAATGCGGGTACTGCGGTATCGCCTTCGGCGAGCGAGCGGTGGGTCAGGGTTCTCCCCCGGGGGCGAGGGCATAGAGCGCGACCTACAGATGCTCGAAGATTGCACGCTTTCGCTAATCACGGAGCGACGGGTGTCTCAGCCGTGGGGGCTTGCTGGCGGGAAACCCGGAGCGGTTGGCGAGAACTGGCTGCTGCGCGCCGGGGACGAAGCGGGAGCCGAACGGCTGCCCGACAAATGCACAGTCCATCTGCGTGCCGGTGACGTGCTCCGGGTCCTCACGCCCGGCGGTGGTGGTTGGGGATCGCCTCGCTACTAGCATAGTGCCCGTGCCCTGGTCACCATTTCCGGCAATTCACCGTCTCTGATCTAAGTTACCTGCTCAGCGTCGAGCATGACGAAGGCTGGCTCGAATGAAACGCCACGCTCCTCGTTTTCGAAATCAATGACCATGGAACTCTCGAAGCTCTTGATCGCGCCCCCGCATTTGAGGGTGAGTATCCATTCCGACACTGAAGTCGCCTTCAAGTGTGACTCTACAATGCGTCGAGCGACGTCACCCGAAGCATAGAACCCAGCCGAGCCGACATACGCTCCAGCTACATCGACTGATACCTCAATACTTGCTCCCTGCTGCAATTCCCGAACGCCCTTGAAGACGGCCAACTCCCTCACACCGCTAAACCGACGACCTGTCATTCGACCTTGCCGGGTTTCATTCTTTGCCTGCTCAGGCAGGGCGATGGCGTACCGGAGCCAGTCTTCGAAGTCCGCATTGGATGGCCCCACACTGCTATCTCGAGGTACCGCGAGCATCGCAGCGAGCGCGGCAGCATCTACCGAAGGTGGCCGCAAGTTCGCCGCTGTGGCAAGGCTAGGCTCTCGATCAGCGCGTCCACATCGGCGGGGTCAGCCCCATCGACGGCCTGGAACATCGAAAGTGGGCTGGGCAAGCCCCCCTTGGTCGTTCCTTGGCAGCAGACGGGGATGACCCGACGTTGCAGCGCGACACCGGCCCCTGCCTCAAAATTGATCCAGGGTCGAGAGACGCTCTCGGGCGTGCAGATGACGATGAGGAGTTGCGCCTCGCCCAGAGCTCGCAGGACCTCGTCCTGCCATCTCGCCCCCGGGAGCAGAGAGTGGTCGTCAGAGCTCGCGAAGAAGTCAATAGCGCCCAGGAACGCTTCGTCGAGTACGCGCTTGAGGTTCTCCACCAGGCGCGCATCCTGACCTGTGTGGCTCAGAAAGACTCGGGATGCGGTCACGGCGGCGCCAAGCTTGCCACAATGGCCATTTCGAAAGCGCTTCCGTTTACCGCAGCCGCGTGGCGAAGCCCGTCGCTGGTGATTCTCAACCCTGATTGCGACCAGGAGAAGGGCAGCGCCGATTCCCCCCTGCGCGCTGTTCGGTGGCCGACGAGACTATTATCGTGTGGTCGTGCCTTCTGCTGGAGAAAGCGACTATGGACGCCACCGGCGAGTCATCTCGCTCGGGGACGGTATTGTCGTTCCCTATCCGGCTCCAGAGGATAGCTTTGCCACGAATACGAAGGTTGGCCAGGGTGTTGTCGGACAGGCCCGATCAGGATGGGGGCGTCATTCCCGGTGAGCATGTGGGGACCTGACGACGGAACGACCGAAGTCGGTGGCCGGCAGGGAGAAGGGCGCGGGTAGGCCCGCCAGCGGAGCT
>JBOGID010000475.1:0-2260 GCA_050742295.1 Acidimicrobiales bacterium | reverse complement strand
CTCGCACGCCGCCGCGGCGCGTTCGTTGCCGTAACGGCGGGCCAGGCTCATGAGGCCGAGGCAGGTCCGGTAGGCGTGCTCGGGGTGGGCCCGGGAGGCGAGGATCCTCTCCACCAGCGTGGCCGTGGCCGGGCTGACCGTCCGGGCCCAGTCGATGAGGCGTGACGGCGTCCACTCCAGGTGGGCCCGGTGGGAGGCGGGCATGTGGGCGGGGTCGGTCACGAAGCGCCGCCGGCCGTGCTCGCGGGCGTGGCTGGCCACCCGCCGGCCGCCTTTGAGCACCTCGACCGTGGTGGCCGTGGCCCGCAGCTCCAGGCGCTGGCGCACCAGCTGGTAGGGGACGGAGTAGAAGCGGTGGTCGAACTCGACGTGGTAGTCGATGTTGACCGTCACCTTCTTCCAGCACGCCAGCTCGTAGCGCTGCGCCGGCAGCGGCTTGAGGGCTTTGGCCTCCAGCTCCTCGAACAGCTCCCGGCGGGAGGTCGCCTGGCCCCGGAAGGCCCGCCCGTTGACCCAGGCCACCTGGGTGGCGATGGCCGTGTTCAGCTCGGCCAGGCTGAAGAAGCGACGGTTGCGCAGCGGGGCCAGGACCCAGCGCTCGACCGACAAGACTCCCGCCTCGACCGCGGCCTTGTCACGCGGATGGGCGGTGCGCGTCGGCAGCACGACCGTGCCGAAGTGCCGGGCCAGATCCGCGTAGCTCGGGTTCAGCTCGGGGTCGTACCAGCACGCCTTGGTCACCCCGGCCCTCAGGTTGGGTTGCAGGTTGTCGGGCACGGTGACCTCGGCCACGCCGCCGTACGCCTCCCAGGCGTGGACGTGGGCGTTCACCCACGACCCCAGGTCCTGGCCCCGTGTCGCCTCGGCGTAGAGCAGCCCGCTGGCCCCCAGCACGGCCACGAACACCTCGGCCGGGACCACCTCGCCGCTGTCGGGGTCGACGAAGGCGGCCTTGTCGCCGGAGAAGTCGACGAACATCCGCTCGCCGGCCGCCCAGGTGAGGCGCATCACCACGTCCTGGACGCCCAGCCACCCCTGGTAGTGGGCGCAGAACTGGGTGTAGCCCCAGCCCTCGGGGTTGTCCGCCTTCCACTCCAGCCACAGCAGGCGCAGTGTGACGTGCTTGCGCTTCAGCTCCCGGTGGACGTCCCGCCACTGCGGCACGGGCCGCCGGGCCGCCAGCTCGCCGCTCGGCGGTGGGAACAGGCGGGCGTCGAGGGCCTCCTCGTCCATCCCCTCCGGCAGGGGCCAGCCGACGCCCGCCGCCTCGGCCCGGGCCAGGTACTCGTACACGGTCGTCTTGCCCGCGCCGACGCTCACGGCGATGTCGCGGCTGTTCATCCCGGCGGCGCGCAGCCGCAGGACCTCGGTGATCTTGCGCATGGGTAGCTTCCTCCTGGGCACGCAGGTCCTCCCTCGAATGGCAACGTGGAAGTCGTCATCCAAGAGGGGCCGCGTGCCCGCCTTGGTGGACCAAGGCGCCGCCACCCGTCGCGTGCGGGGATCAGCTGTCCGGAATCAGCCGTATTGGCTGTCCGCTTTCGTCCGGAACGGCTGTCCCCTTTCGTCCGGAATCAATGTCCGCTTTCGTCCGGACTACACAGCTGTGGCGACTGCGGGTTCAAGACATCCCGGGTGCACGCCACCCGCAAGGTCAACATCGCCGACCTCGCCGTGTCGGGTCGGCCGGTGACGCTGGTGTGGCACCGGCGGCGGTTCCGCTGCCGGCGGTGCGGGACGACGACGAGTGAGGGCAGCCCGTTCGTGGCCGGCCACCTCACCCTGCGCCTGGCCCGGGCCGTCACTCGGGACGTGACCCACATGACCGTGGCCGCCGTGGCCCGCCGCTACGGCCTGTCCTGGCACCGGGTCATGGCCCTGGTGCTGGCCGAGGGACAGCTGCTGGCCCGTCACCGCCGGCGGCGGCCCTGCCGGGTGCTGCTGGTGGACGAGAAGTCCATGCGCAAGGGCCGGGGCCAGTTCTCGACCATCCTCGTCGACGGGGACCGGGGCCGGGTCATCGCCGTGGTCGCCGGGCGCTCCGCCGAGGTCCTCGGGGGCTTCCTGTCCAAGCAGTCGCCGGCCTGGCGCAAGGGCGTCTCGGTGGTGGTGACCGACATGGCCGAGTGCTACCGGACGGCGGTGCGCCAGCACCTGCCCCACGCTCGGCATGTGGCGGATCGGTTCCACGTCATCCGCAACTTCTCCAAGGTGCTGGTCAGCGCCCGCCGAGACGCCCAGCGCAGCCCCCTGGGCCAGC
>JBOGID010000474.1:0-4762 GCA_050742295.1 Acidimicrobiales bacterium | reverse complement strand
GCCCTCGACTGCGGCGAGGAGCGTCACAAGCCCGGTGCCGGCGTGCTCGGCCCGGCCGAACACAGCCGTGGACTCGTAGACGTTCCTGGTGTTGCCCGACTTCACGAGGGCGTTGCTCAGCACCCCCCAGCTCGACGTGGAGCCGGCGTCGGTGGTCGGGTCGAACGTGGCCTCGCAGTAGAGGTTGACGCGCTGGCTGGCGTTGAAGTCGCCGGTGAACGTCTCCCGCAGGTTCAGCAGCTCGGAGGTGGGGGCGCCGAACGCCACCTGGTCGACCGTGCCGAGGCCCATGGCAGAGTGCGCCTGGACGACCAGCGAGCCGGTCATCGTGCCGCCCGCCTTGGGCACCAGCAGGCCGGAGGCAACCTGCACGAAGGCCGTCGTGGCGAGCTGTGTGGTGTTGGTCCCGGCGACGGCGGTCGGGGCCGTGGGGGTGCCGGTGAACGCGGGGGATGCGAGCCCCACCTTCTCGGCGTCCAGCTCGACCAGGGCGTTCTGCACGGTGACCGACGACAGCCCGCCCGAGGGGACGAACGAGACCGACGACGCGGGGATGGGGAGGGGGAGTTCGGTGGGCGGGGTGACGAGCTGCGAGCCGACCCAGTAGGCCTGCGCGACAGTGGCGCCGTTGGCGATCGTCGCCCCGCCGGCCCCACCCGTGACGCCCGTGAACGTCGTCGCGGTCTTGGCCGTGTAGGCGAGCAGGTGCCCGCCGGCGGAGAGGAAGCCGGACGCGGCGAACGCCGCTGTCGAGGCGACGGGGACGGTGGCCGCCGGCAGCACCACGGGGGCGGTCGTCGTGGTGGTCGGCGGCGCGGCCGGGGCGGTGAAGGCCCGGGTCACCGCTGGCCGGCCGGGCAAGTGCGTCAGGACCTGGTAGTAGGTGTTGAGCGGCGAGGTGATCTCGATGTTCGGCACCAGGTCGATGGCGAACCACTCGTCGACCAGCCGCTGGCTGTGGATGCCCTGGACGGAGCGGGACCTGGCCGCCTCCATGCCCGCGCCCTCGCCGTCGAGCGCCGCCACTAGGCGGACCGCGACGGTCGTGCCGGCGACGAACTGCTGGTCGGGGCCGACGATGCGGTCGGCAAGGACGGTCACCCCGCGCCTCCCTGGGCCACGCCCGCCTCGGTCTTCGCCAGCAACGGGGCGCCGGCGCCGCGGGTGGGCGGGGAGGGCAGCAGGGTCGGGACCGCGCCTCGCGCCTCGAGCGCGTTCTGGCCCCAGGTGACGACGACCAGCCAGCCGGCGAGGATGACCGGCCGCCACTCGGGCGACAGGTCGGCCAGCGCCGTCACCAGCCCGGTCAGCGCACCGGAGACGACGACCTGCAACGCGGTGCGGAGCGCCTTGCGTGCGGCATGGGGCATGTGGGGCCTCCTCAGTCGGCGGGCGTGTAGAGCGGGCCGAATGCGTCGGGCTGCTCGCCCTCGGCAGCGGCGAACGGGTTGGGCCAGCCGTGGTCGGCGGCGCACGTGTCGGCGCTCGCCTCGGTCGTCCAGCCTTGGGCAGCGAACTCGACGGCGTGGCATACCTCGTGGGCCACCACGCCCCGGAGCGCCCCACCCGAGCCCGCCCGCGACGGGTTGACCGCGATGTAGGACTCCGCGCCGCCGCGGCACACCCAGCAGGCCACCCCTGCGTGGGGCTGGCCGCCGTAGTCGAGCGCCGGGTCGGGGCAGCGGTAGCCCCAGCCCGGCGGCAGGCGCAGCCCGGACGCCTGTACGTCGGCCAGGGCGGCCTCGCACTCACCGGCCGGGGAGGGGCGCTCCGCCGTGGGCACTGCCGGTGCAGTGGTGGCGACGGTCGGGGCCGGGGGCGGTGAGGTCGTGGCCGGCCGTGCTGTCGTGGTGGTCGTGGTGCTCGTGGTCGGGAGCGTGGTGGCCGGCGCCGGGATGGTGAGGGTCACCGACGGCGCCGAGGGAGCAAGCTCGGCGGGCTTGCCCCGGCACGCAGCGATGGCGGCCACGGTGGCGCACAGGACGAGGACGACGGGCAACTTCACCGCACGCCCCTCGGTAGCCCGCACAGGACGGGCACACAGGGCAGCGTGGTGGTAGTCGTGGTGCTGGTGCTCGTGGTGGTCGGTGCGTCCCGGCCAGGCAGCCCGGGCGACCCCTGCGGGCCTCTCTCGCCCTGTGGCCCCACCGGCCCGGTCGGCCCCCGGGTGCCTGGCTGGCCCTGCGGCCCCGGTGGGCCGGAGAGGCCGGAAGCCCCGGGCGGCCCCTTGAGCCCGGCGTCGAGGCGGCGCAGGATCTCGGCGTTGACCTCGGACACGGCCTGGCTCGCCTCGGCCGCGGCCTCGGCCTGCTGCGCGGCCCGTCGTGTCTGCTCGCTCAGTGCCTTGATCTCGCCGGCCGTGTCGCGTGTGGAGACGATGACGGCCAGCCCTGCGAGCACGGCGAGGACGACGACCATCACGGTGGTGGCTACAGCCGTGAATACCCTGGCTGCCGGGCTCACGGCTGGCGCTCGCTGCGCAGGGTCGCCACGCCTTCCTCGATGCGCTCGATGCGCGCCTTGACCTCGGGCCACTGCATCGCTAGCTCCCGGACCTGAGGGAGGAGGGGCAGCAGCTCGTCGATGAGGGTGATGAGCCGCGCCCCCGGCAGGATGGCGCGGGTGAAGACCCACCCGAGCGCCGTCCCCACCGCAGCGATGCCAACCACGACCTGGGCCCAGAGAGGCACCTCAGTCGCGCACCTCAGTCGCGCAGCCGCTCGGCCAGCTGGTCGACCACCTTTTCGACCAAAGCATCAACATCGACAGGGCCGCCGAGCGGCTGCCGGCCCCTCAGCTCGGCCAGGCTCTCCTCGACCCGGTCCAGCCGGGCGTCGAGCTGGTCCCCGAACTGGTGCCAGTTCGAGCCGTCGCCGCCGGCTGCCCGGCCGAGGCCCTTCTTGAGCTCCTCGAACCGGGTCTCCAGGCCCACCAGGCGGGCCCGGTCATCGGCGTCGAACATGTCGTCCTCCTCGTCGGGGGTCGGGGGTGGGGCGTCGGGGGCCTCAGCGTGGAAGCTCAGGTGCACGTGGTCGAAGTGGTCAGCGGTCGGGCCGCCGCGGCCGGCCATCCCCCGCCAGTGACCGGCGACCGACGGGTTGAAGATGCGGCGGCGGAAGAGCATGTACCAGACGCCGAACCGGTCGAAGTGGTCGTGTGCGAAGTCGCACACGGCGTCCCCCAGCGCACGGTCGGCGCCGTAGGACGCGGGGGCGACGAACACGTCCAACGCCCGGGTGATGTGGGGGTCGTGGCCGGGGTAGCTGCTGACCCACGTCACGCCCGTCGCCTCGGCAACAGCGGAGGCGAACGACTGGACGTGGGGCAGGACCGTGGCCTGCACGCCGGCGGGGAAGTGGACCGTGCCGAGCGCCGTGGCCCGTGCGTCGGCAAGGGCGCCCTCGGGCGGCCCGAGCGGGTGGGTGCAGAGGGTGATGCCGGCTGGCCAGTCGCTCATCCCACGCTCCTCACGTTGCCGGCACCCAGCTCAGGCCGTACTTCGCCGCCAGGTGGCCCCCGACTGCATCGAGGTCCCCCAGTGACAGCAGGCCCGCGTAGGCGACGACCTCGGCGATGTCGCCGTTGAACGGGAAGGAGGCGAAGAAGTCGTTGCCGAGCGTGAGCCCGTCGAAGCCCTGCGCCCCTGCGTCCCCGGTGACGCCGGCACCGCCCCCGACCCGGATCTTGGAGGCCGCGCCGTTGAAGCCCAGGGCGAAGATGTGGGCCGCCAAGTCGACCGCCGGCCCGACGACGTTGGCGCCGGCGTGCATGAGCCACTGCGACGACGCCGAGTAGTAGAGCACGTTGCGGGCCGCGCCGCCCACGTCGTCGAGGACCATCGCGAAGGCCGCCCCGGGGGCCGTGGCCGCGGCCTTCGCCACCACGAAGATGGTCGTGGGCTGGGCGACGGCCGCCCACGTGGTGGTCTGGAGGGTGTCGTCCACGCCGTCGAAGCGCACGACGGGCTTGCCCCCGACGATGGCGGCCTTGAACGTCGGCTGCTTCGCTGCCGTGCCCTGGGTCGCGTGGCGGCCGAAGGTCGACGAGTCGGCCCAGGAGCCCACCGCCGCCCCGTCGGCCAGCCCGAGGGAGTCGGCCTTGAACCACGCCTGCATGCCGGCGACGTGGGCCGGGGAGAACGGGGCCTCGCTGATGAAGGCGACGCCGAACTCGGGGCCGAAGTCGTTGAGCTTGTTGAGGCTGAGCGCGGCGCCCGAGTCCTGCCAGACCTTGACCTCGAAGTAGTCGCCGGCCCTGGCGTCCCAGAGCGTCCAGCAGTGCATCGGGTGGTCGGAGCCGCTGACGGGCATGCTCTCCCGGCGGGCGATGACGATGGCGCCGTTCATCCAGATCTCGACCCGGCGGCTACCGGTGGCGTTGGTGGCCCAGTCGATGTTCGCCCAGAGCAGCAGCGGGCCGTCACGGTCGGCGGTCATGCGGGAGGACGACGGGCCGAACAGGGTGGCGTTGTCGGCCCATCGGGTCGACGTCCAGGTGAGCAGCGTCGGGTTACCTGCGTTCCCGATCGCGGCGGGGGCGGAGGTCATCGTGGCCCTGGCCGACGGCCCCACCAACTCGACGGCCATGAACTCGGGCGAGTAGGGATCGATGCGGTCGAGGCCGGATGACCCTCCGGTGTTCTGGAAGACCTGCGTCTCGAAGTAGTCAGCGACGGCGGCTTTCCACAGGGACGAGGACTGCACGCAGGTCGGCTCGCCGGCTCCGACGGACACCGTTGCCGAGCGGCCGATGAACGTGGCGC
>JBOGID010000473.1:0-2834 GCA_050742295.1 Acidimicrobiales bacterium | reverse complement strand
TCACCTTCGACCGCTACACGGGCCAGGAGTGCCCCGACGAGCGCCGGCGCATCCTGGCGGAGCCACCAGACATCCTGCTCACCAACTACGTCATGCTCGACCTCGTCCTGACCCGGCCCGACGAGCGTCGGCACCTGATCGAGGCCGCCCGGGGCCTGCATTTCCTCGTCCTCGACGAGTTCCACACCTACCGTGGGCGCCAGGGCGCCGACGTCGCCATGCTGGTGCGCCGTGTGCGGGAATCATGCGAGGCGCCGGCCCTCCAGGTCGTCGGTACGTCGGCCACGGTCGCCTCCCAGGCGGGCACGCCCGCCGGTCAGAGAACCGAGGTGGCCGCCGTCGCGACCCGCCTCTTCGGCTCCGATGTCGCCCCGGAACGGGTCATCGGCGAGACCCTCGTGCGAGCCACCATCGGCGGTGCACGACCGACACCAGCCGACATCGCCAACGCCGCCGCAGGCGAACTCCCCACCACCTATCAGGATCTGGCCGGGCACCCGCTCGCGTCCTGGGTCGAGTCGACCTTCGGGCTCACCACTGAACCCACCACGGGCGCGCTCGCCCGCCGGCCGCCGACCACCGTCGCCCTCGCCGCGGCCGAACTCGCCGCCGCGGCCGGCCTCGCCACTGACCCCGACACGTGCGCGACGGCGATCCGCAACGTGCTCCTTGCCGGCAGCCACGCTCGCCACCCCGACAATCGCCGGCCGCTGTTCGCCTTCCGCCTCCACCAGTTCGTGTCCAAAGGCGACACCGTCCACGCCAGCCTGGAGCCCGAGGCCGACCGGTACCTCACCGACCACTACCAGCTGCGGGTCCCGGGCGCGCCGGAGAAGGCGCTCCTTCCGCTCGGCTTCTGCCGGGAGTGCGGACAGGAGTACTACGTGGTCGCCCGCGTCGCCGACGGCGGTCCCAACCGCTACGTCGGCCGGCGCGACGCCGATGCCTCCGGTGGCGACACCGTCACCGGCTACCTCTACGTCTCGGTCGATCACCCCTGGCCGGCCGACCCAGCCGCCGAGGGTCGGCTTCCCGACCACTGGCTCGTCGAGGATGACGACGGCAGTGTCAGCGTCATCGCCTCCAAGCGAAAGTACCTCCCGGCGCCGGTCTGGCTCGCTCCCGACGGGGCCCAGGGCACAGAAGGCGAAGGGCTCGCCGCCTGGTTCATGTCCACGCCATTCGCGTTCTGCCTGCGCTGTCGCGTGTCCTACGAGCAGGTGCGGGGCAACGACTTCTCCAAGCTCGCCACGCTCGACCAGGAGGGCCGGTCGTCGGCGGTCACCGTCCTGTCGGCCAGCATCGTCAGGTCGCTCCGGGCCATCCCACGCAGCGACCTCGACGCTTCGGCGCGAAAGCTCCTCACGTTCGTCGACAACCGCCAGGACGCCTCGCTGCAGGCCGGCCACTTCAACGACTTCGTGCAGGTGGCCCAGCTCCGGGGCGCGCTGAGCGCCGCCCTCGCCACCGCCGCGCCCGGTGCCCTCACCCATGAGGTCGTCGCCCAGGCGGTGACGGCCGCCCTCGGCCTCGACGCCGCGCAGTTCGCTACCAACCCTGATGCCAAGTTCTCGGCCAAGGAAGCCGCCGAGCGGGCCCTCCGCCAAGTCGTCGAGTACCGCCTCTACGCCGACCTGAAACGGGGCTGGCGCGTGACGATGCCCAACCTCGAACAGACCGGGCTCCTGAGGGTTGACTACGCCGACCTCGCCGAGATCGCGGCCGACGAGCCCACGTGGAAAGGTCGCCATCCCGCCCTCGTTGCCGCGGAGCCGCCCCTGCGCGAGGAGCTGTGCCGGATCCTGCTCGACGAGCTGCGCCGCGTCCTGGCCATCGACGTGGACTGTCTGAGCGAGCTGGGCTTCGAGCGGCTGCAGCGCGACTCCCGCCAGCATCTCCGGGAGCCATGGAAGATCGAGGACGGCGAACGCCCCGAGGCGGTCGGCACTGCGTTCCCACGCTCGGGGACACCCGGGGGCGCCCGCGCCGACCTCAACGTCTCCGGGCGCACCGCGTTTGGCCGCTACGTACGCAGTCCCGCTGGGCTAGGCCGCGCCCTCACGGTCGACGATGCGATGGCCGTCGGTACTGACCTGCTCGCCGCCCTCCACGAGGTCGGCGTGCTGACCCAGGTCGCCGCCGACGCCAACGGCAAGCCCGGCTATCGGCTCAAGGCCGCCGCGGTGCGCTGGCAGCACGGGGACGGCGCCAAGGGCGCCGACGACCCGCTCCGGCGGCGGCTGGAGAGCGAGGCCGTCGCACGCGTGAACCCGTTCTTCCGCGATCTCTATCGTGACGTCGGTCTCAGCCTCGCCGGCCTGCACGCCAAGGAGCACACGGCCCAGGTCCCCCCGGACCAGCGCGAGCAACGGGAGAGCGACTTCCGCGACGGCACGCGGCTGCCACTGCTCTTCTGCTCGCCCACCATGGAGCTGGGCATCGACATCGCCGGGCTCAACGCCGTCGCCCTGCGCAACGTGCCGCCCACGCCCGCCAACTACGCGCAGCGCTCGGGCCGAGCCGGGCGGTCCGGCCAGCCCGCCCTCGTCACCACCTACTGCTCGAACGGCAACGCCCACGACGCCTTCTGGTTCGGGCGCAGCCGCGACATGGTCGCCGGGCTCGTCCAACCTCCCCGCCTCGACCTCGCCAACGAGGAGCTCGTGCGCTCGCACGTCCACGCCATCTGGCTGGCCGAGACCGACCAGTCGATGAAGGCCCGCCTCACCGATTTGGTCGACGCCGCCGGGGATCATCCAACCCTGGCATTCCTCCCCGAGGTGTGGCGCGCCCTCATCGACGACGGCGCCAAGCTGCGGGCGACCCAGCGGGCC
>JBOGID010000472.1:0-1676 GCA_050742295.1 Acidimicrobiales bacterium | reverse complement strand
TTCGGCTGCAACGCAAGAGGGCTGGTCAGGGGTAGGTCGGCCGCCTCGGACCGAAGCGCCGATCGCGAATAACGCCAGCCATCTAAGCGGGCTGCTTCACCGCCTCCGGCTCAGGCTCGCCGCGGTGTGCCGCAACGTCTTGGAGGTGCGGGCCCTCGACGGTGACGTTGGGGAGCCACTCCAGCCACGACGGCAGGTACCAGTTGCGCTTGCCCAGCAGTTTCATGCTGGCGGGCACCAGGATCGACCGGACGATGGTGGCGTCGATCAGGACCGCTGCCGCCAGCCCGAACCCCATCTGCTGGAACATGACCAGTTCGCCCGAAGCAAACCCGCCGAACACCGCCACCATGATCAGGGCGGCGCCGGTGATGATCCCGGCCGTGGTCCGCAGCCCGTACGCCACCGACTCGGTGTTGTCGCCGGTCTGGTCGTAGTGCTCACGGATCCGGCTCAGCAGGAACACGTGGTAGTCCATCGACAGGCCGAACAGCACCGAGAAGAGGAACAGGGGGAGCCACGCCTCGATGACCTCGACCTGCTGGAACCCGAGCAGGTCGGCGCCCACACCCTTCTGGGACACCAGGACGATGAGCCCGTAGGCGGCGCCCACCGACAGCAGGTTGAGGAGGATGGCCTTGATCGGCACGACCACCGACCGGAACGCCACCGTCAGCAGGATGAACGACAGGCCGAGCACGAACACGAACACGATCGGCATGTACTGGGCGGTCAGGTCGAAGAAGTCCTTGTTGAACGCCGTGTCCCCACCGACCAGCACCTCGGCGCCCGACCCCTCGAAGGCTGCGGGCACGTAGTCGGTGCGGATCTTGCCGATCGAGTCGGTGGCCGCCTTGCTCTGCGGGTCGCCGTTGATGGGCGCCGACACGACGGCCAGGTTGCGGGCCTCGTTGATCTCGACCCGGCTCGGGCCGAAGAGCCCGTCGGCGGCCAGCGAGTCCTGGATCTTCCTGATCCCGGCTTGGACGGCGGCGTCGTCCACACGGCCGTCGACCACCACTTCGACGGGCGAGGACAAGCCGCCGGAGAAGTCGCGGGCGAGGGCGTCGAAGGCCTGGCGGGCCTCGAAGCTCTCGGGCAGCGTCGACACGCCCGAGAACCCGGTGCGCATGTCGGTCCACGACCACGCCGCGCCCAGCAGCACGGTCACGCCCACCATCAGGGCGACCACGGGACGGGCCATCACCGTGCGGGTCACCTTGTCCCAGAACCCGCCTTCCTTGCCCACACCGGCCGCGGCCGCCGCCTTCCGGCGGACCGACCCCTTGTTGATCCTGTCCCCGAACAGGCTGAGGATCGCCGGCAGCAGCGTCATCGACGCCAGCACGGCCGCGACCACCACGAAGATGGCGCCCGCGGCCAGGCTGCGGAAGATCGTCGTGGGCACCAGCAGCATGCCCATGAGCGCCAGCACGACGGTCAGGCCGCTGAAGAACACGGCCCGGCTCGCCGTCGCCCCTGCCGCCTCGATGGCGTCGAGCTTCCCCAGCCCCCGGCCCCGCTCCTCCCGGTAGCGGGAAACCACGAACAGCGAGTAGTCGATGCCGACGGCCAGCCCCATCATCGTGATCATGTTGGTGACGAAGAACGAGAACTCGGTGATCTGCCCGACCACGGCCACCAGGGCCACCGCGATCACGATGGCGGCGATGCCC
>JBOGID010000471.1:0-6473 GCA_050742295.1 Acidimicrobiales bacterium | reverse complement strand
GTCGGACCCCGTCCCCGGATTCGGGTCGCTGCCGGCCGGCGGCGGCCAGACCGCCTCGGCACCGACCGGTTCGGCTGCGAGCGCGGCGGGTGGCGGCGGGCTGGCCGGCGCACTAGCGGCCGTGGGGAGCGTGCCTGCGGGCGTTCTGGAAGGCATTCGCTCGACCGGCACGGTGGCCGGCCTCGACCTGACTGGGGCGAACCTCGGCGACTCCCGCCTCGGCGGCCTCGATCTCTCGGGCGTGAACCTGTCCGGCGCCACCTTGACCGGCGCCGACCTCACCGGTGCCGTGCTCAACGGGACGAACCTGTCGGGCGCGAACCTCACCGGCGCCCTGCTGGGCAACGCCCGCCTTCAGAACGCCGACCTCACCGGCGCCCTCCTCAGCGGGACGAACCTGTCGGGCGCAAACCTCACCGGCGCCCTGCTCACCGGGGCCAACCTGTCGGGCGCCGGTCTCTCTGGCGCCAACCTGACCAATGCCCTGCTGGGCAACGCCCGCCTCCCGAACGCCGACCTGACCAAGGCCAATCTGTCGGGCTCGGACCTGACCGGGGCCCTACTCCAGAGGGTCACGCTGACGGGCGCCGACCTGACGTCGGCCCGGCTTGTCAACGTCGACCTGCGGGACGCGGGCTTGTCCGGCGTCGACCTCGGACGGGCCGACGTCACCGGCGCCCTCTTCGGATCGGCCGGCGGAGCCCGACCCGCCACGGCCTCGCTGGCGGCGGTGCTCGGCGTGCCCACCGCCACCGCCGGGCCGTCCCCGCCGACTCTTCCCGGCCTGGCTGCGCTGGCGACGACCCCACCCGCGGTGCTCCCGCCCCTCCCGGCCGGCCTCTTGAACGCACCCGGGTCGTCTCTGCCCGCACCGTTGCTGCCGTCGCTGCTGCCGCCAATCGGCGGCGTTTCGTCGTCGGGACCGGCGCCCGCGCTCGGCGTTCCCCTCCCGGGTCCGCTGGCCGCCACCCAGGTGCTGCCCCTGCCGGCCGGCTCGGCCCCACCGGCCTTGCTATCCCCGGCCCCCGCCCCGACCCTGCCGTCCCTGTCCTCGTTGCCGCTCGCCGTTCCCGCGCCGGGCGCCCCGGCCGCCGCGACTGCGCCCTCACCGGCCTTGCCCGCGCTCCCCGCGCTCCCGGTGCCAGCCGCGCCCCCTGCGCCGTCGGTCGTCCCAGAGCCGCTGACCAGCGCCGTGGGATCGGTCCCGCTCGTGGGGACGCCCGCCTCGTCCGGTGCGCCGCTGGCTCCGGTCGCGGCCCTAGCAGTAGTGCCCAAGACGGGCCTACCGCTACTGGGGCCGGCCCTCGGCCTCCACTGACACGCTGACCGCCCATGCGAGCGGCTCCGAACGATGTTGTCACGGTCGAAGCGTTCTTAGGCCTTCCGCAGCCGCCCGCCAGTGAGTAGCTTGTCGGCGGGGAGTGGCCAACCCGGGTTCCCCCAGCCCCCGGGCCGGCCCTCCCCTTCTCGCGCTGTCATACCCCTCTGTCATCGTGGAGCCCGTGTCGGGTTACCATGCAGGCACAACTGAAGACCCTGCTCCGAGTACCGCGCCCGGAGCCCTGCACACACTGGTCAGGTCCAGAGGGAGGCGTTGGACGCTCATGCGCCCGTATGAAGTCATGGTCATCTACGACCCGAACCTGGAGGAAGATGCCATCCGGGCGGCGGTCGACCGTTCCACCGAGTTGGTCCGCTCGCGCGGCGGCAACCCGGGGCGGGTCGACCGTTGGGGGAAGCGCCGGCTGGCGTATGAGATCCGCCACCAGCGCGAGGGGTACTACGTCCTGATGGACGCGTCCGCCGAGCCCGCCGTCATGGCCGAGCTCGACCGGGCGCTGACGCTGGCCGACGAAGTGCTCCGCCACAAGGTGATCCGTGTGCCCGACCGTGTCGCCGGTCGCCCGGCTCGTTCGGCCAGCCGTTCCGGCCCCGAGCCCGGTAGTCCGGCCCCCTTCGTCGCCGATGAGGCGACCGAGAGCAACCCGCGTCCCAACGGAGCGTGAGGATCACATGGCAAATGGCAATGACGTCACCCTGGTAGGAAACATCACCCGAGACCCCGAGCTGCGGTTCACCAACAACGGTCAGGCGACCGCCACCTTCGGGCTGGCCGTCAACCGGGTCTGGAACGACCGGCAGACCAACGAGCGCCGCGAGGCCACGTCGTTCTTCGACATCGTGTGCTGGCGCGAGATGGCCGAGAACGTCAGCGAGTCCCTTCAGAAAGGCGCCCGCGTCGTCGTCACCGGCCGGCTCGAGCAGCGCAGCTGGGAGACGCCCGAAGGCGACCGGCGGTCCAAGATCGAGGTCGTCGCCGACGAGGTCGGCCCGTCCCTGCGGTGGGCGACCGCCGAGATCCGCAAGAACGACAGGAGGGGGCCGGCCGACGGCGGCGGCCCCCCCCGTCAAGCGCCCGCCCCTGCCGGCGACCCGGGGCCGACGTATGACTACGGAGAGGAGCCGTTCTGATGGCGCGCGACCGCGATCGCGACCGCGACCGGCGGAGGACGCCGAAGGACGGCGCCCGACGGATCAAGAAGAAGGTGTGCATCTTCTGCAAGGAGCACATCGAGTGGGTTGACTACAAGGACGTCAACCTGCTGCGCCGGTTCATGTCCGACCGCGGCAAGATCCGCGCCCGCCGGGTGTCGGGGAACTGCTCACAGCACCAGCGCGACGTGGCCATCGCCATCAAGACCGCCCGTGAGCTGGCCCTTTTGCCCTACACCCAGCGGGCCGTCAGCGAGCGGGGGCCGGGCCGGGGAGGCCGTCCGCAGCGCGAAAGCGGGGGGCGCGGAGGCTACGGGGGCCCGGCCGCAGGTGCGGGGCCGGCCGACGACGTCGCCGTCAACGGTGACGCGCCCGACGTCGCCTTCGACGAGGAGGTGGACGACGTCATCGTCACCGCTGAGGACACGGAGTGAAGGTCATCCTGCGCTCCGACGTGCCCAACGTGGGCCGCAAGGGCGACGTGCTTGACGTCTCCGACGGCTACGCCCGCAACTACCTGGTGCCCAAGGGCCTGGCCCTGCGGGCCACCGACGGAGCGCTGGCCCAGGCCGAGGGCATGCGCCGGGCCCGGGCCGTGAAGGAGCAGCGCGACCGTGACGACGCCGAGGAAGTGGCCCGCCGGCTGACCCCGGTCGTCATCCGCATCCCGGCCCGGGCCGGGGCCGAGGGGCGGCTGTTCGGGTCGGTGACGGCGGCCGACCTGGCCGAGGCCGTCCAGAGCCAGACGGGCGTCACCGTCGATCGGCGCCGCATCAACCTCGAAGACCCGATCAAGAGCCTGGGCACCCACGAGATCGCCCTCCGGCTCCACAGCGACGTCGAGGTCCGCCTGCAGGTCGAGGTCGTGACTGCCGGTTCGTAGGAGGTATCCTGGCGAACGTATGTTTGCCTCTGATGCTTGTCCCCACCGAACCGTGAGAAACCCACAGCCTGTTCCCCTATCGCTCCCCACGGCGTAGCGGGCAGGCTTGGCGTCACCGATGGTGCAGTCCCTCGACGAGGCGCGCCGCCGCCGTCCGCCTGGAGCGGGAGGCGGCTCGCGGGTGCCCCCCCACAACCTGGAAGCCGAGGAGTCCCTCCTCGGCGCCATGTTGCTCAGCCGCGACGCCATCGTTTCGGCCGTCGAGCTGCAGCTGGGCGCCGGCGACTTCTACAAGCCTGCCCACGGCCACATCTTCGACGCCATCAGCTCGATCTACGCCCAGGGCGAGCCCGCCGACCCCGTCACGGTGGCCGAGGAGCTGCGCCGCGCTCAGCTGCTTGAGGCGGTCGGCGGCCAGCCCGCCATCGTGGCCCTGCAGGCCAACACGCCCGCCATCGGCAACGCCGCCCGCTACGCCCGCATCGTCGAGGAGCACTCGCTGCTCCGCAAGCTCATCGGGGTGGCCGGCAACATCGCCGAGATGGGCTACTCGATGCCCGACGACGTCTCGGCCGCCATCGACGAGGCCGAGGCCATGGTCTTCGACGTGGCCCAGCGGCGCGTCACCGACTCGCTGGCCCCCCTCCGCGACCTCCTCGAACGCCAGCTCGACCGCATCGAGGCCCTCTTCGAGCGGGGGGAAGACATCACCGGCGTCCCCACCGGCTACCTCGACCTCGACCAGCAGCTCGCCGGCCTCCAGCCCTCCAACCTCGTCATCGTCGGTGGCCGTCCCGGCACCGGGAAGACGTCCTTCGCGTTGGGGATCGTGACCCACGCCGCGCTGGAGAGCCGCACACCGGTGCTGCTGTTCTCCCTGGAGATGAGCCACCTTGAGCTGACCCAGCGCATCCTGTGCTCGGAGGCCCGCGTCGATGCCACCCGCATGCGCAACGGCCGGCTGCTGGAGACCGACTGGCCCAAGATCAGCCACGCCGTCGGCCGCCTGGCCGAGGCGCCCGTCTACATCGACGACAACCCCCACCTGACCGTCATGGAGATCCGGGCCAAGGCCCGGCGGCTCAAGAGCCGTTCTGGGCTCGGTCTGATCGTCGTCGACTACCTCCAGCTGATGGCTGGCCGGGCCAGCGCCGAGAACCGCCAGGTCGAAGTGTCAGAGATCTCCCGCGGCCTCAAGATCCTGGCCCGCGAGCTGGAAGTCCCCGTGGTGGCGCTGTCCCAGCTCTCCCGAGGCCTCGAGAACCGGGCCGACAAGCGCCCCCAGCTCGCCGACCTTCGCGAAAGTGGGTGCGTCCCGGCGACAACGATGGTCCTGCGGGCCGACACCGGCGAGGAGGTGTCGATCGCCTCCCTGGTGCTCGGCCAGGAGCAGCCCCTGGTCTGGTCGGTGGACGAGCGCCGGCGGCTTGTGGCCGCTCGGTTGATCAAAGCGTTCCCGACCGGCATCAAGCCCGTGTTCCGGTTGCGGCTCGCCTCGGGGCGGTCGGTGGACGCCAGCGCCAACCACCCGTTCCTCACGATCGACGGGTGGACTCGGCTCGACGCCTTGGAGACGGGGTCGTTCGTCGCCACGCCTCGCCGCATCCCCGAGGCCCTGAACCCGAGCGACCACCTCTGGCCCGACGACGAGCTGGCCCTCCTGGCCCACCTGACCGGCGACGGACAGATGGGAGCGGCTTTCAAGTACGCCACCGCCGACCCCGCCAACCGGTCCCTGGTCGAAGACCTGGCGCGGCGGCTGTTCGGCATCGAGGCGAACACGGTGAAGCAGGGGAACACCTGGCAGGTGTGGTTCCCGAGCCCCTACCAGCTCACCCACGGCACCTACCACCCGATGCGCAACTGGCTGGAGCCCCACGGGCTGTGGATGTCCCGGGCCTGGACAAAGTTCGTCCCGCCTTCGATCTTCGGGCTCAGCGCCGGAAAGGTGGCCCATTTCCTGCACCACCTGTGGGCCACCGACGGGTCCATCATGATCCGCCGCAACCGCCGTGGGCCGCTGGTGAACTGCTACTACTCGAGCACCAGCGAGCTGCTGGCCCGAGACGTGCAGCGGCTCCTGCTGCGGCTGGGGATCAGGTCCACCGTCGGGTCATCCCGCAAGGTGCGGACGGGCGCCGTCCGTGATGGCCAGCAGCACTACCGCCCGGGCTACGCCGTGCGCGTCCAGGGCGCCTCCAGCCAAGCCGCGTTCCTGCGCCTTGTCGGCTGCCACGGACGGAGGGGCGACTGCATCCCCGACGCCCTGGCCATCGTCGAGGGCATCCGCGAGAACCCCAACGTCGACCTAGTGCCCTGGCCGGTCGCAGCCAAGGTCCGGGCCGCGGCGGAAGCGGCCGGCGTCACCCACCGTGAACTGGCAGACGGGCTCGGGGAGGGCTACTGCGGGTCCTACCTTCTCGGTTCCAAGGAACGGCCACGGAGGTTCTCACGCAGTCGCCTGGCCCGAATGGCCGAGTTGGTTGGCTCCGAGGAACTGGCCGATATCGCGAGCGCCGACCTGTTCTGGGACGAAGTGGTCGAACTCGTAGCGCTGGGCGAGCAGCCCACCTTCGACGTGACCGTCGAGGGCACCCAGAACTTCATCGCCGACGGGGTCGTGGCCCACAACTCGCTGGAACAGGACAGTGACGTGGTCATCTTTCTGTACCGCGACGAGGTCTACAACCGCGACTCGCCCGACCGCGGGACGGCGGAGGTCATTGTGGCCAAGCACCGCAACGGCCCCACCGGTGTCACCCACCTGGCTTTCCTCGACCACTACACCCGCTTCGCCAACATGGCCAAGGGCGTGTGACGGAATTGTGACGGGTCACGCAAGTTGGCAAGGCCCACGTATGTCGTCATCGAGTTGGCAACGGCTCAGGCAAGTTGGCAACGCCGTGCTCGCCGAGCAGGGTCCGGAACTGGCGCTGGGTGTCCCACGACGGCCAGGCCTCGCCCCGCCGGTAGCGCATCAGCCTGAGACGGTCGATGCCGGTGCGGTCGACGACGCCTTGGAGACCGAACCTGTCGATGACGTCATGCACGAGGGACAACGTCGGCCTCCGGCCGGTGGTGCGAAGCACTGTCGTCG
>JBOGID010000470.1:0-3197 GCA_050742295.1 Acidimicrobiales bacterium | reverse complement strand
CCCCCACCCAGGTCGACGCCGAGCCGGCCGTGGCCGCGCTGCTGGCCGAGGCCGCGGGCGAGGACGAGGAGGCGGCGGTGCGGGCGGCCCGGGCCCTGCAGGCGGTGCTCGACACGGGCGATGTCAGCGAGGCCCAGCAGCACAACCTGGTCTCGGAACTGTGCAGCCTGGTGCTGGCGGCCGGGTCGCCCCGGGTGCGGCGGGCCCTGCTCGACGCCCTCGCCGCCTCGTCGCCCTTCGTGGGCCTGAGCCTGGTGCTGGAGCTGCTCCTCGACCACCGCGACGCTCTGGACGACGACGCCACCGCCACCCTGCTGCGGGCCCTGGGGCGGATGCTGGAGGTGGCCGAGGCGGCGGATCCCACGGCCCGGGGCCAGGTCGCCCTGCTCCTTCGGGTGGAGGCGCCCGGCCCCGTGCTCGACGCCCTGGCCGCCTCGCCGGTGCAGGCGGTGGCCACCGAGGCGCATGCGGTGCGGCGCCGGATCGACCGCCTGGCCCCGGTCCTGGACGAGTAACCTGCGGCCCCGGTCGGCGGCATGCTGACCTGGGAGACTGCTGATTGAGCCCTCATTTCGCGCCCGACGGCTTGTTCAGAGCCGACCGGTCATTGTAAACATGCTGGTTAGCGGCCGTCGGGCGCCTCGGCGCGAAGCGCCGACAGCGAAAATCGGCAGTCTCCTGGGGGGGTTCGTGCGTCGTCTGATAGTGGTGCTGCTTCCCGCGCTGTGCATCGCCGCGGGCGGCGCGCTGTCGACGTCGCCCGTCGCCGCCCAGGTGGACCACGAGGACGTGCGCCGGGGCGTGATCCTCGACGGCCTGGAACGGGTGGCCGACAGCGACTACTGCCGGGGGAACTTCCGGCTGGCCTCGCAGTCCCACCGGGGCATTCCTGTGTGTACCCACGGGCCCGATCCCGCGCCCGAGGGCGTCGACGTCCGGGCCGAGCCCGTCCCGCCCCTCGCACCCGCGGGCACGGCCCTGGCCACCCAGGTGCCGTGCGTGGGCAGCGGCAGCGACGGCTACCGGGTCCACCTCATCTACGCCCGGGCCGCCGACAAGGCCGACGGCTACGCCCAGTGGCTGCCGTCGCTCCAGCAGTACGCGGCAAGGGCCGACGACGTGTTCAACCTCAGCGCGGCCGAGACGGGGGGCACCCGCCACCTGCGGTTCGTGCACGACGCGTCCTGCGTCCCCGTCATCGACAACGTGGTGCTGACCACTCGGGGCGACGACAACTTCGACTCCATGCTCACCGAGTTGCGGGGCAAGGGCTACGCCCGCAGCGACCGCAAGTACCTGGTGTGGATGGACGCCAACGTCTACTGCGGCATCGCCCAGGTGTACTACGACGACTCGCCGGGCCAGGAGAACACCAGCAACGGGGCGTCGTACATCCCCGGCGAGGTGGCCCGGGTGGACAAGGGGTGCTGGGGGCTGCCCAATCTGGTCGAGGCCCACGAACTGGTGCACGTCCTGGGCGGGGTGCAGACGTCGGCGCCCAACGCCACGCCCGGCAGCCACTGCACCGACAACTACGACCGCCTCTGCTACGACGACGGCACGGGGTTCGCGACCATCGTGTGCGGCGACTCCGGCCACGAGAACCGGCTCGACTGCAACCACGACGACTACTACTCGACGGCGCCCCCTCCCGGCAGCTACCTCGACACCCACTGGAACGTGGCCGACAGCCGCTTCCTGACCGGCGCCGGCACGTCCGGCCCGGGCGCCACGACGACCACCGTCCCGCCACCGCCGTCGACCACCACCACCATCAGCCGGTTCCCGTGGTGGTGGCCCACGACCACGACCCGCCCGCCGTCGGTCACGACCACGACAAGGCCCCCGTCAGCCACGACCACCACGACCCGGCCCCCGACGACGACCACGGCCACGCCGCCCACCGGCACCCGCCCGTCGGCGCCGCTCAACCTGATCGCGTCCCAGCCCCCGGGCGCGGCCACCGGGATTGCCCTGTCGTGGTCGCCGCCTTCGTCGCCCGGCGGCCCGCCGTTCACGACCTACCGGATCTACCGGGGCACGGGCCCGTCCGGCCTGACCAAGGTCGCCGACGTGCCCGCGGGCACGACCGCCTACGTGGACGGCGCGGCCACGTCCCGGTTGGTGTTCTGGTACTACGTCACGGCCGTCAACGCGGCCGGCGAAGGCCCGCCGTCGAGCCTGGTCAGGATGATCGCCAAGTAGCGCAGCCGCTCGCGCCGTCAGGCGTTGAGGAGGCGGGCGGCCACGGCCACCGCCGGCGAGACCCCCTCGGGGACGGCCAACCCCTCCAACGCGCTGAACTGGAGCAGCTCCTGGTCGGGGCCGACGGGGACGTCGGGACCCAGCATGGCCAGCCGTTCGACGAGGAACGGCAGCTCCTCGGACCAGTAGACCCCGCTGCGCTGCCCCCTCCGGAAGGCCTCGGCGAGGGCCGATCCGGGCCACCGGGACCGGGCCATGCGCACGGCCGCGGGCAGGGTGCGGGTCGTGAGGGCGAGCACGTCGGCGAGGGAGTGGGGCGTGGTGAGGGACTCGATTGTGCGACCGGCGAGGTAGTACAGGACGGCGAGGCTGGCGATGCCCCCCTCGGCGTCGACCTCGGCCGTGAACGGCAGCGGCGGGTAGGACACGTCGCGCACGGTGACGGTGGCCGTCTCGGGTTCGGCGCCCCCGACCAGGATGGGGGGGGCCGAGGATGCTGACCGACACGTACAGGTTCTCCCGCAGGGCCCTGTCCCGCGCCGCCGCCGCTTCCTTGGACTCAAAGCCCTCCACGGCCGGCACGGCCACGCGGAAGGGGGCCTCGTCGGTCGCCGCCAGGGCTGCCGCCAGCGCGTCGTAGCTCCCCGGCCACGAGGTGATGCCATCGAGGTGGGGGGCGGCGCGCTCGGCGTTGACGCCCAGCGTCACGGCCCGCCCCAGGGTGGCTGCGGCGTAGGGGGTCGGCGCATCGATGCCGGCCCCTTGCAGGACGGCGTCGAGCGCTTCGGCCGTGACCAGCTGCTCGCGGGCGCTCGTGCAGGCCGCCACCACGGCCAGCGCGTAGCTCGCACCGGACGCCAGCGGGTCGTTGACCTCGCCGCCGGCCAGGGCCGTACCCCCGAGGAGGGCGAGCGGCGGCTCATCGTCGGTCGCCCCCCGCGCCCCCGCGCCCCCCGCGCCCCACCATCGGCGATCTCGACGGCGGGCGGTGG
>JBOGID010000469.1:0-14824 GCA_050742295.1 Acidimicrobiales bacterium | reverse complement strand
AACCCAGCAATCCCGCCCCCGACCCCGAAGCCGAGCCGGTCCAGGACGAACGAGGACTGGTGGCCGAATCAGCTGAACCTGCGGGTGCTTCACCAATCCGCGCCCAATCCCATGGGCGAGGACTTCAACTACGCGGAGGCGTTCAAGACCCTCGACATCGACGCTCTGAAGCAGGATGTCATCGACGTCATGACGACGTCCCAGGAGTGGTGGCCGGCCGACTACGGCCACTACGGCGGGCTCTTCATCCGGCTGACGTGGCATGCCGCGGGCACCTACCGCACGGCCGACGGCCGGGGAGGCGGCGGCAGCGGCGCCCAGCGCTTCGCTCCCCTCAACAGCTGGCCCGACAACGCGAACCTCGACAAGGCCCGCCGGCTGCTGTGGCCGGTCAAGCAGAAGTACGGGCGCAAGATCTCCTGGGCCGATCTCCTCGTGTTCGCCGGCAACTGCGCCCTGGAATCGATGGGGTTCAAGACGTTCGGCTTCGGCTTCGGGCGAGAGGACATCTGGGCGCCTGAAGACGACACGGACTGGGGGTCTGAGGGCGAGTGGCTCGGGGAGGAGCGCTACGCCGGCGACCGGGAGCTCACCGGTCCCTTCGGTGCCGTGCAGATGGGCCTCATCTACGTGAACCCCGAGGGGCCGAACGGCAACCCCGATCCGCTGGCGTCGGCGAGGGACATCCGAGAGACCTTCGGTCGCATGGCCATGAACGACGAGGAGACGGTTGCGCTCATCGCAGGCGGCCACACGTTCGGCAAGTGCCACGGCGCCGTCGATCCCCAGTACGTCGGCCCCGAGCCCGAGGCGTGCCCCATCGAGGAGCAGGGCCTCGGCTGGCGGATCAACTATGGCGCCGGCAAGGGCGCCGACACCATCACCAGCGGGCTCGAGGGCGCATGGACCAACGAGCCGACGAAATGGAACAGCGACTACTTCGACAACCTTTTCGGCTTCGAGTGGGAGCTGACGACGAGCCCGGCCGGCGCCAAGCAGTGGACGCCCACGGATCCCTCGGCCCAGGGCACTGTGCCCGATGCCCACGACCCGTCGAAGCGGCACGCCCCCATGATGCTGACGTCCGACCTGGCCCTGAAGATGGACCCGACCTACGGGCCGATCTCAAAGCGCTTCCACGAGAACCCCGATGAGTTCGCCATTGCGTTCGCCAAGGCGTGGTACAAGCTGTTGCACCGCGATATGGGGCCCGTGCGGCGCTATCTCGGCCCGTGGGTTCCGGAGCCGCAGTTGTGGCAGGATCCCGTGCCCGTCGTGGATCACGACCTGATCGACGGGGAGGACATCGCCGCCCTCAAGGCCACGATCCTCGAGTCCGGACTGTCCGTTGCCCAGTTGGTCTCCACCGCCTGGGCGTCGGCCGCCTCCTACCGCGACACCGACAAGCGGGGCGGGGCCAACGGAGCGAGGATCCGCCTCGCGCCGCAGAAGGACTGGGAAGTCAACAACCCGGCCGAGCTGGCCATGGTGCTCCAGGCCCTGGAGCAGATCCAGCAGGACTTCAACAGTGCGCAATCCGGTGGAAAGGAGGTCTCGCTCGCGGACGTGATCGTCCTGGCCGGCTGCGCGGCCGTCGACCACGCGGCGAAGGACGCCGGGCACGACGTGACCGTTCCGTTCGCACCGGGCCGTACCGACGCCTCGCAGGAGCAGACCGACGTCGAGTCGGTTGGCGTGCTCGAGCCGACCTACGACGGGTTCCGCAACTACCTCCGAGCCGGGGAGAAGCGCCCGGCCGAGCACCTCCTGGTCGAGCGGGCGAACTTCCTGACGCTGACCGCGCCGGAGATGACGGTCCTCATCGGCGGCCTGCGGGCCCTGAATGCCAACGTCGGGCAGACCCCGCACGGGGTCTTCACCGACAGGCCCGGCACGTTGACCAACGACTTCTTCCTGAACGTGCTCGACATGAGCACGGGTTGGAAGGCGTCCGAGTCAACTGAGAACGTCTACGAGGGCCGCGGTCGCGCCACCGGCGAGGTGACACGGACCGCGACCGCCGTCGACCTGGTCTTCGGCTCGAACTCCCAGCTCCGCGCCATCGCTGAGGTCTACGCCGCCGACGACTCGACTGAGAAGTTCGCGCGCGACTTCGTGGCTGCGTGGGACAAGGTCATGTCTCTGGATCGCTTCGACCTCGCCTGACCCGGAGATAGGCGCGACAACCCTGGTGTCGTCGACCAAGTCGGTGACCGGCTGCTCGCGCTCGGGCGCGTCCCACGACCGGCACATATGTACGTCCATGCATACGCTAGGCTCCGCCGGTCCGGCCGTAGCGGGGGGAATGTGCACCGTGTCCAACGATGAAGACCGACTGATCAGCCGTCGTTTGTTCCTCGAGCTGGCTGGCGCGGCGGCTGCTGCGGTCGGCCTCGCCGCCTGCGGCAGTGACTCCGACGAGTCGTCAACGACGGCCACGACCACAGCGGGTGCACAGGGCTTGGCCGGCGGGCGCACCGTCACCGTCAAGACGTGCGTCTATGCAAGGAACCACGCCTCGTCGATGCTGTACTGGCAGCGGTTCGCCCCGCCCGGCGTCACCGTCAACGTCGTGCCGGTGACGACCACGGCCGAGATCCTCCAGGGCCTCGAAGGGGGCACGCTCGACTTCGGGCTGATGTCGCCCTACGTCCCGATGCTGACCCAGCCCAACGGCGGCATCAACTCCAAGGTTGTCGCCATGGTCGCGCGCCAGGGCTTCGGCCTGGTCGGCAAGAAGGGCGAGGTCGCCTCGGTCAACGACCTCCGGGGCAAGAAGGTCGGAGTGCCGCCGCCCGGCGCACAGGTGCTGATCCTCAACTCGATGCTCGCCAAGGCCGGCCTGGCATTGGGCAGGGATGTCGAAGGCGTGCCGCTCGGCTACGCCGACCACCTGGCCGCTCTCACCCGCGGCGACATCCAGGCCTTCATGGGCACCGAGCCGCCCGCGACCCAGGCGGTCGTCAACGGCGTCGGAGTCCGGGTTCCCGGCACCTTCGACACCCCCCTCGGCGATCTCAACACCGCGCTGTGGGCGTCTCCCTCGATCCTGAGAGACGACGAGGTCGTACGCGCCGTGGTCAAGATGCAGAAGGACGCCGCCGAGTACCTGACGCCCGCCGGCAAGAACGACCCCAACATCTGGCGCGACCTCATCGTGACGCAGTTCGGCTACGACGAGGCGCTCTACCGGGCCCTGCTGGACAACGTCGGCGCCCAGTGGCAGTTCGACCGGGCACGCCAGAGCCAGTTCGAGGCCGTCGGCAAGGCCTTGGTCGAGAACAAGGAGCTGGCGCGGGAGCCGAACTACGAGGCGATGTACGCCCGTCAGTACTGGACGGTGTGAGCGGCCCGTCGCGGGATCGAGGCGGTCATCGCTGACGCCGGGGGGTCGACGACCGACGCGCTGGCCGGACTTGGTGCGACCCCCGGGGTCGCCCACCCCACCAGCGCGCGGCGCCGTGGCACCACGCGCCGGCTGTCCAGACGGCTCCTCGGCTTCGTCGCACCACTCCTCGTCCTCGCCGGCTGGCAGCTGGCCTGGACGGTCGAGGCGCGCCCCCGCTCGCTCCTCCCCTCGCCCCACCAGGTCCTGACCGCGACGGACACGCTCTACTTCGGCGAGCGAGTGGACACGTTCGTCGGCGTCGTGCCTTACCGGGGGGCGGGCTGGCTGCACCTGTCCGCCAGCCTCAGCCGGTGCGGGAAGTCGTGGGCCTACGCCGTGGTGATCGGCGTCCTCATCGGACTGGGGCTCGGCCTCTCGCGCTGGGTCGCCGACCTGTTCGAACCGCTGACGAACGGGCTCCGCGCCGTCCCGCTCTTCGCCTGGCTGCCCCTCGCCATCGTGCAACTCGGCGTGGGCGAGAAGCCTGCCAGAGTCCTGATCTTCATCGGCGCGCTGTGGCCCATCGTGGTGGCAACGACCGACAGCGTGGCTCGGGTCCCGCGGGCCCAGATCGAGACGGCGCGCATGCTCGGGACGCCGCGCCGGCGGCTCTGGCGGCGCGTCTACCTTCCCAGTGCCCTCCCCGAGATCGTCACCGGGCTTCGCCTGTCGCTGACCCTCGCCTGGACGTGCGTCATCGTCGGGGAATTGAGCGGCACCAGCAGCGGCGTCGGCGCCATGATGAACGCGGCCCGCGAGAGCGGGAGGACCGACCAGATCATCGTCGGGATCATCACGTTCGCCGTCGTCGGCTACCTCGGGGACCGCATGCTGCGAACAGTGGTCCGCCCCCTCATCCGGTGGAGCGACTCGTGACCGGTTCGCCGGGCGCCGGCGTCCTGGTCGCCCGGGGGCTGCGAAAGTCCTACGGCTCCGTCGCCGTGCTCGACGACTTCGACCTCGAGGTGCCGGCGGGGCGGACGTTCGCCCTGCTCGGGCCGAGCGGCTGCGGCAAGACCACGTTGCTCCGCCTCTTGGCCGGGTTCGAGGCCGCGGACGCAGGTTCGGTCACGGTCGACGGCGATCCCGTGAATGGGCCTTCGCGCCGGCGTGGAATGGTTTCGCAGGCCGGGGCCCTCTTCCCGTGGCTGAACGTGCGGCGGAACATCGGCTTCGGGCCCCGCGAGCACGGCGACCCCGACCGGGACCAGACCGTCGCCGACCTGCTCACGGTCACGGGCCTCACCGACTTCGCCGACAGCCTCCCCCGGCACCTGTCGGGAGGGATGCGTCAGCGGGCCGCCATCGCCCAGGTCCTGGCCAACCGCCCGCCCGTACTGCTGCTCGACGAACCGTTCGGGGCTCTCGATGCCCAGACCAGGCTGCGGATGCACGAGTGGGTCCGCGGCGTGCTGGCGGAGCGGCCCACCACCACCGTCCTCGTCACCCACGACGTGGACGAGGCGCTCTTGTTGGGCGACCGCCTCGGCATCCTGTCGGCGCGCCCTGCCCGGCTCGTGAGCGAGCGCGACCTGACGTTCGGCGAGCAACGGGGGCGTCACACGCTGTCAGACCCCGCCTACGTGTCGCTCAAGGCGTCGGTGCTGGACGAGGTCCTGGCCGGAACCTGACGAGCGTTCGTTGTCCCCGCACCGCTCGTCGCTGTAGACCGCCGGCCTCCCCCGAGGTCGGTCGTACGTTGGTCCCCGTACTGTCACAGGCGGAGCGCGGGCGGTGTCTTGATGTCGATCGCATTCGACAGAAGGAGGACGCAATGTCCAGCACGCCCCGGATCCCCAAGGCCGAGATCGCCGGCGTCTACGGGTTCCTCGTGAAGCGGTTCACCCGGAAGCTGCTCGGTGATGTCCCCGAGCCGGCCGAGGTGATGTGGCACAACCGAGCGGTGCTCGCCAGCTACACCGGGTTCGGCCGAAAGGCCCAGAAGTGGGACCAGCTCGACCCCAACCTGAAGTCGTTCGCACACATGGCCGTCGCGGGGCTGGTCGGCTGCTCGTGGTGCCTCGACTTCGGCTATTTCCACGCCCACAACGAGGGACTCGACGAGGCCAAGGCCAGCGAGGTGCCCCGGTGGCGGGAGTCGCCCGTGTTCACCTCGCTCGAGCGCGATGTCATGGAGTACGCCGAGGCGATGAGCGAGACGCCCCGCGGGTCACCGACGACCTGTCTGCCCGGCTGCTCGAGAAGCTCGGGGCCCCCGCCATGGTGGAGCTCACGGCCTCGGTCGCGTTCGCGAACATGAACACCAGGTGCAACACGGCGTTGGGGATCGAGGCCCAGGGCTTCTCCCGGGCGTGCAAGCTGCCGCTGGCGCAAGCCTCGGCCGGGTACGCGACCTCGGCATGAACGAGGAGGCGTTCGCCCGCCACCGCAGCCTGATGTTCACCGTTGCCTACGAGATGCTCGGCTCCGCCTCCGACGCCGAGGACGTCGTCCAGGAGACGTGGCTGCGGTGGGCCGACGTCGACCATGCGACGGTGCGCGACCCGCGGGCCTACCTGGTCCGCATTGTCACCCGTCAGGCCCTGAACCGGCTGCGGTCGCTGGCGCGACGGCGCGAGGACTACGTGGGCGAATGGCTGCCGGAGCCGCTGCTGACGAGCCCCGACGTCGCCGCCGACGTCGAGCTGGCTGACAGCCTGTCCATGGCGATGCTCACCGTGCTCGAGACCCTGGGCCCGGCGGAGCGCGCCGTGTTCGTTCTTCGCGAAGTATTCGAGACGCCCTACGACGAGATCGCGGAAGCGGTCGGCAAGTCACCCGCCGCCGTCAGCCAGATCGCCCACCGGGCTCGCGACCACGTCGCTGCCCGGCGCCCGCGGATGCCGGTCAGCACGGCGGAGCAACAGGAGGCCGTGGACCGGTTCCTCGCCGCTGTCCGACAGGGCGACCTCCAGGGCCTTCTCGACGTCCTTGCGCCCGATGTCGTCGTCGTTGCCGACGGTGGCGGCCTCGTCGCCGCTGCTCCACGTCCGATCGAGGGGGCCGAACGGGTAGCCCGCTTCCTGATCGGCGCGGCCCGCGCCGGAGACCTCGAGCTGAAGGCCGTCTGGCTCAACGGCTCCCCCGCGGTCCGGATCGACATCGGCGGTCAGGTCGACACCGCCGTGAGCCTGGCCGTCGAGAACGGTCGCATCACCCGCATGTACGCGATCCGCAACCCGCACAAGCTGGCTCGACTCGACCGGGTCGCCGCCCTGACACGGACCTGATCCGGCGTCAGGTTGCTCGTCGCGCTGAGCTTGCGCGTCCCCGTCTCAGGCCTATGTCATAGCCCGGATCTCGGACGGCACCGACCAGGCGAAGTCGCCGGAATCGAGGACACGGGCGCGGGAGGCTCGCCGTGGACCGTCGACGACGCGCCCCGTCCGGCGAACGAGTACGACCCCGCCTTGGCCACGAACCGATCGACCCGGTCGAGAACCTCGGGCCCGGTCAGCTCCTTGGGCTGCCAGGTGAGGGCCGCCACCACACCGGCCACCAGAACGATCGCCGCGCCGCCTGCCGTCACCGCCGTCCACCGCCGTTGCATGTGGAGTATTTCGGCGGGGAACGACCGGGTCTTGAGAAAGAAGTCCGGGGTGGGCTGGCGGCCGTGGCGTGGTTGCGGGGTCCTCTTGAAGGTTCGAACGGCCTACCTCACCTCGTCGGACCGCGGCGACCCGACGCGGCACGTCGTCACCTGCAGCCGTCATAGCCCGCCGCACGCGCCACGGCGGGCCCGACCCGCTTCGGCTGCCGTGCGGTAGCCGCCCTTGGTGATCTGGACCCGCTTGCCCGTGATCGGGTCGCGGCCGAGCGGTGACCTTGAGGTAAAGCAATTCGGGCCGCACCCCCTCTGACCTGCACTTATCCAGCGCGCTGGGAGGGATTCGAACCCCCAACCTTCTGATCCGTAGTGCGCCTCCACAGGTTATCCACAGGACGCCAGGAGTACCCGTAGGTGCCCTTTATGGCCTCTGACCTGGGCTTTTGTCGCTGAGCGGGTGACCGCCCGTTACCGTGGCTCACCGCTCGTTTCGGGTTTTCGCGGAAGTATGGTTCTCACGGCGGTTCTCACCAATATGGTTATCCACAGGCCTGACCCGCGCGTCCGGTCTCTGCGGGCATGCCAGCGGCGGCGGATTTTCGCCCCTCCACACCGGACCAAAGGTGACCCGGCGGCGCACACCACGCGGCCCTTCGACGAAGTCATGATTGCCTCGGCGTTATCACACGCATCGCCCGCTGGAGTTCGCCGGTCACACACAGGGGCGCCCGGCGCGTCACGGGCCCGCCTTGACGCGAAACGTCGCTCCACAGCCAGGGCGGCCACAGTTTGACGAGGACAGCTCTACCAACCAGAGAAACGAATGCGATAGCGACAACGGCGTCCAGCAAATCTCCGCGTCCTCAGATGAAGGTGACGCGCTGAGCGTCCGATTGGTCGCTGGCGTCACTTCCGCAGCTTGGTCGTCCACGACCGCCCCGCTCTCGAGGTTCCGCCGGAATAGAGCTTCGGACTCGCTGCCGCCAAGGCTCCCAACTCAAATCTCCAGCCGGTTCGGATGAGCCCTCGGGAGCCTCACGCATCCACGACCGAGGCGCTATTGAACCGGCGATGGCGCGCGGGTGCAGGCGGTGGTGGGCAGTTCCGCCCCCAGCACGACCACGCCATCTATCGTCGGATCCGTGGGAGACGTCGCTGTCCTGCTTGGCGCCGGAGCGTCACATGACGCTGGTTTGCCGACGACTGGAGAGATGACGACGACATTGCTGAGGCACTTTCAGAATAGCGGTTACCCGGACACTGAGAGAGTGCTGAACTTCGTTGTCGGTCAGCTTCTCGGCCAGGAGGGCGCGGAGAATCGTGACCCGAGCGCCGCTGTTGACGTCGAGAAGGTCATGACTGCCATCGAGCTATTGGGATCACGACGCACCCTCGAGTTGGCGCCGTTCGTTCACCTGTGGCACTCTACTGTCACCGAAATTGAAGTGCCAACTCATCGGTCGCCGTGGTTGGCCCGAGACACCCTGAATGCCATTAGACGCGGCCTCATGTCCGAGTCGGGCGATCGGGACTTCGAACGGCAACTAACCGATTTCGTCCGCGCTGTCGTGGGTATGAGTGCCGGCGACGGGAGGGTATTCGAAGAAGCGTTCAAGGATCTAAGGGCCGCACTCGTCGAAATCTTGGCGAAGCCTGGGGATACGTCCTACCTCAGGCCGCTTTTCGAACTCTGCCCCTCAAAAGACGGCTGGATCGCAATCGCGACCCTGAATTACGACCTGACCGTAGAGACGGAAGCTCGCGAGTCAAGCGTCCCGCTCGACACGGGCATCGAAGCTTGGGCGGAGTGCGGCGACTGGCGGTGGCCAGACGAGGGCGTGAGGTTCTTGAAGCTGCACGGCTCGATTGACTGGCGTGGAGAACCTTCGCGTGACGACACGCTCAGGCAGTATCGGATATCTGTGGTCGGCCCAGATCAACGGCTCCGATCGCCGGCCGTCGTATTCGGCGGGAGGAACAAGATTCGCGCCGAGGGGCCTTTCCTTGAATTGCTTGCTCAGTGGGAGCGAATGCTCCAGGAAGCCCGCACGCTATTGGTTGTCGGCTACTCGTTTCGCGATGACCACGTTAACGAGGCTATTCGCCGGTGGCTGAACCGGAACGGTGAGACCCGGATCGTCGTTGTGGACCCATCCCAAGCGCCCTGGCAAGGCGGGGAGACATTCCGTTCGCTGCGGAACTGGAGATCGGGCTAGCGGGACACGGACCACGCTCCGCAGTCCCGGCGCAGCCAGGCGGGTTGCCGGGGCGACCGGATACGCCCGCCAAGCCGCAACGCTTGATGGTCATCCGCGAGGGCGCACGGTCGGCATTACCGGCCGCCGTGGCTAGCGCGGCGGCGGTAGACGAATCGTGGGAGCTGCCCACCCTCTGAGTGCAGGAACTGCGCCACTGACGGCGAGCATCACGGCCGGATGGTTGCTACATCGACGACCCCTCGCGGCGGCGATCAACGGCACAGCCCTAGTCGGCTTCGCGATCGCCTGGTTGATCGCCGGCTACCGCGCCAGTCTGCGTGCGAAGGAAGCCCGCTGACCGGGCACGCGGAGGGCCGCTGTCTTGTCCGTGGAGTAGCGCCGCCGGCCGCTTCGCCCCGCTGCCACCCGTGCCTCACTCTGCCGGCGTTATGTCATAGTCGGATGGCCTTATTGGGACGGCCTGGGACCCGATTAGGGGATAGGCGACCATCACTGGCTTGCCGCGATCACCAGCTCAGAAGGGTTCCAAACTCTCCTCGCTGGCAATGACTTCTCGGTAGCCGTCGGTGGAGCCATCAGCGCCCGTGTCGGCCCACTCGACGTGACCGTATGGCGCTCCTCCCTCGGTGTAGCCAACGACGAACATGCGACCTCCGCAGTAGTCGATCCAGGTGTTCATCCCGTCCTCAGTACATGTCGCTGACGGCAGGATGTGTTCATGCCGACCGCGTCGGGTCCTGCCGCGCCGACGCCTGCTCACGGCTGCGTCACTCAGGTTCCGATGGGGCAATCCACCACCCCGATGGGCCGTCCAGCGCCCCACCACATCAGCGAAGGAGGGACGCCAGATCCCGAGCAGCGGTGAAGCTGGGCGGGTCGAAGGCTTCAGGGTCGAACTCCCCGCCGACCCATTCGAGCATCGACTCGTGCTCGGGGTGATCGGGGTCCGAGATAGCAGCCAGGAACTCCTCGTATCCCCACACGCCGCCGCAGTCCTCCGGTGGGCACGCACGCTTGCCGCCGATGCAACAGGGATAGGTCACGTTTGGATCGGATCGGACCACCTTCTCCACGAGCACCCGGTGGACCCAGTCGTCTCCGAAGTCATAGACGTACCTGATCGCCGTACCCTGCCGGGCGACTGTCCCCAGGCGGGCGCGACGCTCGCTCTTGGGGGGCGGTCCCCATCCCTCTCCGTCATCGGTTCCATAACGCACACCGTCGATCTCGAACTCGTGGAGATGACAGTCGTACCAGCCGAACGCGCCCTGCAACACCTCGTGCAGGTCGAGCAAGGAAGCGGACTCGGCGACCAGCACCCGCCGCCACACCGGCGGCTTGGTGCCGACAATCGTCGCCTTGAGCTGAAAGACGCGGCTAACCATCGGTCCCTCCTCCGATCGAACCTGGGGTAACCATAAGCCCGCGCCAGCCCCGACCGGTGGACCCCCGCGATCCCGGTCGACTGTCCGTTACTCCGTGCGGTTCCTGCCGATGCCACTCCGCCGGCACTGTTGAGGACGGTTATACAGCTCGGTGTCAGGCCTGCTGGCCGTGGCAGTGCTTGTACTTGCGGCCGCTGCCGCAGAAGCATGGGTCGTTACGCCCGAGACGAGCACTGCGGGACCGTCTGCCCCCTCCACCCGGGCCGACGAGGCGGAGCGTGGTCGTCGGGGCGGGAGGGCTGCCCAGCCCTGCGAGACGGTCGAACACATCAGCGCGTAGCTCGAAGTCGTCCGCCTGCTCAGCCATCTCCAGCGCGACGAGGAAGTGGGCTACCGCTCCGTCGGCATCGCCCAACTCCTGTAGGGCGTCGCCTGCGTGGACCCGAACCCAGGGCTCATCCGGCCAGCGAGCCAGGTTGGCCTCGATGCGCTCCCGCGCCGCAGGGGCGTCTCCCGCCTCGGCCAACGCACAACCCAGATCGGCGGCGTAGGTCGACTCGTTGTCCGGATCGATCCGGATGAGGGCGTCCGCAGACTCCGCAGCCTCGGCGGCCAGCCCGGCACGTCCCAGGTCGAGGACCAGGTTCTCCATCCACTCCGGCAGCCACGGCATGTCCTCGTCGGCACCCAGGGCCACAGCCAGGTCCTCGCCCCGGTCGGGGAACCAGCCGGCCGCCTCAACCAGGTCGCGGACCACCACAGCCAGCTGGTCCGGCTCGCGCAGCTCGAACATGAGGTCTTCGGTACCGGCCATCCTGGTTGCCAGGCCGTTGGGCAGATGCGGTAGCTCCAGGCGCCGGCAGGCGTCCAGTACTGCCCCCCAACCATCAGGGTTCGAGGCTTGCGCCCGTTCGAACCGCTCCGTCGAGACGCGATCGGCCTCGGCGCGATGCGCCGGGCACATGGCCGACGCGGACCCGCCAAGCTCCCCGGGGAAGCCGAAGCGGCCGCCCCGACAGGCCGGACAACCCGAAGCCGGTTGCGGCGAGGCGGCCAGCTCCACCGGCGAGCGGTCCAGATCGACCGGCCCGAGCGCGTCCTGCACGACATCGCTGATCGCCCCCATGCCGATCGGCTCCCACCCCTCGGATACCAGAGTCACCTCGGGCGTCCCGAGCCCGGTGCCGGAGCGACGCTGGTCGAGCAGTCGGGGAACCGAGCCCTGACCAACCAGGGCGGGATAGCGACCGCTGACCACGGCCTCCTCATTGGCGGCCGCCCCCACGACAGCCGAGCCGCCCAGCTCGCCCACCACGTCGGCTACCCGCTCCTCCCTTCCGGCCGCGGCCATAAGCACCCACACCGGGATGTAGACCACCACCTCCAGGCCCGCCGGACCGGCGTTGACGGTGGCGATAGCTGCTGGACGCGGGACGTGGTGCTCGAGCGGGTCCCACGTCACCACGAACACGCGCAAGGCCTCAGCCATGCGGGCCTGGGGCCCGGCGAGGTCGGGCCAGGCCACTCCCAGCTCGGCCAACACCTTCTCCTGCACCGGCGCGCCGGCCATCAACTCGACCACGTCAGCCGGAAGGCCGGCAAAGGGACCTGGGCTACCGGTGCTCACCCGCACAACGCTATTCCGGGACGATGCCACCGACTGGCCCTGGGCGTTCTCACCCGTGACGCCGGCGGGCGTCAACCCGCGATCGGAAGCCAGCGGGAAACAGGGAGCCAGTCACCACCCTCGGTGACCACCCCAGACACCGTCGGACGGCGCGCTGATGCAGCAGTCGGGCCACCCCGACCAATGTCCACCCTCGTTGACGGGGCGAGATATATCGGCCCCTTCCCGGCATTTGCGCGTGGGCGTCCCCGACAGCGCTGGCGACGTTATGGGCGCCCTCGCCACGGCGTGTACGCCGAGCGGAAGGTCAGCCCGGCGAGGTAGACCGGGACCCACGGCCGGCCTTACGTGACGGTGCTGCGCCTGCGGGACCGCTGGTATTTGGGGACACGCTGTAGCCCCGCGGGCGCTGGTGCGGGTGCCTGCCTGGTCGGCGATAATTGTGTGCGAGGGGAGAGCGAATGCCGGGGAGGCCGGCGGCTGCCTCGCCCGTGGGTCCCGGAGGCGCCACACGTCGGGATTGCTCACACTTCAGGGCGGGCAGTTGTGCCTGAGGCGCCGCGATCAGCCCTGGCCGGCTCATACACCATGATCGATGACGCCGCCCTCGCCTCGCTCTGGGCCGCGGCTCCACGGGTCCTAGCGGCTCGGCGAAGGCGGGTGCTTCCCCACCCGGAAACCGCCCGCCCAAGGCCAGCGTGGTGGTGCCGGCCGGCGATGAGATCGGCAGGTGCTGGTGGCGATAACCAACGCTTGTCCTGGGTCGACTCTGCTGGGTCGACTGCGAGGGGGGCAGAAGGCTCATTCTCCCTCCTTTCACTCCGGGGCTGGTAACCCGCGTGTATTGCTCGCGGACGACTCGCGGCCATCGCTGATCGCTCGGCTGCGAGGGAGCCGCCTCTCGACTCATCACCTACGCCCCGCTCCCCGTGTTCGTCCTTGGATCGAGGCTCAGCCCATGTGGCCCATGTGCTCGCCCATTACCGGAGGGTCGTCGCCGACGCCCGAGACCGTGGGCAGGAGACTCGGGTGGAGGATCACAGTCAAGCCCAGCGCGAGAAGCCCGACGCCCACCACGCGGGTGAGCCCCACCGCGTGGCGCCAGTTCTTCTCGGCGACGAAGATCAGGGCCACGGCGACCATCCACACCAGGTTCATGAGGCCGACCACGACCAGCACCGCCATCAGGGCCCAGCAGCAGCCGAGGCAGTAGGCCCCGTGAGAGACACCGGCCCGGAACGCGCTGCGGGCGCCGCCGCCGAAGTCGTGGGTGAGCACGAACTGCAGCGGGCTCCGGCAGGCTCGCAGGCAGAGGGCCTTCCATCGGGTGAACTGATAAGCGCCGGCGACGGCGAGGACGCCGCCGGCGAGCGTCGGCAACCAAAGCGAGTCTCCGGCGTCGGCGGCCAGGTTCCGAAACCCGAGGAACGCCAGCAGGGGTAAAACCCCGATGAGCGACCACACCCCGAGATAGCCGCCGATGAAGGCGGCCGTGGCCCCACCGCCCTCGCCCCGCTTCACTACCACTGTGCGGTGGGCGAGCACGATGGGCGCCACGGCCGGGAGCATCATCGCCACCATCATCCCGACCCACATGCCGAGGATGACGGGGATGGCCATGTCGTTCGGCGCCAGGCCGCCCACCTGGCCTAGGCCCGTGACCATGTCGGACATGTCGTTGGCCTGCCGGGCCGTGATGACCCACGCCAGGCCGGCCAGCACGAGGAGCCACGCGACGACGACGGCGGTCACCCGCCGGGGGAGCAGGCTGTAAGTCGCTCGGGGCGTATCAGTCCGCTGGGCGGGGGCCGGAGCCCCCGCCATCAGGCGCTCCAGTCGAACTCAGCCATCTCGGAGTGGCCGCCGCTCTCCCACTCGCGAAAGTCCGGCGCGTGGAAGGGGGTGCCGCCGCCCTTGCCCAGGAAGGTGTCGTCGCGGAAGGACGCCGCCGCGTGCAAGACCCGCGTCTTCTCCCCCGTCGGTCCCATCAACGGGTTGAAGATCCCGACGCCAACGCCTTCCACGGTCACCCGAAGCTCCTCGCCGTCTTCGCTAAACGAGACGGCGGCCCGCTCGGAAGGAAGGATCTCGGGGACGAGCCCGGCGACCGCCTCGAACACACCACCCTTCTGTCCACCAAGGACCGGTTCGAGGGCTGCGCATTGCTCGGGCGACAACCCGTTGTCAAAGTAGAGTCGGCCCTTCCCGTCACCAGCGAGAAAGCCCCGGGGCCAATCGGCGAGCAACACGACTTTGGTGCCGCCGATGTCGAGTCCGTCGACTTCGCCGCTGTGTATGTCGAGGCCGATGATTCCCGAGCACCACCCCCGATCGCCATCGAACTCGCCGAAGAGGCAAGGGCAGCCAACGTCGCAGCTGCAGGGGGCCACATACCTACCGGTCATCTGCCAGGGCATCGTTCCTCCTTGACGGTTGGGTCGGTCTTCGCGCCGCCGAAAGGAATCCCGCGGTTGAACCGCAGAATGGGACGACGTAGTCGTCCACGACCCGCGGCCAGGTCGCGAATGAGGTGTCGCCCGCCAGGACGTCGCCGGCTTGGCCGGCGCCGGAGAGGAGGGTTCCCACGAGAAGGGAAATGGGAACCGTTCGGCGCAACGTCGTGCGATGGCAACGCAGCGCCAGCGCCTAGGGTGACCG
>JBOGID010000468.1:0-16630 GCA_050742295.1 Acidimicrobiales bacterium | reverse complement strand
TCGATGGACCTCGTGGCCTACTTCAAGAACGTTGTTGCCCCCGCCCTGCGCGCCACCTTCGGCAAGTCCGAGCGTGGTGCGGCCCTGGTTGAGTACGCCCTCCTCGTTGCCCTGATCGCGGTCGTCTGCATCGCCGCCATCCAGATCCTCGGCAACAACGCCGACAGCACCTTCTCCAACGTCGGTTCCAAGATCGGTGAGGCCGGCAGCTGAGACGCTGGCTGACCTCCGGGTCAACGAAAGAGTGGGCCCCGGAAGGGGCCCACACTTTCGCGCTCGCCCGGCTGCGAACGCGACCCCCTGGCCGCGGTGGGGCGGCCCGGCGCCGGCCCGGGTCGGAGTCCGCTGCACGCTGCCAACGAATCGCCCACGACGCAGTCTGCTCGCCTCGTGCGGCTCGCTGCGACTATGAGCCGGCCGCGCCGGGAAGGCCGGTCGGGGTTGGGCCAAATAGCCCATCAAGACGGGCTCGAGGCCATCCGATAACTCTCTTGTCAGTGACCTCCCCGTCGGGGGACGAAACAGGAGAGATCGATGGACCTCGTGGCCTACTTCAAGAACGTTGTTGCCCCCGCCCTGCGCGCGACCTTCGGCAAGTCCGAGCGTGGTGCGGCCCTGGTTGAGTACGCCCTGCTGGTAGCCCTGATCGCGGTCGTCTGCATCGCCGCCATCCAGGTGCTCGGGAACAACGCCGACAGCACCTTCTCGAACGTCGGTTCCAAGATCGGTGAGGCCGGCAGCTGAGATCCTCTCGCTCCGGGTGAGCACGAGGAGCGGGCCCTCCGGGGCCCGCTCTTCCGCGTCCGGCGCCTTGTGTCCGAAAAATCGGTAAAGGATGCTGCCGGTCGGTCCGATAGGTCTCACAGAAGTTCCCACTCGGGGAACGGGAACAGGAGAGATCGATGGACCTGGTGGCCTACTTCAAGAATGTCCTTGCCCCCGCCCTGCGTGCCGCCTTCGGCAAGTCCGAGCGTGGTGCGGCCCTGGTCGAGTACGCCCTGCTCGTTGCCCTGATCGCGGTCGTCTGCATCGCCGCCATCCAGGTCCTCGGCGAGAACGCCGACAGCACCTTCTCGAACGTCGGCTCCAAGATCGGTGAGGCCGGCAGCTGAGCCTCCCACCTTCCTGACCCCCCGGTCAGAGAACGGAGAGCGGGCCCTTCGGGGCCCGCTTTTCGCGTCCAAGACGACTGCTGATCTTTGCTTCAGCCGCTTCGCGGCTGGCCGCCGACTACCCGTGACCTGCACGTTTCCGTTCGCGGCCGAGCCGTCGTCCGCCGAACGAGGGCTTGATCAGCGGCGCGTCCATAGGTCGAACGACCCAAAGTGACAGGTCAAACGACTCAACTTTCGGTCACACCCTGCCGATGGAAGTGCCAGCAGACCCGACTTGGGAGTACGGAGATGACCGTGACGACGGCCTTTCAGCAGGTCGCAGTGTGGATGCAGACCCGCCTCGTGCGGGGCCAGCGTGGCTCCTCGCTGGTCGAGTACGCCCTGCTCATCACCCTGATCGCCGTTGTCTGCCTGCTCGCCCTGAACCAGTTCGGCCAGACCACCGAGGACTCCTACTCGCAGTTCGCCACCTCTCTCGCCGCCGCCGGATAGCTCAGCGGAAGGTGCGCTGGTAGACGATCCAGTCGCCGTGGCGGAAGGTCTCCCGCCACTGGATGTCCCGCCTGAGGAGCTGGGCGAGGGGTAGCTGGCGGTCCCAGAGGACGACGTCAACCCCGTAGCGGTCGAGGATCTCCACCCACCGCTCTCCCCCGCGTAGCAGCTCCAGGTAATCCCGGGAAACCTGGACGGGGTACATGTCGACCCGGTCGTCGATGAACACCGACGCGTCCCGGCCGAAGCGCAGCTCCAGGAAGTTCCCCACCACGTCCTGGTGGACGATCCGGTGCGGGTCGTCGACCAGTCCGCTGTCGTCGAGGAAGTCGGCCGCCTCCACCGGGTAGGCCCGCAACCGAAGGGGCTCGGCGTTGTACGCGCCGATCCCGAACAGGATGAAGGCGACCCCGATCACGGCGGCCAGGGCCCGATTGGTGCGGAGCTGGCTCCCGGTGGGGGAGGGCCGGGGCGAGGCTCCCTCGGGACGGCGCATGATCCGTTGCAGGACGGGCGCCAGCACGATGGCCAGCAGAGGCAGGTTGCGGACGGCGTAGAGGGTCAGGGCCAGGAACACCATCGACGGGACCGCGTCCCGCCATGTCAGGCGGGCCCGGTACAGGAGCACCACCACAATCGACAAGATGACGAGGGCGAACCGCTCGCCGGCCCGGTGGAAATTGGGTGACTGCCACTCGACGATCTTCTCGAAGACGCTCGCCTTCTCGCCCAGCGTGAGCGGGAACAGCAGGAGCTTGGCGCCGAGCGGGTTGATGACGGCGACCACCAGGCTGCCGAGGAAGGCCCAGGCGTAGCGGGCCGTCTCACGCGGCCAGGACTTCCAGTCGAGCCATTCCCCGGCGGCGCGCGTCCCCAGCCACACCAGGCCGATGGGGAAGGACCCGTGGCTGCTGACCCAGAGCCACACCACCGGGACGAGCAGCCAGGGCGTGCGCCGGCGCTCGACGATGCCGACGGTGAGGGCCATGCAGATCAGGCCGAAGATGAGCGGGCGCGGCGACCACATAGGTGCGCCCAGCGACACGGCCAGGCCGGCCGAGAGGGCGGTGCGCAGGGGGGAGCCGGCCCGGGCCAGGCGCGCGATGAGCAGGGCCAGGATGGCCATGAGCACGGCCTGCTCGAGCACGACCAGCCGGACCCCGCCGATCCGTTCCAGCCACCCGTACGTCCACGCCGGGAGCCAGCTCTGGACGACCCACTCGGCGCCCCGGGCCGTGTACGAGTACGGATCTGTCCGGGGGATGCCGGCGCCCGCGACCATGTCCACCCCCGTGCGCAGGTGGGTGAACATGGAGTTGTCCCCGATGGGCAGGGCGCCCAGCCGGAAGCCGAGCAGCACCAGGGCGGCGATGAACAGCGACTCGAGGCTGGGCGCCCGGAGCCGCCTCAGCATCGAGTGACTTCAGGCAGGACGATGACGCCGGGTGCCGGCATTGGTTGGATGTGTCCGCCCGTAGGGGCTACGAGCTGGCGTCGCCTTCCTCGGCGTCGCCGGCGGGGACGGCGGGCTCGCCCGGCAGCGGGGCCTCACCCGGCGCTGCTTCGCCCGCGGCCGCAGCCGCCGCAGCCGCCGCTTCTGCCTCGGCCTCGGCTGCCTGCGCAGCGGCGTACTCAGCGGCCCACGCCGCCTGGCCCTCCGACTCCGGGGTGAAGTCGGCGGCCGGGTACTCGGTGGAGCCGATGTAGTTGCCGTGCTCGTCGTAGGCGTGCTCGCCGAATGCCTCCTGGTACTCGGGAGCGACGACCCCGCCCTCGGCCGCCTGCTTGATCGACAGGCTGATGCGGCGACGCTGGAGGTCGAGATCGATGATCTTGACCCACAGCTCCTCGCCCGGCGTCACGACCTGCTCGGGCAGCTCGACGTGGTGGCCGGCCATCTCCGAGATGTGGACCAGGCCCTCGATACCGTCGCCCACCTGCACGAACGAGCCGAAGGGCACGAGCTTGGTGACCCGGCCGTAGACCAGTTCCCCGACGCGGTGGTTGTTGGCGAACTCCTGCCACGGGTCCTGCTGGGTCGCCTTGAGGGACAGGCTGATGCGCTCCCGCTCGAGGTCGACTTCGAGGACCTCGACCTCGACCTCGTCGCCCACCTGGACGACCGACGACGGGTGGTCGACGTGCTTCCACGACAGCTCGGACACGTGCACGAGGCCGTCCATGCCCCCGAGGTCGACGAAGGCCCCGAAGTTCACGACCGACGAGACGGTGCCCTTGCGGCGCTCGCCCGGCTTGAGGTTGTCGAGGAACTCCTCGCGCTGTTCTTTCTGGGTCTCCTCGAGCCACGCCCGGCGCGACAGCACGACGTTGTTGCGGTGCTTGTCGAGCTCGATGATCTTGGCTTCGAGGCTGCGGCCTACGTAGGGCTGCAGGTCACGGACCCGCCGCAGCTCGACCAGGGAAGCGGGCAGGAAGCCGCGCAGGCCGATGTCGAGGATGAGGCCGCCCTTGACGACCTCGATGACGGGGCCGGAGACGACGCCGTTCTGCTCCTTGATCCGCTCGATCGTGCCCCACGCCCGCTCGTACTGGGCCCGCTTCTTGGACAGGATCAGGCGACCCTCTTTGTCCTCCTTCTGGAGGACCAGGGCCTCGACCTCCTCGCCGATCTTGACGATCTCTGAGGGATCGACGTCGTGGCGAATGGAGAGCTCCCGGGCCGGGATGACACCCTCGGACTTGTAGCCGATGTCGAGAAGGACCTCGTCCTTGTCCACCTTGACGATGGTGCCAATGACGATGTCGCCGTCATCGAACTCGACGATGGTGCCGGCGATGGCCTCTTCGAAGGTCATCCCGCCGAGGTCGTCGGCGGTAACCTGACGGTAGACGTAGTCCTCGTTCTCGGGCCCGCCGCCGGCCTCAGCCGGCGTCTCGTTCGGAGGACTGGTCGGAGCGTCGCTGTCGGCCCCGGGAACTGCAGTTGCGGTTGCGCTATCGGTCGTGGCGGCCTCGCGCTGCGCTTCGGCCTGGTCGGACATGCTTGTTGGTCAGCCTTCTTTCTGGGACATGATTTCCCCCCGGAAGGCCTCGCCTCACGGGAAGTTGCCGTTGAGTGGCACGCCCCCCACGGCCACCCGAACACCCCAGTCTATCGCCCAATCTCGGCGTCCCGCCGAGATTGGGCAGTCGACTGGGGATGCATGCTGGCGGCTTCGCCGCCCCGGGCGGGGCCCCATTCCCGCCCTCCTCCCTTGTCGTGGGGGCCCCTGCCCCACGACGGGCCGTGGTCGCGGGGGCACGCGATGCTCCGTCGCGGGCCGTTGGCTCACTCTTCTGTCGTTTCGCGTCGGAAATCGACGCAAAGTGGGAGAAGAGCGCTGGGCGGAGGGGCGAGCGCTGTCAACAAGCTGGTGACGGCTACGATCCGCGGCGAGGCGACCACCGGTGGAACTGACCAGATCCGTGCCCTTGCCGCTCGCGGACGTCGCGGGGGAACGGCCGCGGATCCGGCACTTCTCGTTCCTGTCGGCCGACGACGAGGCGACCGTTTTCCATACGCCGCCCCAGGCCTTCGACCGTCGTAGCCCGAAGGGGGAGCTGTCCCACGCCCTGGGCGCCACCCTCTACACGCCATCGCTCCATCCCCGCCTCGGCTCGCGCCTGTCGCGGGCCGTGCACGACGGGGTCACGTCCACGGTGGTCGACCTCGAGGACTCGATCGGGGACCACGAGGTAGGGGACGCGGAAGCGAACCTGGTCGAGCACCTCGGCCGCCTCGTCGACGAGCCGTCCACCGCGCTGCCGTTGATCTTCCTGCGGCCTCGCGAACCCGACCAGATCCCGCGGCTGGCGGCCATGTTGAACGGTGCCCTGCACCTGGTCGCGGGCTTCGTGCTGCCCAAGTTCTGCGCCGCCAACGCCCGGCATTGGCTCGACGCCTTCGGGGGGGTGGCGGCCACGGCGCCGCTGCCCATGTACTTCATGCCCGTGCTGGAGGGGCCCGAGCTGCTGTACCGGGAGACCCGGCTGGCCGAGCTGCTGGAGCTGGCGGATGTTTTCCGTGTTCACGAGTCCGACGTGCTGGCGGTGCGGGTCGGGGCGACCGACCTGTGCGGGCTGCTGGGCCTGCGCCGCAGCATGGACGAGACGATCTACGACCTGGCGCCGCTGCGGGACTGCCTGGCCGACGTGGTCAACGTGCTGGGCCGCCCCTCGTCGGGCCTGCTCGTCAGCGGTCCGGTGTGGGAGTACTTCGACCGCCAGGAACGCATCTGGAAGCCCCAGCTCCGCGAGACCCTGTTCGAGCGCCACTCCGCGACGGGGCGGGCCCTGCGGGCCAAGCTCATCAACCGCCACCTCGACGGTCTCATCGCCGAGGTCATGGCCGACCGGGCCAACGGCCTCCTGGGCAAGACCGTCATCCACCCCTCCCACGTACGGGCCGTCAACGCCTTGAGCGTGGTGACCGCGGAGGAGTACCAGGACGCCCTGTCGATCCTCAGCCTGGCCGGCAACGGGGCGTCCGCCTCGGCCTTCGGGAACAAGATGAACGAGCCCAAGCCCCACCGGGCGTGGGCCGAGCGGATCCTGGCCCGGTCCCGGGCCTTCGGCGTCTACGCCGACGGCGTGTCCTTCGTCGAGCTGCTGGATGTATGAGCCGCACCGTCCCGCCTGCGCCCCGGGTCGAGTTCCGCTACAGCTCGGTCGCTGACGGCCTCGACCCCGACGAGCTGTTCGGCGTCGCCCGCCGCATCAACCCCCGCCGTTCGGCCCTGTTCGTCAGCCGGGTGCTCGGCAAGCACATCCCCGTGGACCCGGCCGCGTGCTACGCCGCCGGGCTGCGTTTGGCCGCACCGGGCCCGGCCCACGTCATCGGGTTCGCGGAGACGGCCACCGCCCTCGGCCACATCGTGCATGACGGGCTGCCGGGCTCGGACTACGTGCACTCGACCCGCAAGGTGGAGGCGCACTGGGCGCCCGTGCTCACGTTCTCCGAGGACCACTCCCACGCCGTGGACCACCGCCTCTTCCACCGTGATCCGTCGTGGCTCGACGACGGCCAGCCCGCCCTGTTCGTGGACGACGAACTGACCACGGGCCGGACGATCCTCAACCTGATCGCCGAGATCCAGTCCCAATGGCCCCGCCACGAGTACCGCGTCGCCGCCTTCCTGGACTGGCGTGACCGCGCCGCGCGGGCCGCGTTCGAGGAAGCGGCCGCACGGCTCGGCACGACGATCACCGTCACGTCCCTCGTCGCGGGCGAGGCCACATCGGACGACACGCCCGCGCTGGTCGTCGAGAACGGCCACCCCAAGACCGCCCCCGTGCCGGTCGTCACCCATGACATCGACCTCGGGACGGCGACCGCCCGTTACGGGTGGGGCGCCGCCGATCAGGCGGAACTCGAGTCCAAGGTGGTGGACGTGGCGGGCAAGCTGGCTGCCTCCCGCACCGGGCCCCGGGCCCTCGTGCTCGGGACGGAGGAGTTCATGTACGCCCCGCTGCGGGTGGCCATGGCCATGGGCGAGGGCGTCCTCTACCAGTCGACGACCCGGAGCCCCGTCGTGGCCGCCGACGTGGACGGGTACCCGATCCGGCACAAGGCGGCGTTCGTGAACCCGGCGGAGCCGCGGCTCGCCAGCTACGTCTACAACGTGGCACCCGACGCCTACGACGACATCTTCGTGGTGTTCGAGGGCCCGCCCCTCGACGTCCGCCCCCTCGTCGCCTCACTCTCGGGGACGAGGCCGAACGCCATCCACCTGGTGGTCAACCGGCCGTGACGACGACCGCCGTCGGGTTCTCCGGGAGCTATCCGGCCGAGGACGTGACGTTCCTGCTCAAGGACCTGTCCGGTCTCATGGAGGAGTCCTCTCTGGAGGAGCGGGAACAGGCCATGCAGGGGGGCGGCCACTACTCCGAACGCCTGCCCATCGAGTACGAGCCAACGGCCCGCTACACCGACCTGTTCCACACCACCCTCGCCGCCGGCGCGTCCCTGGTGGCGTACCTCACGGCCGTCACGGCCGAGCGGATCCTGAGGGCGCGCGGCGACGATCCGGTGTTGGTCTCGCTGGCGAGGGCGGGCACGCCCGTCGGCATCCTGCTGCGCCGCTACCTGCTGGCCCGCCACGGCCTCGACCTCGCCCACTACAGCGTCTCGATCATCCGGGGGCGGGGGATCGACGAGCGGGCGCTGGCGTACGTGCAGGACCGCCACCCGGGCCGCCCGATCCAGTTCATCGACGGGTGGAGCGGCAAGGGCGCCATCCAGCGGGAGCTCACCGCCGCCTGCCGGCGGCTCGGGCTCGACGACCGGATGGCCGTCCTCGCCGACCCGGGCGAGTGCACGGCGATCTGGGGCACCCGGGACGACGTCCTGATCCCCAGCGCGTGCCTCAACGCCACCGTGTCGGGGCTGGTGAGCCGCACCGTCCTCAACCGTCTCATCGGGCCCGGCGACTTCCACGGGGCCAAGGTCTACGGGCACCTGGCGCCCGTCGATCTGTCCAACACCTTCGTGGACACGGTGGCGGCCCACTTCGGCTCGGTCGGAGACATCGCCGTGACCGACCCCACCCCTGCGCCGACCTGGGCGGGATGGGACGCCGTCCGGCGGATCGCGACCCGGGCCGGGATCGACGACGTGAACCTGGTCAAGCCGGGCGTGGGCGAGGCCACCCGCGTCCTGCTGCGGCGGAGGCCGTGGAAGGTCCTGGTCCGCCCGGACCGGACCGACGATCTGGAGCACGTCCTGGTGCTGGCCGAGGAGCGCCGGGTTCCCGTCGAGCCGTTTGCGGACATGACCTACTCATGCTGCGGTCTGATCGCGCCCCTGTGACGTCGCTGTTCGCGTGCGACCTGGACCGCACGCTGATCTACACCGTCCGCTCGGCCGCCCTCGGCTCGGGCCGGGACACCGCCGAAACCAACGGCCTGCGCTGCGTCGAATGGGTTCACGGGGAACCGCTGTCGTACGTGACGGCCGACGTCCCCGGCCTGCTCCGACAGCTGTCGGACGTCTGCCGCTTCGTGCCCGTCACGACAAGGTCGAGGGGCCAGTACCGGCGGGTCGAACTGTTCACCGGGCGCCACCAGCCGGAGTGGGCCGTCTGCGCCAACGGCGGGCACCTGCTCCACCGGGGCCGTCCCGACACCGACTGGCACCGCATGATGAGCGAACGGCTGGCCGCCACCAGCGCCGACCCCGGCGAGGTCGCTCGCCGGCTGGCCGGCTTGGGGGACTGGGTGACCCGGTCCCGCGTCGCCGACGGGCTGTTCTCCTACGCCCTGGTCGACGTGGCCGCGTCCGAGGACGAGCCCGTGGCCGAGCTCGCCCACTGGCTCCAAGAGCGGGGCTGGGTCCTCTCCCGGCAGGGCCGCAAGATCTACGCCGCACCGGCGGGCGTGGACAAGTGGGCGGCGGTGGCGGAGGTGTGCCGGCGGACGGGGGCCACCCGCGTGGCCGCGGCGGGCGACTCGATCCTCGACCAGGTCCTGCTCGACCGGGCCGACTTCTCCATCCGACCGCCCCACGGGGAGCTGGCCGCCACCCGCCATCCCGTTGACCTCGTCGTGGTGCCGTCGGGGGTAGCGGCGGGCGCCGCCATCCTGCGGGCGGCGCTGGCCTGGGTGGATGACTACGTTCGCGAGGCGGAGCTTCGGTAATGGGCCAGGCGTTCATCCGGGGACAGAAGTCCAAGCTGGACGCGCTGACTCCCTCCACCAACCTGCGGGTCGGCGTGGGCGTCACCGGCGTCGCCGTCGACGTGACGTGCTTCGGCGTCGACGCACGGGGGAAGCTGTCCGACGACCGGTACATGATCTTCTACAACCAGACACGGTCGCCCGAGGGTGCCGTGGTCGCGGTGGGGCCCGACGCCTTCGACCTCGCCCTGGCCCAGCTGCCGGCCACCATCGACCGGCTGGTGTTCACCGCCACCGTCGACGGTCCCGGCACCATGGCCGACGCGGCCGCCAGCCATCTGCGGCTGACAGGCGGTGGCACCGAGGTGGCCCGCTTCGACTTCAGCGGGCGGGACTTCGCCCGCGAGAAGGCAGTCATCATCGCCGAGCTGTACCGCAAGGACGGGTGGCGGTTCGCGGCCGTGGGCCAGGGGTTCGACGGCGGCCTGTCGGCCCTCCTGAAGCACTTCGGCGGGACGGAGGCCGAGGCCGCACCAGCCGCAGCACCCACCGCGCCGCCCCCGCCCCCGCCCCCAACCGCCAACCAGAAGCGGGTCGCGTTGGAGAAGCGGATGGCGGCCGAGGCGCCCCAACTCGTGTCGCTGGCCAAGAAGGCGGCGGTCAGCCTGGAGAAGAAGGGCCTCTCCGACCACCGGGCCAAGGTGGCGCTGTGCCTCGACATCTCGGCGTCCATGTCGGGGCTGTACCGGTCCGGCAAGATCCAGCGGTTCGCCGAGAAGGTGCTGGCCCTCGGCACCCGGTTCGACGACGACGGTGACATCGACGTGTTCCTGTTCGGCCAGAACGCCCACCAGGCGGGGGCCATGGACCTCGGCAACCACCAGGGCTTCGTCGACCGGCTGCTCAAGCAGCACGCCCTCGAAGGCGGCACGTACTACGCCAAGGCCATGGAGATGATCCGCCGCTACTACTTCCCCGACGGCGGAGGCGGCCCGCGCCACCAGGCGGTGCGGAGCGCGCTCCCGGTCTACGTCATGTTCCTCACCGATGGTGAGGCGGGGGACCGGCCCAAGGCCCTCGAGCAGGTGAAGTGGTCGTCCTACGAACCGCTCTTCTGGCAGTTCATGGGCATCGGGAAGTCCAACAAGGACACGACGCTCACCAAGAAGCGAGGGTTCGCAGCCAAGCTGGCGTCGCTGCTGGAAACCAACTTCGCGTTCCTCGAACAGCTCGACACCATGGAAGGCCGCTACGTCGACAACGCCAACTTCTTCTCGGTGCCCGACCCCGAGGCGGTGCCCGACGAGGAACTCTACGACCTGCTGATGGCGGAGTACCCGTCATGGGTGAAGGCGGCACCCGGGCTTGGCCTCCTCCCGCCTCCTTGACGGGAACCAAACGGCCGACCGCGCCGTTCCGGTACCTGACGGAATATGCTGCGGGTTGACGCAATCAGACACGACGGTGGTTTGACGACCACTCGACCCCGAGGAGGCTCGACAGCGTGGCCGTATCACTCAGCAAAGGTGGCAACGTCAACCTGTCCAAGGAGGCCCCTGGCCTCTCTAAGATCCTGGTCGGGTTGGGGTGGGATGCCCGGTCGACCGACGGAAGCGACTTCGACCTGGACGGCAGTGCGTTCATCCTGAACGACCAGGGCAAGGTGCGGGCCGACTCCGACTTCATCTTCTACAACAACCTCAAGTCGTCCGACGGAGCCGTGGAGCACACCGGTGACAACCTCACCGGCCAGGGCGAGGGCGACGACGAGGCCATCAAGGTCAACCTGGCCGGCGTGCCCGGCGACGTCGACAAGATCGTCGTGGCCGTGACCATCCACGACGCCACAAACCGCACCCAGAACTTCGGTCAGGTGTCCAACGCCTTCATCCGCGTCGTCAACGACGACAACGGCACCGAGCTCGCCCGCTACGACCTGTCCGAGGACGCCTCGACGGAGACGGCGATGGTGTTCGGCGAGGTCTACCGGGCCGGCACGGAGTGGAAGTTCCGGGCCGTGGGCCAGGGCTTCGCCGGGGGTCTCGGCCCCCTCGCCGCCAACTACGGCGTCAACGTCTAATTGCACGGTTTGAGCTGAGCACAACACCGACGGCGGACACCTCGCAGCCGGGGCCGTCGTTCAGCGCGGCCCGGTGCGGGCTAGGAAGGAGCAGACAGCATGGGCGTGAGCCTCAGCAAGGGACAACGGATCTCGCTCGAGAAGTCGGGCGGCGGCCAGCTGACCCAGGTTGCCATGGGCCTGGGCTGGGACGTGGCCAAGCCCCAAGGCGGTTTCATGAAGCGGTTGGCGGCGCCCAAGTCGGTGGACCTCGACGCCTCCTGCCTGATGTTCGACCCGGGCAAGAACCTGGTCGACCAGGTCTGGTTCCGCCAGCTCGACAGCCGCGACGGCAGCGTCCACCACACGGGCGACAACCTGACGGGCGCAGGCGAGGGTGACGACGAGGTCATCGAGGTCGACCTCAGCCGGGTGCCGGCCACGGTGCAGACGCTGGTGTTCACCGTGAACAGCTTCACGGGCCAGAGCTTCACCAACATCGAGAACGCCTTCTGCCGCATCGTGGACCGCACCAACGGCAGCGAGGTCGCCCGCTACGACCTGTCAAGCCAGGGCAACCACACGGCCCAGGTCATGGCCCGGGTCTACCGGGACAACGCCGGCGGCTGGAAGATGCACGCAATCGGCGAGAACTGCAGCGGCCGCACCTTCCAGGATCTGCTGCCCTACGTCGTACCCCACATCTGAGAGAGGCACAGCAGTGACAGAGCAGCGCATCGCTCCGGCGGGGACAATCGACGTCCTCGACGTCGACATCAGCCGAGGCCTCACGTCGGCGGAGGTGGAAGCCCGCCGGTCGACCGGGAGCAACGCCTTCAGCCCCCTACCGACCAAGTCGGGGTGGGAGTTGTTCATCGAGGCGTTCGGCGACCCCATGCTCAAGATCCTGCTGGCGTGTGCAGCGGTGTCGCTGATCCTGGGCGCCTTCACCGGCCACTGGATCGACGGCATCGCCATCAGCCTGGCCGTGCTCATCGTGACGTCGGTCGGCACCTACAACCAGGTGCGGGCCAACCGCGACTACTCGGCGCTGGACGCCGTCTCCCGCAAGACCGGGGTCAAGGTCGTCCGCGACGGCAAGGTCCAGGAGGTCGACACCGAGGAGCTCGTCAAGGGCGACGTGTTCGAGATCAACACCGGCGACGTGCTGCCGTCCGACGCCAAGTACGTCCGTGGCGCCGACCTGCTCATCAACGAGGCCGCCATCACCGGTGAGCCGGACACGACCAAGTCGGTGGGCGACCAGCTGTTCTCGTCGTCCCGCGTGCTTGACGGGAGCGGCCGGGCCGTGGTGAGCGAGGTCGGGGACGCCACAGTTTTCGGCAAGGCCCGGCTGGCCACCGGCGAGCGGGACAAGACCACGCCCTTGCAGGAACGGCTCGACGACCTGGCCGGCAAGATCGGCAAGGCCGGCACCTACGCCGCCGTCCTGACCTTCTTCGCCCTGATCGCCTCGGGGTTCCTGCGGGACGAGGCGCCCGACGTGGGCTTCAACGCCGACTTCGCTGAGTTCATCCTCGACGCCCTGATCATCGCCGTCACCATCATCGTGGTGGCGGTGCCCGAGGGCCTGCCCCTGGCCGTCACCCTGTCGCTCGCCTACACGACAAGGAAGATGGCGGCCGACAAGGCCCTCGTGCGTGAGCTGGCGGCGTGCGAGACGATGGGGGCGGCCACCATCGTGTGCTCCGACAAGACGGGCACCCTGACCGCCGGGGCCATGACCCTCAAGTCGGTGAACGTGGGCGGCCAGACCTGGGAGGCCGACACCCTGCAGTCCGTGGGGCGCGACGCTGACAAGGGCCGCACGTTCCAGTCCCTGGCCAAGAGCATCGCCGTGAACTCGACGGCCGACCTGGTCGAGCGCGAGGGCGAGATCGTGGTGGCCGGCAACTCGACTGAGGGCGCCCTGCTCAAGTGGCTCGTCGACCAGGGCTTCGACTACCGGTCGGTGCGCGACGACGCGGTCATCACCGCCCGGCGGGAGTTCAACTCGGCCCGCAAGCACATGCTCACCGTCACCGACAACGGTGATGCCATGTGGCAGGTCCACATGAAGGGTGCGCCCGAGGTCGTCCTGTCGCACTGCACGACCGTGCTCGACAACGGCAAGGCGGTGCCCCTCGACCAGGGCCGGATCGATGCCGTCCTGACCTCGCTGAAGGAGACCGCGGGCCGCGGCAACCGCACCCTCGGCTTCGCCCAGGGCCAGGTGCCGGCCGGCACCGACGACGACGCCGACCATCTCGACCAGGGCCTGACGTTCACCGGCGTGTTCGTCATCGCCGACCCCATCCGGGCCGAGGTTCCCAACGCCGTCGACCAGTGCCGGCGGGCGGGCGTGCGGGTCATGATGATCACCGGCGACATCCACGAGACGGCCAAGGAGATCGGCCGGCAGGCCAGCATCTACCAGGAGGGCAACGTCGCCCTCGAAGGTCCCAAGTTCCGCGAGATGTCCGACGAGGAGCTCAACGCCGAGCTGGACAAGATCACGGTCCTGTCCCGTGCCCTGCCCGACGACAAGAAGCGCATGGTCGAGCTGCTGCAGAAGCAGAGCGACGTGGTGGCGGTGACCGGCGACGGCGTCAACGACGCCCCAGCCCTGGTGACGGCCGACGTAGGGTTCTCCATGGGGTCGGGGTCGAAGGTCGCCCGCGAGGCGTCGGACATCGTGATCGTCGACGACAACTTCGCCTCCCTCGTGCGGGCCATCCGCTGGGGGCGCTCGGTCTTCGAGAACATCCGCAAGTTCCTCCAGTTCCAGCTGACGGTGAACGTGGTGGCCCTGTCCACCGCCTTCGTGGCCGCCCTGGCCGGCTACGGCACGCCCCTGACGGCCGTCCAGCTGCTGTGGGTGAACCTGATCATGGACTCGCTGGCCGCGCTCGCCCTGGCCCTCGAACCGCCGACCGACGAGCTGTTCGACCAGCCTCCGCACGGACGGGAGGAGCCGCTCATCTCCCGTCCCATGTGGGTGAACGTGCTCGCCCTCGGGCTCTACATGTTCGCCGTGCTGATCGTGATCCTGACCACCGACATCTTCGTGGACACGACCGACGACGTCTACCGGGCCACGTTCCTGTTCAACGCCTTCGTGTGGATGCAGATCTGGAACGAGTTCAACTCCCGGTCGACCCGGTACCACCGCAACCCGTTCAAGGGCCTGTTCAAGAGCGTCTCGTTCCTCTGGGTGGTCGCCATCATCGTGCTGCTGCAGGTCCTGATCATCAACTTCGGGGGCGACGTCTTCTCGACGGTGCGGCTGTCGCTGGGTGACTGGATGAAGTCGATCGTCATCGGGGCGACCGTGCTCGTCGTCTCGGCCATCGTGCGGGCCGTGGGACGGGCCACGACACCGGCCGGCTCCGCCGCCTGACGGAAGGGGCTAATCCTCGTCGATGGGGTAGCGGACCCGGTGGGCCAGCCAGGCCTGGGTGTTGATGGCGTCGGACAGCCCGTAGATCACTTCGGTGCACAGGCCGGGGTCGACGCGGAAGGCGGCGTCCATGCGGCCCTTGCGGCACTCGACAAGGGCGTCGACGAGGAGCATGGCGACGTGCTGCAGGGCCTGGTGGGCCCGCAGGATGCTCGTGCCGATGGGCGTGGTGACGTCGATGGAGTTGTCGTCCCCCGGGTCGGTAGGCATGGCCTCGTCGAGGCTGGTGAGCAGGTCGTTGGCGGCGCCCACCACCTTGCGCAGGACCTTGGTGTGCTCGTGCAGGCACCACACCGGGTTGTCGGTCATGCGGATGACCTGGGTCAGCGTGAGCAGGGCCTCGTTGGCCGGGTCACCGTACGCCTCGTACCAGTGACCGACGCTCAACATGGTGTCCTCGGTGAACCGCCACTCGATCTTTCGAGGCACCGAGGCAGCGTACCCGCCGGTTTGTAAACTCAGCCCGGGGCGAGCGGTGAACCGTCACCGCCCGCGGAGGAGGAGGGGTTTCGCGTGCCGACTCGCCTGTGGGTCAATGCCACGTTCGGGGCGGTTCACCACGCGATCAGGCTGTTGCGGGAGAACCCCGACGGCGAGCGGTACGAGGTGTTCGGCACCCACACCAACGGCGCATCGGCGATGCTGGCCGCCTGCGACCACGCCGGCCTCGAGCCCGAGGTGGTCGGGGACGCCTACGCCGACTGGGCCATCGACTACTGCCGGCGCAACGCCATCGACGTCCTCCTGCCCACGCGCGAGCTGCTGACCCTGGCCCGGCGGGCCGGGGACTTCCGTGACGCCGGCACCGTCCTGCTCGCCGCCGACGCCTCGGTGGTCGAGGTCCTGTCCTCCAAGACGACCATGTACGACAGCGCCGCCCGCCTGGGTGTGCCCGTGCCGCGGTGTTCGGCGGTGTCGACGGCCGACGAGTTCGTGGCTGCGGTGGCGGCGCTGCATGCGGCCGGGCTGGTGGCGTGCGTCAAGCCGGCCGCGGGCAACGGGGCCGAGGGGTTCCGCATCCTGACCACCAGGCCGGCAGGGATCCGCTCGGTCTACGAGGGACCGAGCCGGACGATCACGGTGGACGCCATGGAGGCGATCCTGCGGACCGTGCCCGGCTTCGAGCCGCTCATCGTCAGCGAGTACCTCCGCGGGCCGGAGTTCTCGATCGACTGCCTGGGGGACGGGCGGTCGCTGATCCTGGCCGTGGCCCGCGGCAAGGCGGCCGGAGGGGCCCGGCGGATCGTCGACCGTCCCGACCTCATGGATCAGGCCCGGCGGATCGCCGAGGGCTACGGGCTGCGCAGCCTGTTCAACGTGCAGATCCGGGGCGAGGAGGGCACGGCCAAGCTCGTCGAGGTGAACCCCCGTGCGTCGGCGGGCATGCACCAGTCGGGGCTGGCGGGCGCGAACTTCCTGCACGCCGCCATCCAGCTCGAACTGACGGGCCGGACCGTGTTCCCGCCCCCGACAACCGGCGTGCTGCTCGCCAACCTGTCGGCGACCGTCTACCAGGCCGAGCTGTCACGGTCCGAGCCCCGCCCGGTGGCGAACGCCTAGGCAGCTGGTGTTCTTCGCGATCGGCGCTTCGCGCCGAGGCGGCCCGACCTACCCCTGACCAGCCCTTGTGCGTTACAGCCGAAGCGCCAACTGGGCGGTCGGCCGCCGAAAGAGGGCTTTGACACCAGCCACCTCTAGTCCCGTCTCAGTTGCGACCGAAGACCTCGACGGTCAGGACGGCGAAGACGGCGGCCAGGATCAGCAGGATGAACGCCAGGATGATCGCCTGCCGGGTGGTCAAGAGGCCATGATGCCACGGTGTCGCCCTCTAGCAGGCTGGTGTCATTCGCGATCGGCGCTGCGCGCCGAGGCGGCCGACCTGCCCCTGAC